>JAAXOU010000069.1 GCA_012396115.1 Streptomyces somaliensis DSM 40738 | reverse complement strand
GGCCCCGCCCTCCTCCCCGGCCCGGTCCTCCGGCGGCCGCCGGGGCGGCCGGCCGCGGCGGGGGAGGGGCGCCGGGGCGGACGGCAGCCTGCCCGCCTCGTCCAGCGCCCGGCGCAGCAGGAACTCGATCTGCGAGTTCGCGCTGCGCAGCTCGTCGGAGGCCCAGCGCGCCAGCGCCTCGTACACCGCCGGGTCGAGGCGCAGGAGCACCTGCTTGCGCTCGCGGCGGGCGGTCACTGGTAGAGCGTGCCCGTGTTGACGACCGGCTGGGCGGAGCGGTCACCGCACAGCACCACCATCAGGTTGGAGACCATGGCGGCCTTCCGCTCGGGGTCCAGTTCCACTATGTCGCGCTCCGCGATCCGGTCCAGCGCGGCCTCGACCATGCCGACCGCGCCCTCCACGATCTCCCGGCGGGCCGCCACCATCGCCCCGGCCTGCTGCCGCTGGAGCATCGCCGAGGCGATCTCCGGAGCGTACGCGAGGTGCGTGAAGCGCGACTCGACGACGCGGACGCCCGCCGCGTCCACGCGCTCCTGGAGCTCGGCCGCGAGCTTCTCGGTGATCTCCTCGGCGTCACCGCGCAGCGACAGGCCCCGCTCGTCGTGCGAGTCGTAGGGGTACTCGATCGCGATGTGCCGTACCGCCGCCTCCGTCTGCGTGGAGACGAACCGCTCGAAGTCGTCCACCTCGAACATGGCCCGTGCGGTGTCCTCCACCCGCCACACGACGACCGCGGCCAGCTCGATCGGGTTGCCGTACGCGTCGTTGACCTTCAGGACGGCCGTCTCGTGGTTCCGCACGCGGGTGGAGACCGCCACCCGCGACGTCAGCGGGTTCACCCAGCGCAGCCCGTCCGCGCGGACCGTGCCCCGGTAGCGGCCGAACAGCTGGACGACCCGGGCCTCGCCGGGCGCCACCGTGTTGAGCCCGCACATCGCCAGCAGCGCCCCCAGTCCCACCAGGGCGCCCACCGCGATCAGCCCGACCCGCGCGGCCGCCGGCGTCCCCTCGGCGACCGCCGTCCCCGCGACGACGAGGCACACCCCCGCCGCGAGCCCGACCAGGCCCGCCAGCAGCGCCGGCCCGCCGCCGACGCTGCGCGCCGTGAACTCCCGCACCCGCGGCCGCGGCGCCCCCGGCACCGCCGCGTCCTCCGTCCGGCCGCCGGACGCGACCGCGCTCGTGCTCGTGTTCGTGCTCGTGTTCGTGGACACGGCTCCCCCGCTCTGTGCTCTCTCCGGTACAGCAAAGTGATATCACTTTAACGCCTTCCGCAACCTCGTCCACCCCCTGGGAGTCCCTTCCTCGGGGGCGGGTGCTGATTGTCACGTTCGGAAAAGACGGGATCCGTTGGTCTCCGTCGGCCGCGGCGGGTTAGCTTGCTGAGCTGATCCGGACACGGGCACCCGGAACACGACGGACGAACACCGACCGACGGGAGCGACGGAGCCATGGGCCGAGCGAAGGCGCGACGGTCCCGGCAGCGCGGGGCGCGCCGGGCGCAGGGGAGCGGGGGCATACGCCGCTTCCTCACCTGGCGGAGGCTGCTGGGCACGTTCTCCGTGTTCTGCCTGCTCCTCCTGGGCGGCCTCTACGCCGCCTACCTGCTCGTCCCCGTGCCCACCGCCAACGCCGAGGCGGAGCTGCAGAGCAACGTCTACAAGTACTCCGACGGCTCGGTCCTCACCCGCAGCGGCAAGGTCAACCGGTCCATCGTCGGCCTCGACAAGATCCCCGACCCGGTCGAGAAGGCGTTCGTCGCGGCCGAGAACAAGACCTTCTACGAGGACTCCGGCGTCGACCTCAAGGGGACGCTCCGGGGCCTGGTCAACACCCTGACCGGCAAGGGCAAGCAGGGCGGCTCGACCATCACCCAGCAGTACGTCAAGAACTACTACCTGGACCAGAGCCAGACCGTCACCCGGAAGCTCCGGGAACTGGTGATCTCCCTCAAGGTCGACCAGCGCCAGAGCAAGGACGAGATCCTCGCCGGCTACCTCAACACCAGCTACTACGGCCGCAGCGCGTACGGCATACAGGCCGCGGCGCAGGCGTACTACGGCGTCGACGCCGAGAAGCTGACCGTCGAGCAGGGCGCCTACCTCGCCGCGCTGCTCCAGGCGCCCAGCCAGTACGACTGGACGTCCGCGTCGGCCACCGGCCGCAAGCTCGTCACCGAACGCTGGAACTACGTCCTGGACAACATGGTCGGGGAGAGCTGGCTCGACCCGGCCGAGCGCGCCCGGATGACGTTCCCCGTCCCCCAGAGGCCCAAGCCCGCTCCCGGCATGGGGGGCCAGACCGGTTACCTGGTCGAGGCCGCCAACCAGGAGCTGGTCGACCGGGGCGTCAAGGAGGAGGACATCAGGGCCGGCGGCTGGACCATCACCCTCAACATCGACAAGAAGCGCCAGAGGGAGCTGGTCGAGGCGGTCGACGCGCAGCTGGAGAGCCAGCTCGACCGCGAGGGCGACGAGGTCGACTCCACCGTCCAGGCCGGCGCGACCTCCGTCGACCCCAAGACCGGGCACGTCGTCGCCCTGTACGGCGGTGTCGGCGCCACCGAGCACTGGATGTCCAACGCCACCCGGCGCGACTACCAGCCCGCCTCGACGTTCAAGCCCCTCGTCCTCGCCTCCGCCCTGGAGAACGGGTCCAGGACGCAGGACGGCCGGCGGATCGGCGTCAACACCCGCTACGACGGCACCAGCGGGCGTCCCGTCGAGGGCGGCGACACCCCCTTCGCCCCGGAGAACCTGGACGACTACAGCTACGGCGAGGTCACCGTCCAGGAGGCCATGAACAAGTCGATCAACTCGGTCTTCGCCCAGATGATCGTCGACGTCGGCCCCGGCAAGGCGAAGAAGACCGCCCTCGCCCTGGGCATGAAGGACACCGACGGGTTCGTCGAACAGCCCGCGATGACGCTGGGCACCATGGGCGCCTCCACCTGGGACATGGCCGGCGTGTACGCCACGCTCGACAACCACGGCAAGAAGGTCACCCCGGCGATCGTGAGGTCCGCGGAGCACGAGGACCGCACGGTCGAGCTGCCCGACCCGATCGGCGCGCAGGTCGTCGCCCGCCAGACCGCCGACACGGTCACCTCGGTCCTGACCGGCGTCGTCACGAACGGCTCCGGCCACGAGGCCAACACCCCCGCGTACCAGGCGGCCGGCAAGACCGGCACCTCCGAGAACAACAAGTCGGCCTGGTTCGCCGGGTACACGCCCGAGTTGGTCACCGTGGTCGCCCTGTTCGGCGAGGACGCCGAGAAGGGCACCCAGGTCACCCTGACCGGTACGGCCGACTCGGGCCGGGCCAGCGGCGGCGGCTTCCCCGCCCGCATCTGGGCCGACTACACGCTGGACGCCCTGGGCGGCGGCTCCGACGCGCGGTTCGACCTGGACGTCCTGGAGTCCTACGACCCCGCGCCGAAGCCCACCGCCCAGCCCTCCCGGAGCGCCTCGCCGTCCCCGTCGCCCGACGCCTCGCAGGAGCCGTCGGGCACGCCCTCCCCCAGCGCGCCGAGCGGCACCCCGTCCGCGCCGAGCCCGTCGGAGGACCGGCCGACGCCGTCGCCCACCCGGTCCCCGTCCTCCCCGCGTTCCGCGGTGGGCCTCAGGCCCGCGTCGGCAGTTCGAACCAGACGACCTTGCCGGTCGACAGCCGCGTCGCGCCCCACCGGCGCGCCAGCCGGTTGACCAGGAACAGGCCGCGTCCGCCCTCGTCGGTGTCGCGCGCCCGGCGCTGCCGCGGCAGCTGGGGGGAGTCGTCGCCCACCTCGCAGCGCAGCACCTCCGTCCGCAGCAGCCGCAGCGTCACCGGCCGCGAGGCGTACCGCACGGCGTTGGTGACGACCTCGCTGACCAGCAGCTCCACCGAGTCGTTGAGTTCCTCCAGGCCCCAGCGCTCCAGCGCCCTGCGGACCAGTCGGCGGGCCCGGCCCGGCGCGGCGTCCTCCGGGTCCAGGAACCAGTACGCCACGTCGCTCGGCGTTATCCCGTCGAACCGGGCCGCCAGCAGCGCGATGTCGTCGTCCCGGTCGCCGGGCCCGAGCATGTCGAGCACGTCGTCGCAGAGCGCCTCCAGCGGCGGCGGGTGGTCCACGCCGGTCAGCCGCGCGGTCGCCGCGAGCCGCTCGCGCAGCTGCTCGATCCCGGTCCACACGTCCCGCAGCCGCGACTCGACGAGCCCGTCGGTGTACAGCAGCAGCGTCGCGCCCGCCGGGGCGCCGAGCTCCACCGCCTCGAAGTCCACGCCGCCCACGCCGATCGGCGCGCCCGAGGGGACCCGCAGCACCTCCGCCCGGCCGCCGAGGTGGAGCAGGACCGGCGGCGGATGGCCGGCGTTGGCGATGGTGATGCGGTGCGCGACCGGGTCGTACACCGCGTACAGGCAGGTCGCCATGCGGTTCTCGCCGAGCCGCTGCGCCTGCTCGTCCAGGTGGTGCAGCACCTCCTGCGGCGGCAGGTCGAGCCCGGCGAGCGTCTGCGCCGTGGTCCGCAGCTGCCCCATGATCGCGGCGGAGGTCATGGAGTGGCCCATGACGTCGCCCACGACGAGGGCGACCCGGCTGCCGGGCAGCGGGATCGCGTCGTACCAGTCGCCGCCGACCCGGGCGGTCTCGGCGGCCGGCAGGTAGCGGGAGGCCAGCCGCACACCGGTCGGCTGCGGCAGGTTCTCCGGGAGCATCGTCCGCTGGAGCTCGTCGGCGATGTACGCCTCGCGCCCGTACAGCACCGCCTTGTCGATGCCGAGCGCCGTGTGGGTCGCCAGCTGCGCCGCGACCAGCAGGTCGTTCGGCTCGAAGGGCGAGCGGTCGGGGCTGCGCAGGAACACCGCGGCGCCGATCACCCGGCGGCGGCCCCGCAGCGGCGCGAGGATCGCCCGGTACCCCGAGGGCACGCACCGCCCCTCGCCGAGCAGCTCCGGCAGCGCCGCCCGGGCGGCCTCGGAGTCGCCGAACACCGGCCGCACCCCGCGCAGCACCTCCGCGAGGTGCCCGCCGGACCGGACCCGGCACAGCTCCGCGGCGGCGCCCTGCTCGGCGTCCGGCGCCACCACCGGCCCGGCCGTCAGCAGGCCCAGGTCGCCGGGGTCGTCCTCCGTCGAACGCAGCCGGTCCGTACGGCGCAGCCGCAGCACGAACGGCTCCACGGGCCGCTCGTCGCCGACCGGCAGCGGATCGCGCAGGTACACCAGGATCGCGTCGGCGAACGTCGGCACGGTGGCCCGGCACAGGCCCAGCACGATCTCGTCCAGGTCGATGCCGCGCGCGATCCGCCGCGTCGCGGCGCCCACGAACCGCAGCCGGTCGCCCTCCCGGCGGGCGGTGCCCGCCAGGTCCTGCGGCGGGCCGGCGACGGCCGCCGAAGGGCCCTCCGCAGGCCCGGTGACGGCCGCGGCGCCCTCCGCCGGCGCCCGCACCGGGTCGGTGCCGGAACGTTCGGGCACGGCGTCCGCACGCGCCCTCGCCCGCGCCTCGCCGTGCGCGGAGGCGCCCGCCGCCTCGCGGACCGCGGACGCGGCGTGGGCCGCCCGGGACGCCCCCAGGGCCGCGTTCGCGGTGCCCGGGGCGTCCGCCGGGGCCGGCGGGCCGGGCTGGGAGGGCACGGGGGAGCCGCCCGGGTGCGGCCTGCCGTGCGCGGGCGCGGCCGCGACGGGGTCGTCGGCGGGCCCGGGGGCCTCCTGCCGGAGCCGGGTGCGTTCCTGGGGCTGGGCAGCGAGCGGCTGCCGGCCTTCGTGGGAGGTGGGATGCTCCGTCACGCGTGGGATTCCGTCCGTCCGGGCCGGTTGGGCGATGCAATCGCTCTGTCAGGCGCTATACCCGCTCCGAGCGCGCCGTCGACAGGGGACGGCGGAACCGTGCGCGCCTCGGGCACGGCCCACCCCCCTCTTAGGTGACTCACGGTCAGTTCGTTTCCACTGCTGCGCCGTTGCTGCCATGGGCCGGAGCGGCCGTCCGGCGGAGGACGATCCTACGGTTATCCCCCGGGGGTGTATCAAGAGTCTCACGGTGCCGCGCGGGTCGGACCGCGGTCCCAGTCGGCCGGCAGCTCCGGAACCGCCCAGCGCGGGTCCGGGCGCCAGTCCTCCCAGCCGTCCGAGAAGGGTGCCCCCCACGCCCTGATCACCTCGACGGCCGCGTCGCCCGCCTCCCGTACCCGCCGGGCCAGGGCGGCGTCCACGAGGCCGGCGCGCTGCGCCTGCGCGAACTCGTCCTCGTCCCGCCACAGCCAACTGCGGTCGGGGTAGACGGAGATGTCGAGGAAGTGGTCCTCGGAGTCGACGCCGCCGGACCACCGCACGCGCGGCGACTCCAGGTTCACGTACCAGCTGCGGAACTCCCAGCCGTCCGCCCAGAACAGCCACACCGACCAGGGGTCGGCCGGGCGGGCCAGCTTCAGCACGCCCATGCCGGACCACCGGGTGCGCGCGGTGGTGCGCGGCGCGGTGTAGCGGGTGGCGAGCGGCTCCTCGTGGACCGGCGTGCCGTCCGCCAGCACGGGCTTGACGCACTCGGTGCCGGGCGCCATCCAGACGGCGAGCAGGTCGGGGGTGTCCCGGACGACGGTCACGGGGCGGCAGATGTGGACGTGGCCGTCGCCGTTGTCCCGGTACCGCCACAGGATCCGGTCGCCCGGCGCCCAGCGCGGGCCGTCCGCCCCTCCCGCCGGCGGGGCCTCCGCCGCCGGTGCCGTCCCTGCCTCCCGCGCCGAACCCGCCGTATCCACTGTCATGTGCAGATCCTAGGGCCGCGCCGGGCCGCGCGTCCGCGATCCGCGGCGGACCGCGGACGCCCCGGCCGCCGCCGCCCCGCAGGTCAGCGGCGGTACGCGGGAAGGCCGTGGTCAGGGGCGGGTCATCCGCAGGACGTCGAGCGCCTCGTCCAGCTGTTCGAGCGTCAGGTCGCCCCGCTCCACGTACCCGGACTCCAGGACCACCTCGCGGATCGTCTTCCGTTCGGCCAGCGACCGCTTGGCGACCTTCGCCGCCTCCTCGTACCCGATGTACCGGTTGAGCGGGGTCACCACGGACGGGGAGGACTCGGCGTACTCGCGGGCCCGCTCGGCGTTGGCGGTGATCCCGTCGACCGTGCGGTCCGCGAGGAGCCGCGAGGCGTTGGCGAGGAGCCGGACCGACTCCAGCAGGTTCTTCGCCATGACCGGGAGCATCACGTTGAGCTCGAAGTTCCCGGCGGCGCCGGCCGCCGCCACCGTGGCGTCGTTGCCGACGACCTGCGCGGCGACCATCAGGACCGCCTCCGGGACCACCGGGTTCACCTTCCCGGGCATGATGGAGGAGCCGGGCTGGAGGTCCGGCAGGTTGATCTCGGCCAGACCGGTGCGCGGCCCGGACGCCATCCACCGCAGATCGTTGGCGATCTTGGTGAGGGAGACGGCGACTGTGCGGAGCTGGCCCGACGTCTCGACCAGCCCGTCCCGCGCCCCCTGCGCCTCGAAGTGGTCGCGGGCCTCGGTCAGCGGCAGCCCGGTCTCCCGCGCCACCTCCGCGATGACGGCGGCGGAGAAGCCGGGCGGGGTGTTGATGCCCGTGCCGACCGCCGTGCCGCCCAGCGGCAGCTCCGCGAGGCGCGGCAGCGCGGCCCGCAGCCGCTCCACCCCGTACCGCACCTGCGCCGCGTAGCCGCCGAACTCCTGACCGAGCGTCACCGGGGTGGCGTCCATCAGGTGCGTCCGCCCCGACTTGACCACCTCGGCGAATTCGGCCGATTTCCGCTCCAGGGCGGCGGCCAGGTGGTCGAGGGCTGGGACGAGGTCGCCGGTCACGGCGGCGGTCGCCGCGATGTGGATGGACGACGGGAACACGTCGTTCGACGACTGGGAGGCGTTGACGTGGTCGTTGGGATGGACGGGACGGCCGCCGAGCCGCTCGGTCGCGAGGGTGGCGAGGACCTCGTTCATGTTCATGTTGGACGAGGTGCCCGAACCGGTCTGGAAGACGTCCACCGGGAAGTGGTCGTCCCACCGGCCCTCCGCGACCTCCGCCGCGGCCGCCCGCACCGCCTCCGCGATCTCCGGGTCCAGGACGCCCAGTTCCGCGTTGACCTTGGCCGCCGCCGCCTTGACCCGCGCCAGGGCCGCGATGTGGGCCCGCTCCAGGCGCTGCCCCGAGACGGGGAAGTTCTCCACCGCCCGCTGCGTCTGCGCCCGCCACTTGGCGTGTACGGGGACCCGCACCTCGCCCATGGAGTCGTGCTCGATCCGGTGGCCGCCGTCGCTCCCGCCACCGGTGCCGCCGCCCAGTCCGCTCGTGTCCGCCATCGCCCGACCTCCGCAGGAGTCGTCCAGTCGTCTCGTCAGTCCTGTTTCCCCGTGCCCCGCCGATCAGTGAAGACCGCGGGCGGCCGCACTTCCAGGAGGCGCCCTGGCGGACGCCGGACGGAACCCCGGACGCCGCCCGCGGCGGCACCGCCCGCGGGCCGGGACGCCGCGCCGAGACCCGGGGCCCGCCCCGCCCCGCCGTACGGGCCGGGCCGGGGCCGCGCTCAGGCCGGGCCGGGGCCGCGCACCGGGATCGACGTGAACGTCGGCGCGGGCGCCGGGTCCCTGAAGAAGTCGTTGCCCTTGTCGTCCACCACGACGAACGCCGGGAAGTCCTCGACCTCGATCCTCCAGACCGCCTCCATGCCGAGCTCCTCGTACTCGACGACCTCGACCTTCCTGATGCAGTCCTGCGCCAGCCGGGCCGCCGGGCCGCCGATGGAGCCCAGGTAGAAGCCGCCGTGCGCGGCGCACGCGTCGGTCACCGCCTGCGACCGGTTGCCCTTGGCCAGCATCACCTTCGAGCCGCCCGCCGCCTGGAACTGCTCCACGTACGAGTCCATGCGCCCGGCCGTCGTCGGCCCGAACGACCCGGAGGCGTACCCCTCGGGGGTCTTCGCCGGGCCCGCGTAGTACACCGGGTGGTCCTTCAGGTACTGCGGCATCTCCTCGCCCGCGTCCAGCCGCTCCTTGATCTTGGCGTGCGCGATGTCGCGCGCCACGACCAGCGGCCCGGTCAGCGACAGCCGGGTCCTGACCGGGTACTTGGTCAGCTCGGCCAGGATGTCGTCCATCGGCCGGTTCAGGTCGATCCTGACGACGTCGCCCTCCTCGGCGAGCTGCTCGTCGGTGGTGTCCGGCAGGAAGCGCGCCGGGTCGGTCTCCAACCGCTCCAGGAAGACGCCCTCGGCGGTGATCTTCGCGACGGCCTGGCGGTCGGCCGAGCAGGACACCGCGATGGCGACCGGGCAGGACGCGCCGTGCCGGGGCAGGCGCACCACGCGCACGTCGTGGCAGAAGTACTTGCCGCCGAACTGCGCGCCGATGCCGATCCGCTGCGTCAGCTCGAAGACCTTCTCCTCCAGCTCCCTGTCGCGGAAGCCGTGGCCGAGGACCGAGCCCTCCTCCGGCAGCCCGTCCAGGTAGTGCGCGGAGGCGTACTTGGCGGTCTTCAGCGCGTACTCGGCGGACGTGCCGCCCACGACGATCGCCAGGTGGTACGGCGGGCAGGCGGCCGTGCCGAGGGAGCGGATCTTCTCCTCCAGGAACCTCATCATGGAGGCCTCGTTCAGGACGGCCTTCGTCTCCTGGTAGAGGAACGACTTGTTGGCGGAGCCGCCGCCCTTCGCCATGAACAGGAACTTGTACGCGTCGCCGTCGGTCGCGTACAGCTCGATCTGCGCCGGGAGGTTGGAGCCGGTGTTCCTCTCCTCCCACATCGTCAGCGGCGCCATCTGCGAGTACCGCAGGTTGAGCCTGGTGTACGCGTCGAAGACGCCGCGCGACAGGGCCTCCTCGTCGCGGCCCCCGGTCAGCACGTTCTGGCCGCGCTTGCCCATGACGATCGCCGTGCCCGTGTCCTGGCACATGGGCAGGACGCCGGCGGCGGCGATGTTGGCGTTCTTCAGCAGGTCCAGCGCCACGAACTTGTCGTTCGCCGACGCCTCCGGGTCGTCGACGATCTTCCGGAGCTGCGCGAGGTGCGCGGGGCGCAGGTAGTGCTGGATGTCGTGGATCGCCTCCTCGGCCAGCCTGCGCAGCGCCTCCGGCTCCACCTTGAGGAAGGTCCGCCCGTCGGCCTCGAAGGTGGAGACCCCTTCCGAGGTCACCAGGCGGTAGGGCGTGGTGTCCCCTCCCAGGGGGAGCAGATCGGAGTACGCAAACTCTGGCATGACGGCCATTCCTCGTTAGACGGGCAGCGGCGCGGCCTCCCTCGGCGACGCGCCACAAGCGTAGAACGTCGGCGGACGCCCCGGTCCGCGAGGTGGGGCCGCCCCCGCTCCGGCCGGGGGCGAGCCTCCACGGGGGGCCCGGCGGACGCCTCCGGGAAAGCCCCGGGAAGGCCCCCGGAACGGTCCGTGGACCGTCGGTTTTCGGCCGCGGTCCGTTCCGCGCCCTGGAAGCTCGTGCGACGCGGTGCATAGGCGTGCGCACGGCGGGTAAGCCTTGCTGCGTCGCCTCTCTCGCCCGCGTAGCCGTCGTCAGGAGTAGACCGTGCTGCAACTGCCGCATCAGCCCCTGCAGATCGCCGCCGTCCCGTCCCAGCGCGTCCCGGCGCGGCAGGACGAGGCGGGGCCCTGGCACGCGGAGGCGGTGTGCCGCCGTGACGAGGCGGGGCTCTTCTTCGCCCCGTCGAAGGAGCCCACGGCCGCGCGGCTCGCCCGCGAGGAGGCCGCCAAGCGGGTCTGCGCCCGCTGCCCCGTGATGGTCGAGTGCCGCGAGCACGCCCTGCTCCAGCCCGAGCCGTACGGCGTGTGGGGCGGCCTGACCGCCGCCGAGCGCCGGGTGGCGCTGGCCCGCCGCCGGCGCCGCGAGGTGGAGTTGAAGAAGGCCGCGTCGGCCGACCGGCGGATCGCCGCCGCCGGCTGACCGCCCGGCCGGGGCACGGACGGCGCGGCGGACCGCGGCACGGCTCGTACGAGGAGGGGCGCTCCCACTACGGGGGAGCGCCCCTCCTCGTACCGCCGCCCCGCGGGCCCGGCCGGCGACGCCCCGTGGAGGGCGGTCGCGGGCCGGGCCCCGCGGTCACTTCGCCCGGTCGAAGTCGATCTTGCTGTACGCGCGCAGCTTCGACAGCCGGTGCGTCGAGTCGATCTGCCGGATCGTGCCGGACTTCGAACGCATCACGAGCGACGAGGTCGTCGCCGTCTCCGAGCGGTAGCGGACGCCGCGCAGCAGCTCGCCGTCGGTGATGCCGGTCGCCACGAAGAAGACGTTGTCGCCGCGGACCAGGTCCTCCGTGGACAGCACGCGGTCCAGGTCGTGGCCCGCGTCCAGGGCGCGCTGCCGCTCCGCGTCGTCCTTCGGCCACAGCTTGCCCTGGATGATGCCGCCCAGGCACTTGATGGCGCAGGCGCTGATGATGCCCTCGGGCGTGCCGCCGATGCCCATCAGCATGTCCACGCCGGTGCCCTCGCGCACGGCCATGATGGAGCCGGCCACGTCGCCGTCCGAGATGAACCTGATCCGGGCGCCCGTCTCGCGGATCTCGCGGACGACGCCCTCGTGGCGCGGCCGGTCCAGGATGACGACGGTGACGTCCTCGGGCGTGGAGTTCTTCGCCTTGGCGACGCGGCGGATGTTCACCGCCACGGGCGCGTCGATGTCCACGAAGTCGGCCGCGTCGGGCCCGGTGACCAGCTTGTCCATGTAGAACACCGCGGACGGGTCGAACATGGCGCCGCGGTCGGCGGCGGCCAGCACGGCGATCGCGTTGGGCATGCCCTTCGCGGTGAGCGTGGTGCCGTCGATCGGGTCCACGGCGATGTCGCACTCGGCGCCGGTACCGTCGCCGACCCGCTCGCCGTTGAACAGCATCGGGGCCTCGTCCTTCTCGCCCTCGCCGATGACGACCACGCCGTTCATCGACACGGTGGAGACGAGGGTGCGCATCGCGCGCACGGCCGCGCCGTCGGCGCCGTTCTTGTCACCGCGGCCGACCCAGCGGCCGGCCGCCATCGCGGCGGCCTCCGTGACCCGGACCAGCTCCAGGGCGAGGTTGCGGTCGGGAGCCTCGGGGGACACCTCGAGCTCGGACGGCAGATGATGCTCGGTCATCGGAGCGCACCTTTCTGTACGGCGACGGCCGGTGGTGAAGACGGTGCTGCGACTCTATCGGTACGTCGACAAACTGAGCAGAGGGGCCCACGTATGAGCGGGGGGCCCGGGTGCGACGATGGGGGGGTGGCAGGTATGCGAGGCAAGCAGACAGTGCGCGGGATGTTCCAGTCGATGGCGGTGATCTGCGCCGCGGCCGGAGTGATCTACCTCTTCGTCCCGCACGACGACACGGCGGACCCGCTCAAGCCGGTCGACTACCGCGTCGAGCTGGTGACGGCCCAGCGCGCCGCCCCGTACCCGGTCGCGGCGCCCCGGGACCTGGGCGCCGGCTGGCGGCCCACGTCGGTCTCGTACGACCGCGAGGGGGCCGACGCCTGGCACCTGGGCTTCCTGACGCCGGAGCGCGAGTACGTCGCCGTGGAGCAGTCCACCGACTCCCCGGTGGAGCACGCGGTCAGGGTCACCCACGACGCGCGGGACACCGGCAGGGTGCAGCGGGTCGGGGGGCGGACCTGGGAGCGCTGGGAGGGCCCCAAGTACGACGCCCTGGTGCTGCGCGGGGAGGGCGTGACGACGGTGGTCACCGGCACGGCGTCCTTCGAGCGGCTGGGACAGATGGCCGCGGCGCTCCGGACGGGCACGGACGCGGCAGGAGAGACCGCACCGGGGCAGACCGCAGCGCCGGGGAAGCCTGCGCCGGGGGAGTCCGCGGCGGAGGAGAAGCCCGCGGCGGGGAAGGGCTGAGCCGGGGCGCGGCGCCCGCCGTCCGGGCGCCGCGCCGGCGCGGCTAGCGGGCGGCCGCGGCCATCGCCGCGCCCACGATCCCGGCGTTGTTCTGCAGTTGGGCCGGAACGACCTCCGCCCGTACGCCGTCGAGCAGCGGCAGGAACCTCTCGGCCTTGCGGCTCACCCCGCCGCCCACGACGAACAGCTCCGGCGAGAAGAGCATCTCCAGGTGGGCGAGGTACTCCCGCACCCGGTGCGCCCACTCCCGCCAGTCGAGGTCCTCGTCCTCCTTGGCCTTCGTCGACGCCCGCGCCTCCGCCTCCCCGCCGTTCAGCTCCAGGTGGCCCAGCTCGGTGTTGGGCACCAGCCGGCCGCCGGTGAAGAGGGCGCTGCCGATGCCCGTGCCGAACGTCAGCACGACCACCGTGCCGGTGCGGCCCCGGCCCGCGCCGTGCGTCATCTCGGCGAGGCCCGCCGCGTCCGCGTCGTTCAGCACCGTCACCGGCAGCCCACCGAGCCGCTCGCCCAGCAGCACCGCGGCGTCCACGCCGATCCAGCCCTTGTCGACGTTGGCGGCCGTACGGATCGTCGAACCCGTCACCACGCCGGGGAAGGTCACCCCGACCGGTCCCGACCAGCCGAAGTGCGCCACGACCTCCGCGACGCGGCCCGCGACGTCGGACGGTGTCGCGGGCCGCGGGGTCAGTACCCTGTGGCGGGGTTCGGCCAGATCGCCGCGCTCCAGGTCCACGGGAGCGCCCTTGATCCCCGACCCGCCGATGTCCACTCCGAAGACGTTCATGGGCACACGTTACGGCGCGCGGACGGGACGTACCGTGAGGACCGCGCAACCGGCGGCCCCCGGGGAGGGCCTACTCCTCCGCCAGCGCGGCGGCCTCGGCGCGCAGGTCGCGGCGGAGCTCCTTCGGCAGCGAGAAGGTGATGGACTCCTCCGCCGCCTTCACGATCTCCACGTCCTCGAAGCCGCGCTGCGACAGCCACTCCAGGACGCCCTCGACCAGCACCTCGGGCACCGAGGCGCCGGAGGTGACGCCGACCGTGGACACGCCCTCCAGCCACGCCTCGTCGATCTCGTCGGCGAAGTCGACCAGGTACGCGGCGCGGGCGCCGGCCAGTTCGGCCACCTCGACGAGGCGCTTGGAGTTCGACGAGTTGCGCGAGCCGACCACGATGACCAGGTCCGACTCGGCGCCCATCTGCTTCACGGCGAGCTGGCGGTTCTGCGTGGCGTAGCAGATGTCGTCGCTCGGCGGCGAGACCAGCAGCGGGAACTTCTCCTTCAGCGCGCCGACCGTCTCCATCGTCTCGTCGACCGACAGCGTGGTCTGCGACAGCCAGACGACCTTCGACGGGTCGCGCACCTCGACCCCCGCCACGTCACCGGGGCCGTCGACCAGCTGGATGTGGTCGGGCGCCTCGCCGGACGTGCCGATGACCTCCTCGTGCCCCTCGTGGCCGATGAGGAGGATGTCGTAGTCCTCCTGGGCGAACCGCACGGCCTCCTTGTGGACCTTGGTGACCAGCGGGCACGTCGCGTCGATCGTCGCGAGCCTGCGCTCGGCCGCCTCCTCGTGGACGACCGGGGCGACGCCGTGCGCGGAGAACATCACGATGGAGCCCTCGGGCACCTCGTGGGTCTCCTCGACGAAGATCGCGCCCTTCTTCTCCAGGGTCTGCACGACGTACTTGTTGTGGACGATCTCGTGCCGCACGTAGATCGGCGCGCCGTACTGCTCCAGCGCCTTCTCGACGGCGATCACTGCGCGGTCCACGCCCGCGCAGTAGCCGCGCGGGGCGGCGAGGAGGACCCGGCGGGCGGGAGACGTAGGAGTCATGCCCCCATCGTAAGGGCGGGCGGACGGCCGGGGATCCGCCGCGGGCGGACCGGTCGGGGACGCGGCGCGGGCGGGCGCGGCGGGTTGTCGGCGGCGGCGCGTACGCTCCCCGTATGGCACTGACTACGTCCGCCGAAGCCCCGCTGCCCGTCGGCCGGGTGTCCCGGCTCATCGGGGAGTGGATCGACCGGCTCGGCGCCGTCTGGGTGGAGGGCCAGATCACGCAGTTGTCGCGGCGGCCGGGCGCCGGGGTGGTGTTCATGACGCTGCGCGACCCGTCCCAGGACGTGTCGGTGAGCGTGACCTGCTACCGCCGGGTGTTCGACGCGGTGGCGGACGTGGTGTCCGAGGGCGCCCGGGTCGTGGTGCACGCCAAGCCGGAGTGGTACGGGCCGCGCGGCCAGCTGTCGCTGAGGGCCGCGGAGGTGCGGCCGGTGGGCGTCGGGGAGCTGTTGGCCCGTCTGGAGCGGTTGCGGCGGTCACTGGCCGCGGAGGGGCTGTTCGCGGCGGAGCTCAAGCGCCCCCTGCCCTTCCTGCCGCGGCTGGTCGGCCTGGTGTGCGGCCGGGCGTCGGCCGCCGAGCGGGACGTGCTGGAGGTGGCGCGGCGCCGCTGGCCGGCGGTCCGCTTCGAGGTGCGCAACGTCGCGGTGCAGGGCGTCCACGCGGTGCCGCAGGTGGTGCGGGCGGTGCAGGAGCTCGACGGGCTGGAGGAGGTCGATGTGATCGTCGTCGCGCGCGGCGGCGGCAGCGTCGAGGACCTGCTGCCCTTCTCCGACGAACAGCTCGTGCGGGCGGTCGCCGCCTGCCGTACGCCGGTGGTGTCCGCGATCGGGCACGAACCGGACTCGCCGCTGCTGGACCTCGTCGCCGACCTGCGGGCGGCGACCCCGACGGACGCGGCGAAGAAGGTCGTCCCGGACGTGCGGGAGGAGCTGGAGCGGGTGCGCGCGCTGCGGGACCGCGCGCTGCGCGGCGTGCGCGGGCTGCTGGAGCGGGAGGAGCGCGGGCTGGCGCACGCGCTGGCCCGGCCGGTGATGGAGCACCCGCGGCGGATGGTCGAGGAGCGGGAGGAGCGGATCGAGGCGCTGCTGGCGCGGAGCCGGCGGGTACTGGGGCACCTGCTGGACCGGGCCGACTCCGAGCTCGCCCACACGCGCGCGCGGGTGGTGGCGCTGTCGCCGGCGGCCACCCTGGAGCGGGGGTACGCGGTGCTCCGGCGGTCGGACGGCGCGGTGGTGCGCTCGCCGGACGAGGTGGGCCCCGGCGAGGAGCTGAGGGCGCGGGTCGCGGCCGGCGAGTTCGCGGTGCGGCGCGCGGACGGCGGCGGTGTCGGACCCCGGCCGTAGGGTGAGGGGCATGGCGAGGTCGGAGGACATGACGGCGGACACGGCGGCGGACACGGCGGCCGGCGCGGCGGGTGCCGGGACGGCGGCGATCGGGTACGAGCAGGCGCGCGACGAACTGGTCGAGGTGGTGCGCCGCCTGGAGGCGGGCGGGACGACGCTGGAGGAGGCGCTGGCGCTCTGGGAGCGCGGGGAGGAGCTGGCCAGGGTCTGCCGCCACTGGCTGGAGGGCGCCAGGGCGCGGCTGGACGCGGCGCTCGCGCGGGAGGGGGACCCCGGGGCGGAGGCCGGGGAGCGGGACGGGGCGCGGTGAGTGGAGCGGCACTCTCCGCAAGTAGTTGAAGTTTCATCTATTTCGGCGTACGGTGGGTCCACCGCGTGGCGCCCCGCCGTGCGGTGGACCGATCCCCGTACGCAGGAAGGCACCGCCCCATGTCGCTCGTCCTCGATCCCGCCGCACAGGACCTGCTGTTCCGCGAGGCCCGCACCGCCAGCGAGTTCACCGACGAGCCGGTGACCGAGGAGCAGGTCAAGGCGATCTACGACCTGGTCAAGTACGGCCCGACCGCGTTCAACCAGACGCCGCTGCGCATCGTCCTGGTCCGCTCGGCCGAGGCGCGCGGGCGCCTGGTCCCGCTGATGGCCGAGGGCAACCGGGCCAAGACCGGGGCCGCCCCGCTCGTCGCGATCCTCGCCGCCGACAACGAGTTCCACGAGGAACTGCCGAAGCTGTTCCCCGCGTTCCCGCAGGCCAAGGACGCCTTCTTCGCCGAGCGCCCGGTCCGCGAGTCGGCCGCCGCCATGAACGCCGCGCTCCAGGCCGCCTACTTCATCGTCGGCGTCCGCGCGGCGGGCCTCGCGGCCGGCCCGATGACCGGCTTCGACTTCGCCGCCGTCCAGAAGGAGTTCCTGGACGACGACCACACCCCGCTGATGATCGTCAACATCGGCCGGCCCGTCGACGGCGCCCGGCACCCGCGCTCCCCGCGCCTGGAGTACGACGAGGTCGTCACCACCGTCTGATCCCTCCCCGGCGGCCCGTCGGCCGTCCGGCCCCTTCCCGGGGCGAACGGGCCGGCGGCCCCGCGGTACCACCCCCGGCACCGCGGGGCCGCCACCCGCACTCCCGTCCTCCCGCCGAGGGGCGGCGCGGGCTCAGGGCCGCCGCCGGGCCGCCACCTGGGCCGCCGCCCGCCTGCGCCGCCCCATCAGGCGCGTCTTCCGCACGCAGGTGATGACCCCGGCCACCAGCGTCCCGCCGTACAGCCACCCCGCGTGCACGGCGAGCGCGGTCACCAGGGCCATCGCGTGGCCGCCCACCCCGCCCTCCCCGCCGGCGATCGGCACCACCCCGACGGCGAACGCGATGGGCACGCCGATGGGCGCCGACAGCAGGTCCGCTCCCCGCACCCAGAGCGCGGTCACCGCGCTGACCGGCAGGAACAGCAGCCCGTACACCAGCGGTGAACCGCCGAACACCCGCGCGTCGAGAAGCCCGACGAGCAGCATGGCGGCCGACGCGAAGAGGCCCCCGCCGAGCCCGGTGAGCCGGAGCCCGCGCAACCGCCGCACCGCGGCGGACAGCCCCCGCGGCC
>JAAXOU010000068.1 GCA_012396115.1 Streptomyces somaliensis DSM 40738 | reverse complement strand
ACGGCCGCCGCCGCGGCGGGTGCGCCGGCCGGGCGCGTTCGCCCGGTCGCCCCGTGAGCCGTACCCCGTGTCTCCGGGCGGTACGACGGCCGCCTCGCCGCCTCGGGCCGTCCCGGCCCCGGCGAGGGCCCCTCGTACCACTCCTCCCGGTTCCGGCGGCGCGGAGGCCCGGGCCCCCGGGTCGAAGCCCCGGGCCGTCACGCGGAGTTCGGCCGGTGTCCAGGAGGAGCGGTTCACCGGTTTCCCGGGACGGTGGAGCATGTCGCGCGACGCCCCGGCCCCTCCGGCGAAGTCCCCGGCAGCCGCGCCGGCACCGGCCGGGAACGGGGCCGGCCGGGAACGGGGCCGCGCGTCGCGAACCGTCGCGTCCTGCGCGCCGGGGGCTCCCGGACCGGGTCCGGCGCGCGCGGTCCGCCCGCCGCGCCGGCGTGACGGAGCCGACAGCGGGAGGAGGCACCGCACCCTGGACAGCGGCTGAGGTTAGGCTAACCTACCTTCGAACGTGACCGGTGGCCGGAACCCGGCCGTACGAAAGCGACTCCGCCATGCCCAGCAACACCCGAGCCACCCACCTGACCCGCCGTGGACTCCTCGCCGCGGGAGGCGCCCTGGGACTGGGTGCAGCGCTCGCCGCGTGCGGCGGGGAGAACGCCTCCGGGAAGCCGGGCGGCAAGGGCCCCGCGGCGGGGTCGGGCCCGTGGAGGTTCACCGACGACCGCGGGGTCGTGGCGGAGGCGAAGACCGTCCCGGGGAACATCGTGGCCTTCACCGGCACGGCGGCCGCGCTGCACGACTTCGGCGTCGAGGTGAAGGGCGTCTTCGGCCCCACGAAGACCGCCGACGGCAAGCCCGACGTCCAGGCCGGTGACCTCGACGTGAACAAGGTCAAGATCATCGGCAACATCTGGGGCGAGTTCGACATCGAGGAGTACGTCAAGCTCCAGCCCGAGGTCCTCATCACCGACATGTGGGAGAAGGACGCGCTCTGGTACGTGCCGGACGAGTCCAAGGACAAGATCCTCAAGCTGGCCCCGAGCGTCGCCCTGTGGGCCGCCGACCGGTCCATGCCGAAGGTGCTCCAGCGCCACGTGGAGCTGGCCGAGAGCCTCGGCGGCGACGTGAGGTCCAAGGAGGTCGCCGACAGCAGGGCCCGCTTCGAGAAGGCCGCGGCCCGGCTGCGCGCCGCCGCCAGGGCCAGGCCGGAGATCAGGGTCCTCATCGGCTCCGCCAGCCCCGACCTGTTCTACGTCTCCACCCCGACCCGCCCCACCGACACCCTGTACTTCAAGGAGCTCGGCGTGAACCTCGTCGTGCCCGGCAAGCTCGACCAGGGCGGCTGGTTCGAGTCCCTGAGCTGGGAGAACGTCGACAAGTACAAGGCCGACGTCATCATGATGGACAACCGCAGCTCCGCCATCCAGCCCAAGGACCTCGCCTCCAAGCCGACTTGGGCGCGACTGCCCGCCGTCAAGGCCGGCCAGGTCGTCCCGCGCGTCACGGAGCCCGTCTACTCGTACGACAAGTGCGCCCCGCTGCTGGAGGACCTCGCCGAGGCGATCGAGAACGCGAAGAAGGTGGCCTGACCCCATGACGACCGCCGGGACCGCCGCGCCGCCGTTCGACTTCTTCGACCTGCGGGTGGCACGGGTGCGAAGGCTCGGCCCGTCGCTGGTTCGCGTGACCTTCGCCGGCGCCGGCGACGAGGACCTGTCGCGCTTCGCCTCCGGCGGGCGCGACCAGAGCCTGTCGTTGTTCCTGCCGCAACCGGGCCGGCCCGAACCGGTCCTGCCGCCCGTCGTCGACGGCGACCTGTACGGGGCGCTGGGCGCCTGGCGGGCCATGCCCGAGGACGTACGGGCCGTCATGCGCTCGTACACCGTGCGCGAGCAGCGCCGAACCGGTGACGGGACGACCGAGGTCGACATCGACTTCTCCGTCCACGAGGACGGCGGCCCCGCCTGCCGCTGGGCGCTGGGCGCGGCCGAGGGCGACCGCGTGGCCGTCCTGGGGCCGACCTCGCGGGACAACACCGGTGTCCGCTTCCGGCCGCCCGCCGGCACCGACGAGGTGCTGATGTGGGCGGACGAGACGGCGCTGCCCGCGGCCTCGGCCGTCCTGGAGTGGCTGCCGGCCGGGACGCGGGCCCGGGTGTGGCTGGAGGTCCCGCACGCCGGCGACCGGATCGAGCCGCGCACCGCGGCGGACGCGACGGTGACCTGGCTCGTACGGGACGAGGGCGCCCCCGGGGCCCTCGAGGCGGTCCGCGGGGCCGAGGTGACCGGTTCGGCGCCGTACGTGTGGCTGGCGGGGGAGGCCGGTTCGGTGAAGGCGCTGCGCCGGCACTTCGTGAACGAGCGCGGGCTCGACCGCCGCCGCGTCACCTTCGTCGGGTACTGGCGCAGGGGGCTGAGCGAGGACGCCCTGCGCGAGAACCCGGAGGCCGAGCCCGAGGCCGAACCCCCGGCCCGGCCCGAGCCCCGGCCCGCGTCCGCAGCCGGGTCCGGGGTCAGGACCGCGGTCCCGGCGGGTGCGTAGTCCCGGTCGCCGCGCCCGAGCCGCGGTCCGCGCCGCGGCCCGTGGGGGGCGGCGTTGTAACACCAAATTAGCTTAGGCTAACCTAACCATCGTTCCGCCCCTCGTCCCCGCCCCGTCCCCAGAGGAACGCCCAAGTCCCCGCATCCGGGAGGATGTCGCATGCGCTCGCACCTGCTCAACGACGCGACGGCGGAGCAGTACCGACGTTCCGTCACCGAAGGAGTCGAGCGGGTGGCGCGCAAACTCGCCACCACCCGGCGCCCGTTCACCGGCGTCGCCCCCGAGGACCTCGCGCCGGCCGTCTCGGCCGTCGACCTCGACCGGCCCCTCGGCGACGCCTCCGCCGCCCTGGAGGAGCTGGAGGACCTCTACCTCAGGGACGCCGTCTACTTCCACCACCCCCGCTACCTGGGCCACCTCAACTGCCCCGTCGTCATCCCGGCCCTGGTCGGCGAGGCCGTCCTCTCGGCGGTCAACTCCTCCCTGGACACCTGGGACCAGAGCGCCGGCGGCACGCTGATCGAGCGCCGCCTCGTCGACTGGACCGCCGGGCGCGTCGGCCTCGGCCCGTCCGCGGACGGCGTCTTCACCAGCGGCGGCACCCAGTCCAACCTCCAGGCGCTGCTCCTGGCCCGCGAGGAGGCCAAGACCGACGACCTGGCGAGGCTGCGCGTCTTCACCTCCGAGTGCAGCCACTTCAGCGTCCAGAAGTCCGCGCAGCTCCTGGGTCTCGGCCGGTCCGCCGTCGTGTCCGTCCCCTGTGACGCCGACAGGCGCATGCAGAGCGTCGTCCTCGCCGCCGAGCTGGCCCGCTGCGCCGCCGAGGGCCTGGTGCCGATGGCGATCGTCGCCACCGCCGGCACCACCGACTTCGGCTCCATCGACCCGCTGCCCGAGATCGCCGCGCTGGCCGCCGAGTACGGCGCCTGGATGCACGTCGACGCCGCCTACGGCTGCGGCCTGCTCGCCTCCCCCACCCGCCGCCACCTCCTGGACGGCATCGAGCGCGCCGACTCCGTCACCGTCGACTACCACAAGTCGTTCTTCCAGCCCGTCAGCTGCTCCGCCGTGCTGGTCCGCGACCGGGCGGCGCTGCGCCACGCCACCTACCACGCCGACTACCTCAACCCGCGCCGCGCGGTCGAGGAGCGCATCCCCAACCAGGTCGACAAGTCGCTGCAGACTACCCGCCGCTTCGACGCGCTCAAGCTCTGGCTGACGCTGCGCACCATGGGCGCCGACGGCGTCGGCCGGCTCTTCGACGAGGTGTGCGACCTGGCCTCGGACGGCTTCGACCTGCTCGCCGCCGACCCGCGCTACGACGTGGTGGTCCGGCCGTCGCTGTCCACGCTGGTCTTCCGCTACGTCCCGGCCGCCGGCACCTCCCCCGAGCAGGTCGACCGCGCCAACCTGCACGCCCGCAAGGCGCTGTTCGCCTCCGGCGAGGCCGTCGTCGCCGGGACCAGGGTCGACGGCCGCCAGTACCTGAAGTTCACCCTGCTCAACCCCGAGACGACCGTGCACGACATCGCCGCCGTCCTCGATCTGATAGCCGGCCACGCCGAGCAGTACCTGGGAGAGAACCTTGTCCACGCCTCTTGACCTGATCGGTATCGGACTGGGTCCGTTCAACCTGGGCCTGGCCTGCCTGACCGAGCCGATCGAGGAGCTCGACGGCCTGTTCCTGGAGTCGAAGCCCGACTTCGAGTGGCACTCGGGGATGTTCCTGGAGGGCGCCCACCTGCAGACGCCGTTCATGTCGGACCTCGTGACGCTCGCCGACCCGACCTCGCCGTACTCCTTCCTCAACTACCTGAAGGAGAAGGGCCGGCTGTACTCGTTCTACATCCGCGAGAACTTCTACCCGCTGCGCGCCGAGTACAACGACTACTGCCGCTGGGCCGCCGGGAAGCTGGGCAACGTCCGCTTCGGCACGACCGTCACCCGCGTCGAGTACGACGGGGACGCCGAGGTGTACGAGGTCCACACGGAGGCCGGCGACACCTTCCGCGCCCGCCACCTCGTCCTGGGCACCGGCACCCCGCCGTACGTCCCCGAGGCCTGCCGGGGCCTGGGCGGCGACCTGCTCCACAACTCCCGCTACCTGCCGTCCCGCGAGGCGCTCAAGGCCAAGGAGTCGATCACCGTCGTCGGCAGCGGCCAGAGCGCCGCGGAGATCTACCACGACCTGCTCTCCGAGATCGACGTCCACGGCTACCGGCTGAACTGGGTGACCCGCTCCCCGCGCTTCTTCCCGCTGGAGTACACCAAGCTCACCCTGGAGATGACCTCCCCAGAGTACGTGGACTACTTCCACGCCCTGCCCGAGGAGACCCGCTACCGGCTGGCGGCCCAGCAGAAGGGCCTCTTCAAGGGCATCAACGGCAACCTCATCGACGACATCTTCGACCTGCTGTACCGGAAGAGCGTCGAGAGCGGCGGCCCGGTCCCCACCCGCCTGCTCACCAACTCCTCGCTGAACACCGCCTCCTACGACGAGGCGACCGGCACGTACACCCTGGGCCTGCGCCAGGAGGAGCAGGGCAAGGACTACGAGATCCGCACCGAGGGCCTGGTCCTGGCCACCGGCTACGAGTACACCGTCCCGGAGTTCCTGGAGCCCGTGCGCGACCGCCTCAAGTGGGACGGGCACGGAAGGTTCGACATCGCCCGCAACTACTCGATCGACGTCACCGGCCGCGGGGTCTTCCTCCAGAACGCCGGCGTGCACGCCCACTCGGTCACCTCGCCGGACCTGGGCATGGGGCCGTACCGCAACTCCTACATCATCCGCGAGCTGCTGGGGACCGAGTACTACCCCGTCGAGAAGTCCATCGCGTTCCAGGAGTTCACCGTATGAGCACCACCGGCACCACCAGCACCACCGGCGCCGCGCACCCGGCGCCCGGAGTGGGGACCCTCACCTTCCGCCCGCTCGACCCGTCGGCCGACGCCGGGCTGGTGCACCGCTGGGTCACCCACCCCAAGTCGGCCTACTGGCTGATGCAGGACCACCGCCCGGAGGACGTGGAGCGGGACTACGCGGCCATCGCCGCCCACCCGCACCACGACGCCTTCCTCGGCCTCCACGACGGCGAGCCGGCGTTCCTGATGGAGCGCTACGACCCGGCGGAGGTCGAACTGGTCGGCCTGTACGACCCGCTCCCCGGCGACGTGGGCATGCACTTCCTGGTGGCCCCGACCGACACCCCGATCCACGGCTTCACCCGCGCCGTGATCACCGCCGTGATGGCCGAGCTGTTCCGCGACCCGGCGGTGCGGCGGGTCGTCGTCGAGCCGGACGTGCGCAACACCGCCGTCCACGCCCTCAACGAGGCCGTCGGCTTCGTCCCGGTCGACAAGATCACCAAGCCCGAGAAGGAGGCCCTGCTGAGCGTCTGCACCCGCGAGGCGTTCGAGGCCGCCGTGGGAGCCGCCCGATGAGCACCGCCGACCACCGCACGGCCGAGGCCGTCGCCCACCTCACCCCCGGGCGCTGGGCGCACGCCAACCGCCTCCTCGTCCGCAAGGCGCTGGCCGAGTTCTCCCACGAACGGCTGCTCGAACCGCAGCCGCTGGGCGGGGACCGCTACCGGGTCCTCAGCGACGACGGCGCCACCGAGTACCGCTTCACCGCCGGCCGGTTCGCCCTGGACCACTGGCAGGTGCACGCCGACTCCGTCAGCCGCCACCGGGACGGCGCCGAGCTGCCCCTCGACGCGCTGGAGTTCGTCATCGAGCTGCGCGGCGCGCTGGGCCTGGGCGACGAGGTCCTCCCGGTGTACCTGGAGGAGATCTCCTCGACGCTCGCCGGTACGGCGTACAAGTCCGCCAAGCCGCGGGTGACCGCCGCCGAGCTGGCGAAGTCGGACTTCCAGGCCGTCGAGACGGGCATGACCGAGGGCCACCCCTGCTTCGTCGCCAACAACGGCCGCCTCGGCTTCGGCGGGGACGAGTACCACGCCTACGCGCCGGAGGCGGCGAACCCGCTGCGGCTCGTCTGGCTGGCCGCGCACCGGGACCGCACCGCCTTCACGGCCGGCGAGGACGTCGAGTACGACGCCTTCGTCCGCGCCGAGCTGGGCGACGAGGCCGTCGACCGCTTCGCCCGCACCCTCGCCGAGCGGGGCCTGGACATGGCCGACTACCTGCTGGTGCCGGTCCACCCCTGGCAGTGGTGGAACAAGCTGACGGTGACCTTCGCCGCCGAGATCGCCCGGCAGCGGCTGGTGTACCTGGGCGAGGGCGACGACGCGTACCTGGCGCAGCAGTCGATCCGCACCTTCTTCAACACCTCCGACCCGGCCAAGCACTACGTCAAGACGGCCCTGTCCGTGCTGAACATGGGCTTCATGCGGGGCCTGTCCGCCGCGTACATGCAGGCCACGCCCGCCATCAACGACTGGCTGGCGAAGCTGATCGACCGGGACGAGGTGCTGCGCGCGGCCCGCTTCTCGATCATCCGGGAGCGCGCCGCGGTCGGCTACCGGCACCTGGAGTACGAGGCGGCCACCGACCGGTACTCCCCCTACCGCAAGATGCTCGCCGCGCTGTGGCGGGAGAGCCCGGTGCCGTCCCTCGAACCGGGGCAGCGGCTGGCCACCATGGCGTCGCTGCTGCACGTCGACCACGAGGGCGCCTCCTTCGCGGGCGCGCTGATCGCGGAGTCCGGGCTCGCCCCGGACCGGTGGCTGCGCCGCTACCTCGACGCGTACCTGCTGCCGGTCCTGCACACCTTCTACGCCTACGACCTGGCGTGGATGCCGCACGGCGAGAACGTGATCCTCGTCGTCGAGGGCGGCACGATCCAGCGGGCGATCTTCAAGGACATCGCCGAGGAGATCGTCGTCATGGACCCGGACGCGGCGTTGCCGCCGGCCGTGGAGCGCATCCGCGTCGACGTGCCCGAGGACCAGAAGCTGCTGTCGGTCTTCACCGACGTCTTCGACTGCTTCTTCCGCTTCCTCGCCGCCACGCTGGACGCCGAGGGCGTGCTGGACGAGACGGCCTTCTGGGCGACGGTCGCCGAGTGCGTCACGGCCTACCAGCAGTCGCGTCCGGAGCTGGCGGAGCGGTTCGCGCGGTACGACCTCTTCGCGGAGGAGTTCGCGCTGTCCTGCCTGAACCGGCTCCAGCTGCGCGACAACCGGCAGATGGTGGACCTGGCGGACCCGTCGGCGGCGCTCCAGCTGGTCGGGACGCTGCGCAACCCGCTCGCCGGGCACCGCCCGTAGGGCCCCCGGCCCCCCGGGCCCCGGCCTCCCGGGCCCCGGCCCCCCGGTTCCGGCCCCGGCGCGCCCGTTCCCCGCTCCTCGGGCCTTCCCGGCCTTCCCCCTTCCGCCCTTTTCCGGCGCCACCCTTTTCCGGAAGCACCGCCTCCACCACCTCCGGAACAGCCGTTTCCGGACACAACGACTCAGAACACCCCCTCCCAGCACCCGATCATGAAGCCACCTGCCCGATTCCGGGCAGGTTTCTTGCGAAAGAGGCCCCCGTACCCTCAGTATCTACGGGTGCTCGATCACCGTCCGTCGCACGACGACCTCATCGACCACCTGGTGCGCAGCACCGCGCTCCAGCGCGGTGAGGCCGCCCGGGTGGTGCTCGACGTGCTGGCGTACTTCGACGAGACGACGGAGGAGTTCGTCCGTCGCCGTCACCGGGAGCTGCAGGCGGCCGGCGCGGTGAACCCGGAGATCTTCGAGCGCATCGCGGCGGAGCTGCCGCACCGCGCCGTGGCGCCGCCGGAACTCTCGCTCAGGCAGCTGCGCCGCATCGTCTACGGCTGAACCGGCCGGACCGGTCCGGCCGGGAAACCGCCGGGCACACACCCGAGACCAGGAGGGTCACCAACTCTATGTGCGGAATCGTCGGTTACATCGGCAAGCGCGACGTCGCCCCGCTGCTGCTGGAGGGCCTGCAGCGGCTGGAGTACCGCGGGTACGACTCCGCGGGCGTCGTGATCACCAGCCCGAAGTCCCCGGGTCTGAAGATGGTCAAGGCCAAGGGCCGCGTCCGCGACCTGGAGGCGCGCATCCCCAAGCGCTTCACCGGCACCACCGGCATCGCCCACACCCGCTGGGCCACCCACGGCGCGCCGAGCGACCACAACGCGCACCCGCACATGGACCCCGAGAACAAGGTCGCGGTCGTCCACAACGGCATCGTCGACAACGCCGCCGAGCTGCGCGCCAAGCTGGAGGCCGACGGCGTCGTCTTCGCCTCGGAGACCGACACCGAGGTCCTCACCCACCTGATCGCCCGCTCCCAGGCGACCACCCTGGAGGAGAAGGTCCGCGAGGCGCTGAAGGTCGTCGAGGGCACCTACGGCATCGCCGTGCTGCACGCCGACTTCAACGACCGCATCGTGGTCGCCCGCAACGGCTCCCCGGTCGTCCTCGGCGTCGGCGAGAAGGAGATGTTCGTCGCCTCCGACGTCGCCGCCCTGGTCGCCCACACCCGCCAGGTCGTCACCCTCGACGACGGCGAGATGGCCACGCTGAAGGCCGACGACTTCCGCACGTACACCACGACGGGCACGCGGACCACCGCCACCCCGGAGACCGTGGAGTGGGAGGCCGCCTCGTACGACATGGGCGGCCACGACACGTACATGCACAAGGAGATCTCCGAGCAGCCCGACGCGGTGGACCGCGTGCTGCGCGGCCGCATCGACGACCGGTTCTCCACCGTCCACCTGGGCGGCCTGAACCTGGACGCCCGCGAGGCCCGCACGATCCGCCGGATCAAGATCCTCGGCTGCGGCACCTCGTACCACGCCGGCATGATCGGCGCGAGCCTCATCGAGTCCATGGCGCGCATCCCCGCCGACGCCGAGCCGGCCTCCGAGTTCCGCTACCGCAACCCGGTCGTCGACCCCGACACCCTCTACATCGCGGTCTCCCAGTCCGGTGAGACCTACGACGTGCTGGCCGCCGTCCAGGAGCTGAAGCGCAAGGGCGCCCGCGTCCTCGGCGTCGTCAACGTCGTCGGCTCGGCCATCGCCCGCGAGGCCGACGGCGGGGTGTACGTCCACGCCGGGCCGGAGGTCTGCGTGGTCTCCACCAAGTGCTTCACCAACACGGTCGTCGCCTTCGCGCTGCTCGCCCTGCACCTCGGCCGCATCCGCGACCTGTCCGTCACCGACGGCAGGCGGATCATCGAGGGCCTGCGCCGGCTGCCGGAGCAGATCAGCGAGATCCTCGAACTGGAGGACGAGATCAAGGAGCTGGCCGCCGAGTACGCGGGCGCCCAGTCGATGATGTTCATCGGCCGGGTGCGCGGCTACCCGGTGGCGCTGGAGGCCTCCCTGAAGCTCAAGGAGATCTCGTACATCCACGCCGAGGCGTACCCGGCGTCCGAGCTGAAGCACGGCCCGCTGGCGCTGATCGAGCCGGCGCTGCCGACCGTCGCGATCGTCCCGGACGACGCCCTGCTGGAGAAGAACCGCGCCGCGCTGGAGGAGATCAAGGCCCGCAGCGGCCGCATCCTCGCCGTCGCGCACCAGGAGCAGGAGAAGGCCGACCACACGATCGTCGTGCCGAAGAACGAGGACGAGCTGGACCCGATCCTCATGGGCATCCCGCTCCAGCTGTTCGCGTACCACACGGCCCTCGCGATGGGCCGGGACATCGACAAGCCGCGCAACCTCGCCAAGTCCGTCACGGTCGAGTAGCCGGTACGTCGCCGCTCGCACCCCGGGGCCCGGCCGCCCCGGTGCCCCGGTCGGCCGGGACACCGGGGCGCCGGTCCGGCCGGCTCGGCCCGATCAGCCGGCCGGGGTGTTGAAGTGCACCTCGGGGTCGGCCGCCGTGGGGCCGTCGAGCAGCGGCTGCGGAATTCCGCGCAGGTGGAGGTCGAAGAAGGCCGCCGTGTAGGCGCGGACCAGCCCCACCGCCCGCTCGGGCCGGATCGTCGGCCGGGTCGGCGAGTCGTACGGGATGCCGAGCTGGTCGAAGAGGACCGGCGCGTCGGAGAACGTCAGGTGGTCGGTGCCCTCCACGCTGACCCAGCGCTTCCAGCCGTCGAGGTTCCGCCACGCCTCGTCCCAGCTGGCGTCCTCGCCGCCGGGCAGGTGCACGTCGGTGTGGGTGCCCAGCATCATGAAGGGCCGCCCGCCGAGCCCGCCGGCCGGTACGGGGTCGCCGAACCTGCCGTCCATGTTGACGCCGGCCAGCACGCGCGCGTCCTGCGCCATGACGGAAGCGGCGGCCGCGCCGCCGAGGGAGTGGCCGGAGGCGCCGATCCGCTTGCGGTCGATGACGGCGGCGTGCCGCCAGGCGGGGCGCGGCCCGGTCAGCCGGTCCAGCAGGAACGAGATGTCCCGGCCGCGGTTCACGGTGGCCCTGCGCATGTCCTCCATCGTCTCGGCCTTCTCGCAGGCCACACAGGTGAGCACCCGGCCGCCGGGGAAGACCGTGCCCAGCGACTCGTGGGCGTGGTCCACGAGGGCGACGACGTAGCCGCGGCTGGCGAGGTCCTCGGCGAGGGTGGTCAGCGTGTACCGGGGCCCGCCGAAGCCGGGCGACAGGACGACGAGCGGGTGCCTGCCGCGCTGCGGGCGGGCGCCCGCGACGCTGTGGGTGCGGGTGGCGCTCAGCCTGGCGACGGCGCCGGGGTCGCCGCCCCCCACGTCCTCCAGCAGCAGCCGCGCCTCGCGCGGGTCCGCGTACGGGGCGGGGGTGCCGGCGGCGGACCGGGCCGGGTAGTACAGGTCGACCATCAGCTCGCGGGGCCGCTCGGGCACCCACAGGTCGGTGCGCGAGCGGTCGACGAGGTGGAGGGTCTCCCGTCCGACCGGGGAGGCGCCGGTGGGCCGGGGCAGCAGCACCCCCCGGACGGACTGCTGGGCAGTGGTGGCGGTGGTGGCAGCGGCGGGCTGAGCCTGGGCGACCGCCGGGACGGGGGCGGCGACGGCGGCAGCGGCGCTGGCGGGCCGGGCCTGGGCGACCGCCGGGACGGTGGCGGTGAGGGCGATGACGAGGGCCGCGGCGGCGGCCGTGCGCAGGGTGCGTGGCGACTTCATGGGCAGGACGCTAGGCCGGGGCCGGGGCCCCGGGCGTCAGCCCTCCGGTCCGGACCGGGTCCGCCCGGCGGCCGATCCCCCCTACTCCCGGAGCCGGTTGACGGGGTGCCGGCGTACGACCCGGGTGGCAGGCGGTGCCCGGACGGCCTCGGGGCCGCCCCGGCGTACGGGCCGCGGGGCCCCGCCGGTCCACCCGTGCGCGGGGACTCCCCGCGGCGCGAAGGGCCGCGGGACGGCGGGCGGCCCTCCTCCCCGGACACGGCCCGTCCCGCAGGCCGCCCCTCCCCCGGAGCCGGCCCCGCGGGCGGCCTCCACCGGGAGCGTCCCCGCTCGCCACGGGCCCCGTGCGCGGCTCGTTCCGCCGTCCGGCCCCCGAAGGAGTTCACAAGCGCACAAAGTCCGGGGGCAGTGGCTTGATTTATTCGTGAACTATCCGGGATGCGCTACGGGATGACGACGACGGGCCGCTGCGCACGGCGCGCGAGCCGGCCGGCGACGGAGCCGAAGACGCGCCCGACGACGCCCTGGGTGGAGCCGACGACGATGGCGTCGGCGCAGTACTCGCGGCCGACCTCCTCCAGCTCGTGGCAGATGTCGCCGCCGCGCTCGACGAGGATCCAGGGCACCTCGGACAGGTGGTCGGCGCAGGCCAGCTCCAGCCCCAGGAGCTCGGTGCGGTGGTCGGGCACGTCGACGAAGACCGGGGGCTCGCAGCCGGCCCACACGGTCGTGGGGAGCCGGTTGGCGACGTGCACGATGATCAGTCCGGACCCGGACCGGCGCGCCATGCCGATCGCGTACGCGAGCGCCCGCTCGCTGGAGGTCGAGCCGTCGAAGCCGACCACGACGCCGTGCCGGAAGGCGGGGTCGCACGCGTGGCGCGCGTCCGCCGCCGCCAGGGGGTCCACCGCCGAATCGGCGCCCCGCCTGCGGTCGGCTGGTTCAGGGAGTTCGTGACCGGCCATGGGTGTCTCGGCGAAGAAGGTCCTCGTGGGAAGGGTCGAAGGGCGTCCGGCGGCGGGGCCGCGTCCGGGAATCCCTCTTCCCGGCCCCATACCCCCAAGGGTACGGCGCCACCCCTTTCCTGCCCAGGGCCGCCCCGGTGCCCGCGGCGTACCGGGGAGCATGCACGAGCGCGCCCGCCCGGCGCAACGCCGGTTGGCCCCTACAGCGGCCCCCGGGACCTCCCGGACCCCGGCCCGGGCGCCCCGAGGCCCCCCGTCCGGGTCCGCCGCGGGATGCGTGCCGCGGCGGGATGCGTGCCGCGGCGGGTCGCGGGTAGGCGCGCTGCCGGTGCCGACGGGGCCCGCCGGGGATGCGCCGGGGCCTCCGTACGGCGGCGGGGGAGGCCGCGCGCGCTGCGGGGCCGGGGATTCGCACGTCCGGGGCCGTATGTTTTCAGCCAACTTCAACGAACCCGCATATCCTTACCGGAATGGCCTGCCGACCCCCTTGCCACCTGCGGGATAAGGGCCGCAGGGGTCTCGCGCACCCTACGCGGATGGGCCATGAGTGCGGGACACCCTTCCCTGGGGGGTCCCGAGGTGCAACGCTTCCTGATCGAATGCTTCGCGCCAAGTTGCCTTGTCGACATAGCGCCGGATGCGGAACTTGTCGCTCCGGCGCTTCGGGACACAGTAGATTCGATCATGACTATCGGAGAACGGGGTCTCGTGCAAAACCGAGGGGAAACGTGCAGGAGCGACAGGACCTAGGAGACGCGAACACCGAGGGGGGCTTAGCGTCATGAGCCAGGACTCCGCCGCACCGGAGGCCGGACGCAGACTGTCCGGACGCCGCCGTCGCGAGGTCGTCGCCGTCATGCTGTTCAGCGGCGGCCCCATCTTTGAGAGTTCCATCCCACTGTCGGTGTTCGGGGTTGACCGCCAGGACGCCGGAGTTCCGCGCTACAGGCTGCTGGTCTGCGCGGGCGAGGAAGGGCCACTGCGCACGACCGGGGGACTCGAACTCTCCGCACCGTACGGCCTGGAGGCGATCAGCAGAGCGGGCACCGTCGTGGTGCCGGCGTGGCGGTCGATCACGTCGCCGCCGCCCGCCGAGGCGCTCGACGCGCTGCGCCGGGCGCACGAGGAGGGCGCCAGGATCGTCGGCCTGTGCACCGGCGCCTTCGTGCTGGCCGCCGCCGGTTTACTGGACGGGCGGCCCGCCACCACGCACTGGATGTACGCGCCGACGCTCGCCAAGCGCTACCCGTCGGTCCACGTGGACCCGCGGGAGCTGTTCGTCGACGACGGCGACGTGCTGACGTCCGCGGGGACGGCGGCCGGCATCGACCTGTGCCTGCACATAGTGCGGACCGACCACGGCACGGAGGCCGCCGGCGCGCTCGCCCGGCGACTCGTCGTGCCGCCGCGCCGCAGCGGGGGCCAGGAGCGGTACCTGGACCGGTCCCTCCCCGAGGAGATCGGCGCCGACCCGCTGGCCGAGGTGGTGGCGTGGGCGCTGGAGCACCTCCACGAGCAGTTCGACGTGGAGACGCTCGCCGCCCGGGCGTACATGAGCCGGCGGACCTTCGACCGGAGGTTCCGCTCGCTCACCGGCAGCGCGCCGCTGCAGTGGCTGATCACCCAGCGGGTGCTCCAGGCGCAGCGGCTGCTGGAGACCTCCGACTACTCGGTCGACGAGGTCGCCGGGCGCTGCGGCTTCCGCTCGCCCGTGGCGCTGCGCGGCCACTTCCGGCGCCAGCTGGGCTCGTCCCCGGCCGCGTACCGGGCCGCCTACCGGGCGCGCCGCCCGCAGGGTGACGTGGCGCCGCCGGCCACCGAGCCGGTCGTACCGCCGCAGGGCGGGCACGGCCCCGGCCTCCGCCGTCCCGCGGCGGTCGGCGTGGGCGGCGGCGAACCGGGCAAGCAGCACCTGGACGCGCTGGCGTCCGGCCGGGCGTCGCTGCCGGGCCAGCGCGGCGCGCCGTAGCCGCACGGCACGTCCCGAAGGGGCCGCCGGCCCGGGGAGCGCGAGACCGCCTCCCCGGGCCGGCGGCCCCTTTAAGGTGGACGCATGAACGATCGCATGGTGTGGATCGACTGCGAGATGACCGGGCTCTCGCTGACGGACGACGCACTCATCGAGGTGGCCGCGCTGGTCACCGACTCGGAACTGAACGTGCTCGGCGAGGGCGTGGACATCGTCGTCCGCCCGCCGGACGCGGCGCTGGAGACCATGCCGGACGTGGTGCGCGAGATGCACACCGCTTCCGGGCTCCTCGACGAGCTCGCGGGCGGCACCACCCTCGCGGACGCGGAGGCGCGCGTCATGGCGTACGTCCGCGAGCACGTCAAGGAGCCCGGCAGGGCACCGCTGTGCGGCAACTCCGTCGGCACCGACCGCGGCTTCCTCGCGCGGGACATGCCCGCGCTGGAGAAGTACCTCCACTACCGGATCGTCGACGTCTCCTCCGTCAAGGAGCTGGCGCGCCGCTGGTACCCCAGGGCGTACTACAACAGCCCGGAGAAGAACGGCAGCCACCGGGCGCTCTCCGACATCCGCGAGTCCATCGCGGAGCTGCGGTACTACCGCGAGGCGATCTTCGTCCCGCAGCCCGGCCCCGACTCGGACACGGCGAAGGCCATCGCGGCCCGCCACGTCCTCCCCGCGGAACCCGCCGGATAGGGGTGCCGGGCGCCCCGGAGGGACCCCGGGGAAACGGGTGCGCGAGCACCCTCCCCGACCCTGTACACTTTTCCTCGGCCGGTCAGTGGAAAGACCGGTCGCGGTGGGTGTAGCTCAGCTGGTAGAGCACCTGGTTGTGGTCCAGGATGCCGCGGGTTCGAGTCCCGTCACTCACCCTGATCGAGAAGGGCCGGTCCGTGCGGACCGGCCCTTCTCCGTTCCCGTCCGCGCGGGGCGCGCGCCGTCCGCCCCGCGCGGCGGACCCTCAGTCGAACCACTCCAGCCACTGGCCGTGCGGGCTGCCGAGGGCCACCGGCCGCTCGTCCAGGGCCAGGGCGAAGACCGCGCGGTCCTCGGACACCGCGTGGGGGAGGCGCGCCTCCACGGACGGGAAGAGGCGCGGCGACTCGTTCGAGATCCAGTGGCCGGGCAGGCTCCGCACCGTCTCGGTGAAGGACTGCCGCTCCCCGTCCGACAGGTAGGGCATCACCGCGCTGTGGAAGACCACCGGCGTGGCGTCCCGGGGAGCCCGGGCGACCAGCTCCCGCACCGTCCGGTTGAGGTCGCCGCGCACCAGGTGCGGGGGCTCGGCCCGTACGATCCGGACGGCCTCGCGCAGCCGGTCGAGCCGGTGGGTCTGCTCGGGCCAGATCAGGCACTCCAGCCAGCGGACCTGCTCGTCGTCGCGGACGTCGAGCGGGTTCAGGTCGACGCCGGCACGCCAGACGACGGAGGGCGGCCGCTCGGGGAAGGGCACGGGGCCGGTGGTGCGGCAGGGCAGGGAGACGGGGCTGTCGGCCGGGCCGAGCGGGGGGCGCTCGTCGTACCGGTACCGGTACCGGTCCGGGTACAGGCACAGGCCCGCCGAGGTGCCCACCTCGATCAGGGCGAGCGGCTGGGGCAGGGACGCCAGGAGCGGCAGCAGCACGGCGCACCGGCCGGCCTCGTTGGTCTGCGTGCGGTGCCGCAGCACGGTCTCGCGCACACGGTCCCAGTGGGTGGTGAGCCACGCCCGGAAGACCGGGTAGTCCCCGACGGGCCCGCCCAGGAACCGCACGGACGCCAGCAGCAGGTTCGGCTGCCGCTTCGGCGCGGGAAGCCCCTCGATCAGGGCGATCAGCTCCGGGTCGTCGGCGATCCGCTCCGCCGTCTCCTCGTAGATCGCGGAGTGCCCGCGGACCTCCCTCACCACGAAGCGCCTGTACTGCTCTGCAACGTCCATCGTCCGCCCTCCGTCGGACCGATCCTGGCAGGCGCGGGGCCGCAGGAGAAGAAGCGGAACCCACACTGTCCTGAACCCGCGGCCCGCCCGGCCCTTCCGCCCCGCTCCGCCGGAAAGGCGCACCGGGCTTCCCGGCCGCACCGCCGGGAGCCGCGACCGGGTCGAACCGGACGGGGCGTCAGGGCCCGGACGCGGAGCCCCCGTTCGGGCGGGCGGGCCGCCGGGAGGAGCGGGCGCCGTACACGGGGCGGGTGCCCCCGTGTCAGTCGTGGAAGACCGAGGACGGCGGCCGGGGCGAGGCCTTCGCGGTGGCGTCCGTCACCGGGGCGGCGCCCCCCGTGAAGTCGGCCAGCGCCCGCCCGTGCTCGACCCGGCCCGGGTGCGGGTCGCCGGCCACGCGGCGGGTGAACTCCGCGACGGGCAGCGGCGCGGCGGAGGCCAGCAGGACGGCGTTGCCGAAGCGGCGGCCGCGCAGGACCACCGGGTCGGCGGCGAGCGCCAGTTCGGGGAAGAGGGCGGCCGCGGTGGCGACCTGGCCGCGCAGGTGGGCCAGCGGCGGCCCGTCGGTGAGGTTCGCGGCGTACCACCCGCCGGGGGCGAGGACGCGCCGCACCTCGGCGAGGAACCCGGTGCTGGTGAGGTGCGCGGGGGTGCGGGCGCCGCTGAACACGTCCGCGATCACCAGGTCCGCCCAGGCGTCCGGCAGCGCGGCGAGCCGGGCCCGGGCGTCGCCGTCGCGCACCCGTATCCGGGCGGCCGGATCGAGCGGCAGCACCCGCCGCACGAACCGCACGAGCGGCGCGTCGATCTCCACGACCTGCTGGGTGGAGCGCGGCCGGGTCGCGGCGACGTACCGGGCGAGGGTGAACGCCCCGCCGCCGAGGTGGACGGCCCGCAGGGGGCGCCCGGGCGGGGCGGCGAGGTCGACGACGTGGCCGAGGCGGCGCTGGTACGCGAAGTCGAGGCGCGTGGGGTCGTCGAGGTCGACGTGCGACTGCGGGGCCCCGTCGACGAGCAGCGTCCACGCCCGCGGCCGCTCCCGGTCGGGCACCAGTTCGGCGAGGCCGCCGTCGACGGTCTCGCCGACCGTCTCCGCCGCCCGCCCGCCCCGCCGTCCGCTCCTCGCCACCCGCCCATTATCGGCGGGGCGGCCGGAGCCCGCCCGGGCGGGCCCCGGCGCGCGGTCAGCCGCAGTCGTCGGCGGCCCTGAGCAGGCGGGCCGCCTCGTCGAGGGCCTCGCGCAGCAGCTCCGGGTCGGTGACGGGGTCCGCGTCGGCCGGCGGGAGGAGCCAGCCGCCGCCGGGCACCGGCGGTTCCGGCACCGCGCCCCGCGGGGCGTCCGGGCC
>JAAXOU010000067.1 GCA_012396115.1 Streptomyces somaliensis DSM 40738 | reverse complement strand
GTCCCGCCGGGTGCGGCGGCGTGGAGCACGCCGCCCCCGCCGCCGGTCCCGCCCGCGCCGCCGGGCGGGGCGCCCGTCGCCGACTGGCTGCGCACCCCACGCCCGGAGGCCGAGCCGGGCGTGTGGCGGTTCGGCCACCACCCCCGCCCCCGGGAGGAACCCGAGGCCGTCCCCCTCCGGCGGCTCCTCGCGGGCGCGGTGATCTCCCTGCTCAGCGGCTGGCTGCTGTGGTCCCTGCTGTGGAACGGCTACCTCGGCCACTACTGGCTGTGGCCCTTCCTCGTCCTCACCCCCGACTCCTGGCGCCACGAGCCGTCCACCTGGGCCACCGCCAGCTACGTCTACTACGCGCTGGTCGGCGGCGGCCTGCTGGTCTTCTTCGCCCGCGTCGGCCACGTCCCGGAGATCTTCCGCCGCTACGCCCGCCGCTCCCGCGCCAAGGCCGTCCCGCCCCCGCCGCCCCGCCGCGGCGCCGACCCCGCCGACTGGCCCGAGCTGCGCGCCGCGGGCCTGACGGAGGCCGCCGACCGGCTCGCCGAGGCCGTCCGCACCGGCGCGCTCGGCGACGTGGACTACGCCCGCATCCAGCGCGCCTGGCAGGGCGTGCGCACCCACCCCGGCCGCCTCGCCGCGTTCGCCGACGCGGTGCGCGACCGGGGCCCCGCCGCCTGCGCCCACCCCTCCGGCGAACGGGACCTCCCGGTCCGCACCGCCACCCACGACCTCGCCACCGGCCAGGTCCGCATCGGCACCGCCGCCGACCACCCCCGCAACCCGTACGCCCGCCGCACCACCGGCGTCGCCCTCGAACCGGCGCTGCTCGGCACCTCCCTCCTCGCGGTGGGCCCGGCCGCCTCCGGCAAGACCGCCCGCCTCGTCCGGCCCGTCACCGAGTCGCTGTGCCTCCAGGCGCTCGCCAACCGCGCCGCCGTCGTCGCCGTCACCGCCCAGGGCGCGCACCTCGCCCCGGACGCGGCGTTCGACGTCGTCGTCCCGGTCGGCCGCCCCGACGCGCGGCACCGCCTCGACCTGTACGGCGGCGCCGACGACCCCGACGAGGCCGCCCGCACCCTCGCCGAGGCCCTGGTCGGCGACCTCCTCCCGGAGACCCGCCGCGCCGCGACCGCGTTGGCCCAGCTCATCGGGCCGTACCGGGCCGCCCACGGCCGCTTCCCCGCCGTACCCGAGCTGCGCGAACTCCTCGGCGGCGCCCCGCAGGCGCTCGCGCGGCTGCGCGCCGCCGTGGCCGGGGACCCCGCGCAGCTGCGCGAGCTGGACGCCCGGGCCCGGCAGGCCGAGCGCGGCGACGACGTCGCGGTCCTCCTCGCCGAGCGCGTCGCCTTCCTGGACCGCCCCGCCTTCGCGGGCCTCCTCCCCGTCGAGGGGGAGCACCGCCGCTTCTCGCTGCGCGCCGTGGAGCACCCGCTGCGCGTCCGCGTCGACCTGCCGGAGCGCGGCCACGCCGAGGCGTCCCGGATCATCGCCCGGCTGCTGTTCGCCCAGTTCGCCGAGGCCGCCCTCGCCCGCGCCGACCGGTCGCTGTTCGCCTGCCTCGTGCTGGACGACGCGACCGACACGATCACCGCCGACTCCGTGCGCGCCGTCCAGCGGCTGCGCTCCGCGCACGCGGGGGTGGTGCTGTCGCTGCGCACCCTGCAGGACGTGCCGGAGGCGCTGCGCGGGCCGCTGCTGGGGGCCGTCGGCTGCCGGATGGCGTTCGCGGGCCTCGCGCCGTGGGACGGCGGCAGGTTCGCGGAGGTGTGGGGCACCGAGTGGGTGCAGGCGCGGGACGTCACCAACCGGCAGATCGTCTCCGACGAGCCGTTCACCAAGGCCGTGCACTTCGTGCGGCGCCTGGTCACCGGCCGCGCGGCCACCGCCGAGGCCGTCACGGTCCGGGAGGTCGAGCGGCAGCGCTGGTCGGCGTCGGAGCTGGCGCACGGGGTGCCCGCCGGGCACGCCGTCCTGTCGGTCACCGGCGTCCACGGGGAGCACGCGCCGCCGCTCCTGGTCGACCTGCGGGGATGAGCCGCACCGTGGGCCGCAGTCGTACGTCCTGGCAGAATCGAAGGGAGCCGTTCATACGGGGCGGCGAAAAACCGTCCCCCGCGTCCCCTCCCGAAGGCCCGCCGGTCCCATGCCGCTCACCCTCGCCTCGCTCGTCCGGCACTCCGCGCTCAAGCTCGTCGTGCGCGCCGGCGCGGACCGCCTCGACACGCCCGTCCGCTGGGCCCACGTCAGCGAACTCGCCGATCCCGTCCCGTACATGGAGGGCGGTGAGCTGCTGCTCACCACCGCCGTGACGCTCGACGCCGAGGACACCGGGGCGATGCGCCGGTACGTCCGCCGGCTGGCCCGGGCCGGGGTCGTGGGGGTCGGCTTCGCGGTCGGCGTGAAACACGACGAGATCCCGGCGGCGCTGCTCCGGGCCGCCCGCGAGGAGGGGCTCCCGCTGCTGGAGGTGCCGCGCCGCACCCCGTTCCTCGCCATCTCCAAGGCGGTCTCCGCCGCGCTCGCCGCCGATCAGTACCGGGCCGTGACCGCCGGGTTCGAGGCGCAGCGGGAGCTGACCCGGGCGGCGCTCGCCGAGGGCCCCGAGGCCGTGGTGGCCAGGCTGGCCGCCCACGTCGACGGCTGGGCGGCGCTGTACGACGCGTCCGGCGCCGTCCTGACCGCCGCGCCCGACTGGGCGGCGCGGCGGGCCGCCCGGCTCACCCCGGACGTGGAGCGGTTGAGGGGCCGTCCCGCCCCGGCCAGCACCGTCGTCGGGGGCACCGACGACCGGGTCGAGCTCCAGTCGCTGGGCACCGGGCGGCACGTGCGGGGCGTCCTGGCGGTCGGCACGGGGGCGCCCCCCGGCACGGCGGAGCGGTACGCCGTCCACTCGGCGGTCGCGCTGCTCACCCTCACCACGGAGCGGTCGCGGTCCCTGCGGGCCGCCGAGCAGCGCCTCGGCGCGGCGGTGCTGAGGATGATGCTCGCCGGACAGCCCGACCACGCCCGCACGGTCGCCGGGGACCTGTACGGGGGGCTGCTCGACGCCCCGTTCCGGCTGCTGGTCGCGGAGGCGGCGGGCGAGGCGGAGGCGGACGGCGAGCCTCCGCTCACCGTGTTCGCCGACGCGCTGGAGACGGCCGCCGCCCACGCGGGGGAGGCCGTGCTGACCGTCCCGGAGGGCGAGGGCCGGCTGGTCGCCCTGGCCGGGGACGGGGGAGCGGTGGCCGCCGCCTGCGACGCGTACGCCGCCCGCGAGGCCGGCGACGCCGGGGTCGTCATCGGCCTGTCCGCCCCGACCGGCCCGATAGCGGCCGCCACCGCCTACAAGCAGGCCGAGCAGGCCCTGTCGGTGGCCCGCCGGCGCGGCCGCGCCCTCGTCGAGCACGAGGAACTGGCGACGGGCTCCCTGCTGCCGCTCCTCGCCGACGACGCCGTACGGGCCTTCGCCGACGGCCTGCTGCGGGCGCTGTACGAGCACGACGCGACCGGCCGCGGCGACCTTGTCGCCTCCGTCCGCGCCTGGCTCTCCCGGCACGGGCAGTGGGACGCCGCCGCGGCGGACCTGGGCGTGCACCGCCACACGCTGCGGTACCGGATGCGGCGGGTGGAGGAGATCCTGGGCCGGTCGCTGGACGACCCGGACGTGCGCATGGAGCTCTGGCTCGCCCTCAAGACGACGGGCGACCGGCCGCCGAAGCGCGACCAACCCGCCAAGTAGAGGGAAAACCGCCCCATCGGTAACAGAATCTATGGCCTCCTGCCCGGAAACGGGCAAGTTCTTTGCCGATCGACCGCCGGGTCCATACTCTCCTGTCCATGACAACCGCGCGCATCAGCGGCGCCGTATGGGCCGCGCTGGCGATCGTGTACCTCGTGTGGGGCTCCACCTACCTCGGCATCCGCGTCGTCGTCGAGACCCTGCCCCCCTTCCTCTCCGCGGGCGCCCGCTTCGTCGTCGCCGGCCTCCTCCTCGCCGCGCTGCTCGCCTGGCGCCACGGACCCGGCGCCCTGAAGATCACCCGGGCCCAGCTCGCCTCCGCCGCCTTCGTCGGCCTCATGCTGCTCGTCGGCGGCAACGGGCTCGTCGTCCTCGCCGAGACCTCCGTGCCCTCCGGCCTCGCCGCCCTCCTCGTCGCCGTCATGCCGGCCTGGGTGGTCCTGCTGCGCAGCGTGTCCGGCGACCGCCCCGGCCCCTCGGCGTACGCCGGCGTGGCGCTCGGACTGGCGGGGCTGGCCGTCCTCAGCCTCCCCGGCCTGAGCGGCGACGTCCACATCGGCGGCGTCCTCACCGTCGTCCTCGCCACCCTCATGTGGTCCGCGGGCTCCTTCTCCTCCTCCCGCATCCCGATGCCCCGCAACCCCTTCACCGCCAGCGCCTACGAGATGCTGGCCGGCGGACTCGGCTGCGCCCTCGTCGGCCTCGTCCGCGGCGAGCAGCGCGGACTGGACCTGGCCGACGTCTCCACCCGCTCCTGGACCGCCCTCGCCTACCTGGTCGTCTTCGGCTCGCTGATCGCCTTCACCGCGTACGCCTGGCTCCTCCAGAACGCCCCGCTCTCCCTCACCGCCACCTACGCCTACGTCAACCCCGTCGTCGCCGTCGTCCTCGGCTGGCTGATCCTCGACGAGGCGCTGACCTGGTCCATCGCCCTCGGCGGCGCCGTCGTCGTCGCCGGCGTCTGGCTGATCGTCCGCACCGAACGGCGCCCCGTCCCCGCCGAACCGGCGGAGCCGGAGCCGCTACCACTCCACGACGGACAACCCCCCAGCCGCTCCGCCGGGCCTACCGTGTGAGTTGAGCGCCGAGCGCGCGTGCCAGACACCCCACTACTCGGAAGGGCCGGGACCGCGATGACCGCCACCCACGCCTTCTGGCTCGCCGGCCGCCAGGCCGCCGGCGAGACCACCTTCGACGTCACCTCCCCCTGGGACGGCCGCCCCGTCGGCCGGGTGAGCGTGCCCACCGAGACCCAGGTCGAAGAGGCCGTGGCCGCCGCCCACGCCGTCGTCGACGAGTTCGCCGCGACCCCCGCGCACGTCCGCGCCGCCGCCCTCGACCACGTGTCGAAGCGGCTCGCCGAGCGCACCGAGGAGATCGCGCGCCTGATCACCGCCGAGAACGGCAAGCCCCTGAAGTGGGCCCGCGGCGAGGTCGGCCGCGCCGTCTCCGTCTTCCGCTTCGCCGCCGAGGAGGCCCGCCGCTTCAACGGCGGCGAGGCCCAGCGCCTCGACACCGACGCCGGCGGCACCGGCCGCCTCGCCCTGACGCGCCGCTTCCCCAAGGGCGCCGTCCTCGGCATCGCGCCGTTCAACTTCCCGCTGAACCTGTGCGCCCACAAGGTCGCCCCGGCCATCGCCGTCGGCGCCCCGATCATCCTCAAGCCGGCCCCGGCCACCCCGCTCTCCGCCCTCGTCCTCGGCGAGCTGCTCGCCGAGACCGACCTGCCCGCCGGGTCCTGGTCCGTCCTGCCGGTGTCCAACGACCGCATGCCCGCCCTGGTCCAGGACGAGCGCCTGCCGGTCATCTCCTTCACCGGCTCCGACAAGGTCGGCTACGCCATCCAGCGGTCCGTGCCGCACAAGCACTGCACGCTGGAGCTCGGCGGCAACGCCGCGGCCGTGGTGCTGGCCGACTGGTCCTCCGAGGAGGACCTGGACCGGGCGGCGACCCGCATCGCCACCTTCTCCAACTACCAGGCCGGGCAGTCCTGCATCTCCGTCCAGCGGGTCATCGCGGACGCCTCGGTCTACGACCGGCTCGTCCCGAAGATCGTCGCCGCGGTCGAGGCGCAGGGCACCGGCGACCCGGCCGACGAGTCGACCGACGTGGGCCCGCTCGTCAGCGAGGACGCCGCCAAGCGCGTCGAGGCGTGGGTCGACGAGGCCGTCAAGGGCGGCGCCGCCCTGCTCACCGGCGGCAAGCGCGAGGGCGCGAGCTACGCCCCCACCGTGCTCGCCGACCTGCCCGCCGGCACGGCCCTCGCCTGCGAGGAGGTCTTCGGCCCGGTCCTGACGCTGCACCGGGTGGAGGGCGAGGCCGCCGCCTTCGCCGAGGTCAACGACTCCAGGTTCGGCCTCCAGGCCGGTGTGTTCACCCACGACCTGCAGACCGCCTTCCGCGCCCACCGCGCGCTGGAGGTCGGCGGCGTGATCGTCGGCGACGTCCCCTCGTACCGCGCCGACCAGATGCCGTACGGCGGCGTCAAGCAGTCCGGCGTCGGCCGCGAGGGCGTCGCGTACGCCATGGAGGACTACACCTACGAGCGGGTCCTGGTCCTCACCGGACTGGCCCTGTAACCCGGCCGCCCGTACGGCCGGCCCGGCGGCCGGAGCCCACTGTGCGGGGGCTCAGGTTCCCATGTCCGAGGGTCCGGCCGCCCCCTCCGACCAGGCCGGACACGTGTCCGGACGTGTCCGGACGGCCTGGTCTTCGCCGGGCTGAGGTCGTGCCGGTCCCGGTGTCGGGCTCACCTGCTCGCGAGCAGAAGCGCGAGCGGGCCAACCCGGCGCCTGGCCCGGTTGTGCGGCTCGGAGCGCGAGGACCCCGAGCACCATCAACAGCTGCCCCCCGGGGGGTGATGCCGGGCGTCCCGCTCCACGACTCCGGGAGCGGGCCGCCCTCTGCCTCGTGTCACAGGAACGTCACTACACGTGCGGCCTATTGTGGGTCTGTCAGTTACCGATGCTGATGCTGCTGAAGTGCTACATGCCCCGACGGAGACGCCCCGCTCACCGCCAACCCGAGCGGGGCGTCTTCGTGTGCCTAGGTCAGGCATGGGCGAGCTGCCAGGAGCGGGCCCGCTCATTGAGGAGCGAGGCAGCGCCGACGCCGCGCCGCTCGAAGACGGTGAGCTGCCGGCGGATGGAGCCGACCTGCTTGACCGCCCGGTCGGAGTACACCCCGCTGAAGTGCGTGAGGGCCTGGTCCCACGTGGTGCACGCCTGCTCCAGGTGCCCCTGGGCGGCTTGCTCCTTGCCCAGGGCGGCCAGGGACAGGGCCGTGATGCGGGACAGGCCGCCTTGGTCGACGGCGCCGTAGCTGCGCCCGGCGGAGGCGTACTGCTTGGCCGCGTTGGGGTGGTCCTTGAGAGCACGGAACACCTTCGCGGCGTGGGAGGCCACGGCCGCGCGGGGGGAGCCGGACAGGGTGAGCCAGTACGGCAGGACGTCGTCCTCGCCCCGGATGGCGAGGTCTTGGGCCCGGCGGACCTCCGCGACGGCCTCCGGGCCGCGGCCGGCGACCGCGAGCGCGCGGGCCCGGCAGACGACGAACATGGACAGTATCCCGGGCTCGGCGCGGCCCGTGGCCAGGGACAGGGCAGCGTCCGCGAGGTCCAGCGTGTGCTCGGGGCGGGCGATGTCCATCCCGTTGTGGGCCATGATCCGCAGCACCCACGCCTCGTGGAGCGGGTTGCCGGCCTCCCGGGTCAGGCCCAGGCTCTGGAGGTAGTAGCGCTGGGCGAGGCCGTGTTCCCCGGCGTCGTAGGCCTTCCACCCGGCGAGGAACACGAAAGCAGCCACGGCCGTGAGGGCATCCCCGCGTACGGCCTCCTTCGCGAACCGGGCCCGGGTGAGGTCGGCGACGTCGGTCCGGAGGTACTGGATGACGGCGGAACGGCCGTGCAGCCCGCCTTGGCGCTCGTCGATCGCGGTGAACGCCTTGAGCATGGAGCGGACGGCGTCGATGTCGCCTTCCCCGACCATGCGCCCTGCTGCGCCCGCTGCGCGCTCCTGTGCTTCCGCCGCCTGTGCGAGGCCAAGAGGCAGGGCAGCGGCGGCAACGCTGTACGCGGCTCCCGTAAGGATCTTTCGGCGGTTGATGTCGGCCTCCCCGATTCGCCGTACGATGTCCACTGGATCGGGTCCGATGCCCAACCCAAGCCGGGCGTCGGACCCGTTGCCATGTCCGGGCACCTGCCAGCCGAGATCGGCCGGGGTGAGGTGCCGCCCGAGGCGACGGGACAGGGCTTCCGCAATGTAGGCGGCGGTTTCCGGGGAGGGTGGTCGGCCGGCGACCCAGTGGGCCACGGCGGACCGGTTCGTGCGGAGAGTCTCGCCGGCCTCGGCCGCGATGCGGCGGATGTCTGCGGCGAACTGGTCGTACGTCAGACCCGCCTGTTCCAAGGCGAGTCGGAGAGTTTCATTGCGCGCGCGAGAAGTCGTCACGGTGTGTGCACCCTCCCAAGCAGGGCGTCAAACCCGGTAAACGCATCGGGCGCCAACCGGTGTTGTCCCCGTCACGGTAGCGCCGGTTGCGTGACGTAGGTCATAGCGATCCAGATAAATGCCGCTTGGGGGCATACATGGAACAGCGCGTGGAGGAGTCGATCACTTGGGTGGCGACCGCCGGTGAGAGGGCGTTCACAGACGGGACGTGGCCCCTGCCTTCCGCCCCGTCAGTTCAGCAGGGCATCGCGGAGTGGAAGAACCGGGGCGCGGCGTGGCTGCGCCCGGGTGTCCTGTTCGGGGCGGTCATCATCCGCGAGGAGCTGGTCCACGCCGCGCTCGCCCTGGACGACCCGGTGAAGTGCGCGCCGCCGCTCGCGGAGAGCCTGGAGGGCGGTCCCGTCTTCTACAGCCGCGACAGGTTCCCGGACCAGGGGTCCTACACGGCCCTCGTGCCCCCGTCCGTGGCCATGACGTGGCAGGTGGAGGGCTCCATGAGCCACCCCTACCGCGCGCTGCTGCTGGTCCCGGCCCCGGATGTGATTGAGCCTCAAAAGGCCGGGCCGTGGTGGGTGGTGCCGCTCGACGGTCCGGGTCTGCTGTGTCCGCCGGACAGACTCGCGGCCCTCGTCTCCCTGGGGGTGGCGGCTACCCGTGAGCCCACCGGCGAGGAAGGCGACGGCGATGCGTAAGGCCCTGTCCACCCCGCCCTGCCCCGCAGAGGCGCCGCTCCCGGCCTCGGCCGATGGCCTGGCCCCCCGGTTCACGAGGAACGGTGCGCGCCTGATGGTCGAGACCCTGGTGCGCGGGAAGCCCGCGTTCACGGAGTGCCTGCCTCGCCGTGCGGAGTCCGCCGGTGCGGCGCGGCGCCTGGTGGACCGCGCGCTGCGGCTGTGGGGCCTGGAGGTCGTCACCGACTCCGCGCAGCTCGTCGTGACCGAGCTGGTGGCCAACGCCGTGAACCACGGCCGGCGGGACACGATCCGGGTGACCGCCTCGCGGGTGGACCGGTCCGTCGTCCAGGTGGCTGTGGTGGACCTGTCCCGCATCCTGCCGGCGCTGCTCCTGCGCCCCGTCGTGGACCTGGCGGAGTCCGGCCGCGGCCTGCTCATCGTGGAGGCTCTGTGTCCCGGCCGGTGGGGCGTCGAGCCCCTGCGGTGGGGCAAGCGCGTGTGGGCCAATCTCGACGCCGACGCGGAGGCCCCCGGTGGCTGAGCGGGGAGACAAGTCCTCTATGTGGTGATCCTCGTCGGGATGCTTGGTGCCCTCTGCTTCAGGGTCAAGACCGGGTGAGCGCCAAGGATAGCGCCTGGGTCATCGGTCTGTGCTGGCGCTGCGAAGCCACAGACGTGCCCGTCCTGTGGATCGGGCCCATACAGAGCGCGGAGGCAGGGGAAGCGCCGTTCACGTGCTGCACCCGCTGCATTCGGCGCTTGGAAGCCCTGATCCACCTGCACACCACCCGCGGCTTTGAGGCCGCATCGGCCTGACCAATCGTGGAGGTTGCCGTGACAACAACGACGAGTCCCAGACCAGCACAGGAGGATCGCACCGATGTACCGCAGCTCGTGGCGAGCCCGTTCCTCGCCCAGTACCTCCTGCTGCGGCCGGGCCAGGCATCGGGCGTACGGATTCCCGAGGTCCGCTACGAGGAGCTGGCGACCGCGACCCGCGAAGGTCTGGTGCTCCCGGCCTGGGTGGGCGACGCGGCGGCACAGGCGTGGGGTATCAAGCTGCCCGAAGCCCCGGCCGGCGACGTCCTCCTGGTCCGCGAGCGCTCGGCTTACGGGTACGGGCGGGCTTCGTGGGAGATCAACCTCGGCTGTGACTACGACTGCGACTTCTGCTACCTCCCCGAGAAGAAGTTCTCCGGCCTGCCTTGGGACGGCAAGCAGCGCCTCCTCCAGGTGATGCAGGAAGCCGGCGTGCTGTGGTTGCAGATCACCGGCGGCGAGGCTCTGATCGACAAGCAGTTCGGCGCCGCGTACATCTACGCCCACCAGCTCGGCATGATGGTCCAGGTCTCCACGAACGGGTCGTCGCTGCGCAAGCCGCAGATCCGGGACCTGTTCCGCCGCCACCGGCCGTACCGGCTGACGGTGAGCGTCTATGGGGCGACCGCCGAGACGTACGACAAGGTCACCAAGAACCGCGGCGCGTACGACCGGTGGATCAAGGGCCTGGACGCCGCCCGCGAGGACGGCCTACCGGTCCGACTGAACGTGATCGTGTCGGACGACAACGCCCACGAGGTCGACGCGATGGTGGCCCTGTGCCAGTCGTACGGCTTCCACCATGAGGTGTTCACGAACATGTCGCCGACGATCGACGGCGGCGCGAATCCCCTCGCCTCGCAGTCGTACGCAGACCTCAAGCCCCGGAGCATCTTCACGGGCTGCAATGCCGGGCGGACGTTCTTCCACGTGAACCCGCACGGCATCGCGTCGGTCTGCAAGGTCGGCCGCGACCCGAACGTGAACCTCGTCACCGAGGGCGTCGAAGCCCTCACCCGACTCGGCGTGATCGCCGAGTCCCTACAGCTCCGCACCGGTGGATGCTCTGGCTGCACGAAGGTGGACACGTGTCGCACGTGTCGGCCGCTGGCCAAGCTCTACCAGGAGGCGGGGGACCGTCGAGAGCTCTACTGCCAGCATGGAGGTTACGGATCATGACTCCGCCCACTGCCGCCCTCGCCCCGCCGCGCCAGCCCGTGGCGGTCACCATCGGCCGCCGCCCGTCGGACGGGCCGGTCGGCGCGCTGCCGGTGCCGTTGCCCGCCGCGACGATCGGCGACAACGAGTTCCAGATCATCGCTGACCTGGACACGGCCGCCGAGGGAGCCGAGTGCTCCTGCTCGGCCGGTGACGACCAGCCCTACTAGGACCGGGGCGGGCTCGACCCGCTTCCGATCGTTCCACCCCTGATGCCGCCCCGGCCGTACCCTGGCCGGGGCGGCATCCCCTTTCCCCCCGAGCACCCAAGGACCCGCGCGTGTCGATGACCCGTATCCCCTTCGAGCAGCTTCCCGACGATGTCCTCCAGGCCGTTGCGGACAAGACCGGCGCCGTACATCAGGCGGTGACCGTGAGCGGCGGCATGAATTCCGGCATCGCTTCGGTCCTGGAGACCGACAGCGGCAGCGTCTTCGTGAAGGGCATCCCGGCCGACCATCCGCAGGTGAGCGCCCAGCGCCGTGAGGCGGCTGTGGCTCCGCACCTGCCGACGTCCTGCCCGCGCCTGTATTGGCATCTAGAGCTGGACGGCTGGAGCCTGCTGGGCTACGAGGTGGTTGACGGTCGGCACGCCGACTACGCGCCCGGGTCGGCGGATCTGCCGCTCGTGGAAGCGGCGCTCACCGAGCTGCAAGGGGTCACGGCCCCGACCGACGTCGACATCAAGGACGCGGTCGACCGGTGGGCGGACTACGCGCCGCCGGGCACGTTGCATCTGTTCGCGGGGACGACGCTGCTGCACACAGACTTCGCGCCGGACAACGTCCTGATCGTCGGCGATCGGGCCCGGCTCGTGGACTGGGCATGGCCGACGCGGGGCGCGGCGTGGATCGACCCGGGCGCCCTAGCGCTGCGGCTCATGGAGGCCGGCCACTCGGTGGACTCGGCGCTCACCTTCGCCGGACGGTTCCCGTCGTGGCGCAGTGCGTCGCAGGAAGCACTCAGCGCGCTCGGTCTGGCTACCGCGGCTCTGTGGCGGGAGATCGCCGACGAGGACGGCACGGAATGGAAGCGGTCGATGGCGGAGCGGGCGGCGACGCTGGCGCACGCCCTGGACGGGGGTCTGTGATGGACGCGGACACCTGGGATCGGATCAACCAGCTCCGTGGGTGAAGCCGTTCGCGCGCTCGTCCTGTGGCCGGTGAACTGACCAGAGTCCCGGGTGTGGCATCCAGTTCTGAGGGTGCCGCGCGAGGTGCGGGGCGGCAATATTACCCGCACCCTGACCTGGGCGTACGTCTGACACACTTCTGCCGATTCTGGGTGTAAACCAGGTGTGATCTTGAAGAAGTCAGACATGCGGGAGAGGTGTTCCAGCGATCGGCCAGACGTCACGGGACCGGGGAAAAGTCTTGAATTCACGCCCCTGACCTGCGCGTTTGCAATACTACAGTGCAGGTCAGAGAGTCGCGGGCCACACGTCAGTTACGTAGCGTCCCTAATTCGGGACGAAGAGGTCGTGGGTTCAAATCCCGCCACCCCGACAGAGAAGTGCAAGGTCAGGGCCGGTTTCCCTTCGGGGAGACCGGCCCTGATTGCTTTGTGTCTGGGTGCCTGGGTGTCAACTAGGTGTGATCTTGTTTTAGGGTGTCACGCGGCTTGGGCGAACTCCTGCAACAGCCGGTCGAGCACCGGCACCGGCGACCGGGGGTGGAGAGCGAGACGGTCGGCCAGGGAGGCGTGCCAGACCTCGGTGAGCTGTTCCATGAGCGTGGCGCGCATGGAGTCGGTCACGTGCGAATACCGCGCGCCGACCGATCCGTCCTCGTGGCCCATCCGCTCGTCCATCAGGACCTTGGGGGTGCCCAGCTCCTCCATGAGCGTGCGGTGGCCGTGACGGAGGCCGTGGCGGGGCAGCCGGTCCTTGATCGGCACCCAGCACGCCTCGGCTCGCCCGGAGGCGTTACGGCCGCGCACAGGGGCGCCGGGGAAGGGGCCGCCGGTCACTGGAACGGGATGCGCCTCGGCCGGCGCCTTCTTCGGGTACCAGCCGGTGGCGGCCGGAGTGAAGATCCACTGTGCGTGGCCGGACCGGCGCCAGTGGGCGGCTTCCCGTGTTGTGCCGGCCGACCGGACGAAGCCGACTTCGGCGATGGCCTTCTCGACCCGTGTCCGTGTGGTCTCCCTCACAGTCTCGGGCCGGTTGAGGACGTTGGACACCGTGCCCGTGGACACGCCGGCGAGCGCCGCGACGTCCCGGAGCGTCGGCCCCGGCGCCAGAGGGGAATGGTGTCGGGGCCGTGGTGTGCCTGCCGCCGGGGGGTCAGGGGGCAGGCGCGGCGGCGGCGAAGGGCGTGGCGATCAGGTTTTACAGCGGGGCACGGGGCTTCGCTGTCCGTCCACCCTTTCGGGTGAACGAGGTTGCCGGACGCGTGTGAGGCGGGGAGCTGGTGGCAGCCGGGACTTGTGTGTCATACACGTTTTCGGACATGATCCGAGCGTGTGCAAACCCGACTGGCAATTGCCGGCGAGTGCGTTCCGGTCCATGCTCCGCAAGCTGACGGGACGTGATGTGAGGAGGCCCGGCGGCCGACCGCCGGGCCTTCCCTCTGTCCGGGGCCTGGCTGGTGTTCCCGCCCTGTTCCCGCGGGAACAGGGGAGGTCTCCAGCGATGGGGGATGCGGGCAGATGAGGGAAGATGCGGGAGGGGGAGCGTCGTAAGCCCGCAGGTCAGGAAGAAACAGCAGGTCAGGGGTGGTAAAGCTAGCCCACTGTGCGGGGGCTCCGGCCGCCTCCGCGTTCCGCCGGGCCGGCCGGTGCGAACGGGGGCCCCGGCCCGTCGCCGTGCGCGGGAGGGGTACACCGCGGGGGCGGTGCCGCACGCCCGCCGCGGCACCGGCCCCCCACCCGGGGCCCCCGGCACCGCGCCCCCGGCACCCTCGGGGAGCGTCATCGGGGAAGCGGTCAACACCGGTGCCCGATGCGGCGAGAATGGGGGCATGAGCGACAGCCCAGCACCCCTCGCCGACCCGCACATCGCCTTCGATCCGGCCGAAGGCCGCCGGGACGTCGTCGTCCTCGGCTCCACCGGGTCCATCGGCACCCAGGCCATCGACCTGGTGCTGCGCAACCCCGACCGGTTCCGCGTCACCGCGCTCTCCGCCGCGGGCGGCCGGCCCGGGCTCCTCGCCGAGCAGGCGCACCGGCTGCGCGTCCGCACGGTCGCCGTGGCCCGCGAGGACGCGGTGCCGGCCCTGCGGGAGGCGCTGGCGGAGCGGTACGGGACCGAGCCGCTCCCCGAGGTCCTCGCCGGCCCGGACGCCGCCGCCCGGATCGCCGCGTCCGACTGCCACACGGTCCTCAACGGCATCACCGGCTCCATCGGCCTGGCCCCGACGCTCGCCGCCCTCGAGGCCGGCCGCACCCTCGCCCTCGCCAACAAGGAGTCGCTCATCGTCGGCGGCCCCCTGGTCAAGGCCGCCGCCAAGCCCGGCCAGATCATCCCGGTCGACTCCGAGCACGCCGCGCTGTTCCAGGCCCTCGCCGCCGGCACCCGCGCCGACGTCCGAAAGCTCGTCGTCACCGCGTCCGGCGGCCCCTTCCGCGGCCGCACCCGCGCCGAGCTGGCCGGCGTCACCCGCGAGGACGCCCTCGCCCACCCCACCTGGGCGATGGGCCCCGTCATCACCGTCAACAGCGCCACGCTCGTCAACAAGGGCCTGGAGGTCATCGAGGCCCACCTGCTGTACGACATCCCCTTCGAGCGCATCGAGGTCGTCGTCCACCCGCAGTCCTACGTGCACTCGATGGTGGAGTTCACCGACGGCTCCACCCTCGCCCAGGCCACCCCGCCCGACATGCGCGGCCCCATCGCCATCGGCCTGGGCTGGCCCGGGCGCGTCCCGGACGCCGCCCCCGCCTTCGACTGGTCCACGGCGTCCACCTGGGAGTTCTTCCCGCTCGACACGGAGGCGTTCCCCTCCGTCGGCCTCGCCCGGCACGTCGGCGGACTGGGGGGCACGGCCCCGGCCGTGTTCAACGCCGCCAACGAGGAGTGCGTCGACGCCTTCCTCGCCGGCGCGCTGCCCTTCACCGGCATCATGGACACGGTCACCGAGGTCGTCGCCGAGCACGGCGCACCCGCCCCGGGAACCCCGCTGACGGTCGAGGACGTCCTGGAAGCGGAGGCATGGGCCCGCGCCCGGGCCCGCGAGCTGGCCGCCAAGGCCGCAGGAACGACCCTGGAGGTCCGCGCATGACCGCACTGCTGACGATCCTGGGCATCGCGCTGTTCGCCGTGGGACTGCTGGTCTCCATCGCCTGGCACGAGCTGGGCCACCTCTCCACGGCCAAGCTGTTCGGCATCCGCGTGCCCCAGTACATGGTCGGCTTCGGCCCGACCCTCTGGTCCCGCAGGAAGGGCGAGACGGAGTACGGGATCAAGGCCATCCCCATGGGCGGCTACATCCGCATGATCGGCATGTTCCCGCCCGGCGAGGACGGTCGCGTCGAGGCCCGCTCCACCTCGCCCTGGCGCGGCATGATCGAGGACGCCCGCTCGGCGGCGTACGAGGAGCTGCGGCCGGGTGACGAGGAGCGGCTGTTCTACACGCGCAAGCCGTGGAAGCGCGTGGTCGTGATGTTCGCCGGGCCGTTCATGAACCTGGTCCTCGCCGTCGTGATCTTCCTCGGCGTCGCCATGTCGTTCGGCTTCGCCACGCAGACCACCGAGGTCGCCGGCGTGCAGAAGTGCGTCATCGCGCAGAGCGAGGAGCGCGACACGTGCGCCCGGGGCGACAGGGAGTCCCCGGCCCACGCCGCCGGCCTGAGGGCGGGCGACCGGATCGTCGCCTTCGACGGCGAACCCGTCGCCGACTGGGCCGAGTTGTCCGGTCGCATCCGCGACACGATCGGCCCCGCCACGATCACCGTCGAGCGAGACGGCCGGCGGCTCGACCTCCACCCGGTGCTCGAGAAGAACATGGTGGTGAAGAAGGACGCCGACGGGGAGGCGGTCCCCGGCGAGTACGTCCCCGCCGGCTACCTCGGCTTCGCGGCCAGGACCGAGATCGTCCCGCTCACCTTCGGCCAGTCCGTGGACCGCATGGGCGACATGATCGAGGACGGCGTCCACGCCGTCGTCGCGCTCCCCGGCAAGGTCCCCGACCTGTGGGACGCCACCTTCGGCGACGGCGAGCGCAAGGCCGACTCCCCGGTGGGCATCGTCGGAGCCGCCCGCATCAGCGGCGAGGTCATGAACCTCGACGTGCCGACCCAGAACATCGTCGCGTCGTTCCTGCTGGTCCTCGCGACGTTCAACCTGTCGCTGTTCCTCTTCAACATGCTGCCCCTGCTGCCCCTCGACGGCGGCCACATCGCGGGCGCCCTGTGGGAGTCGGCGCGGCGGCACCTGGCGAGGCTGCTGCGCCGCCCCGACCCGGGCCCCTTCGATGTGGCGAAGCTGATGCCGGTGGCGTACGTCGTCGCGGGCGTCTTCGTCTGCTTCACGGTGCTGGTGCTCCTCGCCGACATCGTGAACCCGGTGAGGATCTCGTAGACGGCGCCCCGCCGGCGGGTGGACCCCGGGCGGCGGCCGGGCCCGCGGGCTCGTCCGGCCGCCGGCCCGGGGCGGCACGATGTGCCGGGGGGAACGGGCCCCCTGTAATCTCGGAGCCCGGAGCCCGCCGATACCGGGACCTCGATCCACACCTTGGGGTTGCACAGCAGATGACCGCGATTTCTCTCGGCATGCCGTCCGTTCCGACCAAGCTGGCCGAGCGCCGGAAGAGTCGGCAGATCCAGGTGGGCTCCGTCGCCGTGGGCGGTGACGCGCCCGTGTCGGTGCAGTCCATGACCACGACCCGCACGTCCGACATCGGTGCGACGCTCCAGCAGATCGCCGAACTGACCGCGTCCGGCTGCCAGATCGTCCGCGTGGCCTGCCCCACGCAGGACGACGCCGACGCGCTCCCCGTGATCGCGAGGAAGTCGCAGATCCCGGTCATCGCGGACATCCACTTCCAGCCGAAGTACGTGTTCGCCGCCATCGAGGCGGGATGCGCGGCGGTCCGGGTGAACCCGGGCAACATCAAGCAGTTCGACGACAAGGTCAAGGAGATCGCCAAGGCGGCGAAGGACCACGGCACCCCGATCCGCATCGGGGTGAACGCCGGTTCGCTGGACCGGCGGCTGCTGCAGAAGTACGGCAAGGCCACCCCGGAGGCGCTGGTCGAGTCCGCCCTGTGGGAGGCGTCCCTCTTCGAGGAGCACGATTTCCACGACATCAAGATCTCGGTGAAGCACAACGACCCGGTCGTGATGGTCAACGCCTACCGGCAGCTGGCCGAGCAGTGCGACTACCCCCTCCACCTGGGGGTCACCGAGGCCGGACCGGCCTTCCAGGGCACGATCAAGTCGGCGGTGGCCTTCGGCGCGCTGCTGGCGGAGGGCATCGGCGACACGATCCGCGTCTCCCTGTCGGCCCCGCCGGCGGAGGAGGTGAAGGTCGGCATCCAGATCCTGGAGGCGCTCAACCTGCGCCAGCGCCGACTGGAGATCGTCTCGTGCCCCTCGTGCGGCCGCGCCCAGGTCGACGTGTACAAGCTCGCGGACGAGGTGACGGCGGGGCTGGAGGGCATGGAGGTCCCGCTGCGCGTCGCCGTCATGGGCTGCGTCGTCAACGGCCCCGGCGAGGCCCGCGAGGCGGACCTCGGCGTCGCCTCCGGCAACGGCAAGGGGCAGATCTTCGTGAAGGGCGAGGTCATCAAGACGGTGCCCGAGTCGAAGATCGTCGAGACGCTGATCGAGGAGGCGATGAAGATCGCCGAGCAGATGGAGAAGGACGGCGTGCCGTCCGGCGAGCCCGAGGTCTCCGTCAGCTGACCCCCGCCCCGCCGGCGTCCCGGCCCCGCACCGCGCGCGGAGCCGGGGCCGCGCGGGCGCCGGCGGG
>JAAXOU010000066.1 GCA_012396115.1 Streptomyces somaliensis DSM 40738 | reverse complement strand
GGCGGGAGGGAGCCGGCCCGGGGTCGGCCCCCTCCCGCCGCGTCCACCGGCCGCGGGGCCGCGCGCGACGCGTCCGCGCTCCGCGTCAGCTGCAGCCGCTGGTGGAGCCGCAGCCCTCGCAGATGTAGCAGGAGCCGGCGCGCTGCATCTTCGTGCCGCAGGAGAAGCACAGCGGGGCGTCGGCGTGGATGCCGAGCTGCATCTCGACGAGCTCGGCGGAGGTGTGCGCCTGCTTCGGGGCGGGTGCCGCGGCCTCCGCCCTGGCGGGCGCGGGGGCGACGGCCCTGGGGGCCTCCTGCCGGCGCGGGGCGGACTGGGCCAGGCCCTCCACGTCGACCTCGTCGTCGGCCGGCTCGTACGAACCGGTCTCCAGGTGGCGCTGGCGCTCCTCGGCGGAGTGGATGCCGAGTGCCGAACGGGTCTCGAACGGCAGGAAGTCCAGGGCCAGTCGGCGGAAGATGTAGTCGACGATCGACTGCGCCATCCGCACGTCCGGGTCGTCCGTCATGCCGGCCGGCTCGAAGCGCATGTTGGTGAACTTCGAGACGTACGTCTCCAGCGGCACGCCGTACTGGAGGCCGACCGAGACGGCGATGGAGAAGGCGTCCATCATGCCCGCGAGGGTCGAACCCTGCTTGGACATCTTCAGGAAGACCTCGCCGAGGCCGTCGTCCGGGTAGGAGTTGGCGGTCATGTAGCCCTCGGCCCCGCCGACCGTGAAGGAGGTGGTGATCCCCGGGCGGCCCTTCGGCAGGCGCTTGCGGACCGGGCGGTACTCGACGACCTTCTCCACCTTCGCCGGCTCGGCCTCGGTCTTCTCCTCCTTCTTCTTGGCGGAGAGCGGCTGGCCGACCTTGCAGTTGTCGCGGTAGATCGCGAGCGCCTTGACGCCCATCTTCCACGCCTCGAAGTAGATCTCCTCGACCTCCTCGACGGTCGCCGTCTCCGGCATGTTGACCGTCTTGGAGAGCGCGCCGGAGATCCACGGCTGGATCGCCGCCATCATGCGGACGTGGCCCATCGGGGAGATGGCGCGCTCGCCCATGGCGCAGTCGAACACCTCGTAGTGCTCCTGCCTGAGGCCCGGCGCGTCGATCACGTTGCCGTGCTCGGCGATGTGGGCGACGATCGCCTCGATCTGCTCCTCCTGGTAGCCCAGGCGGCGCAGGGCCTGCGGGACCGTGCCGTTGACGATCTGCATCGAGCCGCCGCCGACCAGCTTCTTGAACTTGACCAGGGCGAGGTCGGGCTCCAGGCCGGTGGTGTCGCAGGACATCGCGAGGCCGATGGTGCCGGTCGGGGCGATGACGGACGCCTGGGCGTTGCGGAAGCCGTTCTTCTCGCCGAGGCGGAGCACGTCCTGCCAGGCCTCCGTGGCGGCGGCCCAGATCGGCGTGTCCAGGTCGTCCATGCGGACGGCCCCGGCGTTGGCGTCGGCGTGCTGCCTCATGACGCGCTTGTGCGCCTCGGCGTTGCGGGCGTAGCCGTCGTACGGGCCGACGGCCGCGGCCAGCTCGGTGGAGCGGCGGTACGAGGTGCCGGTCATCAGCGAGGTGATCGCGCCGGCCAGGGCGCGGCCGCCGTCGGAGTCGTACGCGTGGCCGGTCGCCATGAGCAGGGCGCCGAGGTTGGCGTAGCCGATGCCCAGCTGGCGGAAGGCCCGGGTGTTCTCGCCGATCTTCTCGGTCGGGAAGTCGGCGAAGCAGATGGAGATGTCCATCGCGGTGATGACCAGCTCGACGACCTTGGCGAAGCGCTCGATGTCGAAGGACTGGTGGCCCTTGCCGTCGTCCTTCAGGAACTTCATCAGGTTCAGCGAGGCGAGGTTGCAGGACGTGTTGTCCAGGTGCATGTACTCGCTGCACGGGTTCGAGCCGTTGATGCGGCCGGACTCGGGGCAGGTGTGCCAGCGGTTGATCGTGTCGTCGTACTGGATGCCCGGGTCGGCGCAGGCCCAGGCGGCCTCGGCCATCTTGCGGAACAGCGCGCGGGCGTCGACCTCCTCGATGACCTCGCCGGTCATCCTGGCGCGCAGCCCGAACTTGCCGCCGGACTCCACGGCCTTCATGAACTCGTCGTTCACGCGGACCGAGTTGTTGGCGTTCTGGTACTGGACGGAGGTGATGTCGTCGCCGCCCAGGTCCATGTCGAAGCCCGCGTCGCGCAGGGCGCGGATCTTCGCCTCCTCCTTGACCTTGGTCTCGATGAAGTCCTCGATGTCGGGGTGGTCGACGTCGAGGATGACCATCTTTGCCGCGCGGCGCGTGGCACCGCCGGACTTGATCGTCCCGGCGGAGGCGTCGGCGCCGCGCATGAAGGAGACCGGGCCGGAGGCGTTGCCGCCGGAGGAGAGCAGTTCCTTGGAGGAGCGGATGCGGGAGAGGTTCAGGCCGGCGCCGGAGCCGCCCTTGAAGATCATGCCCTCCTCCTTGTACCAGTCGAGGATCGACTCCATGGAGTCGTCGACGGACAGGATGAAGCAGGCGGAGACCTGCTGGGGCTGCTGCGTGCCGACGTTGAACCACACCGGCGAGTTGAAGCTGAAGACCTGGTGCATGAGGGCGTGGGCGAGCTCGTGCTCGAAGATCTCCGCGTCGGCGGGTGACGAGAAGTAGCCGTGGTCCTCGCCGGCCTTGCGGTAGGTCTTCACGATGCGGTCGATGAGCTGCTTCAGGCTCGTCTCGCGCTGGGGGGTGCCGACGGCGCCCCGGAAGTACTTGCTGGTGACGATGTTGACCGCGTTCACCGACCAGAAGTCGGGGAACTCGACGCCACGCTGCTCGAAGTTGACCGAGCCGTCGCGCCAGTTGGTCATGACGACGTCTCGGCGCTCCCAGGCGACCTCGTCGTACGGGTGCACGCCGGGGGTCGTGTGGATGCGCTCGATGCGCAGTCCCTTGCTGGTCTTGGATCCCTTGGCGCGGGAGCCTCGTGCCGGACCGCTCGCCGTCTCTGTCATGCCGCCTCCCATACATGGGCAAAAACGCCCTTGTGTGCCCAAAACTTCCCCGGGCACGGTCTCTGTCTGTCGCCACGGACGCCGCTCGTAGCGTCCATGACAGGTTCCATCGGCCGCGTCGGCGGCCGGCCCCACCGGGCCGCGGACCCGGCGGACCGCTCAGCCGGCGGCCGTCGCGGACGCCGGGGCCCCGGGGGGCGCACCGGTGCCGCACTCCCCCGCGGAGGTCCGTCGCCCGCGCAGTTCCGCGATGGCGGCCTCGAAGTCCTCCAGCGTGTCGAACGCGCGGTACACGGACGCGAAGCGCAGGTACGCGACGAGGTCGAGTTCCTGCAGCGGACCGAGTATGGCGAGGCCGACGTCGTGGGTGGTGAGCTCCGCACTGCCGGTCGCCCGGACGGCCTCCTCGACCCGCTGCCCCAGCTGGGCCAGGGCGTCCTCGGTGACGGGCCGCCCCTGACAGGCCTTGCGCACGCCGTTGATGACCTTGGTCCTGCTGAAGGGCTCGGTCACCCCGCTCCGCTTCACGACCATGAGGGAGCAGGTCTCCACCGTGGTGAAGCGGCGGGAGCAGTCGGGGCACTGGCGACGGCGCCGGATGGACGTCCCGTCGTCGGTGGTGCGACTGTCGACGACCCGGCTGTCGGGGTGCCTGCAGAAGGGGCAGTGCACGGTCCGAACCCTCCTTCACGGCACGACGGAACAGCCCCGGAAAGGCCCTCCCGGGCCCCTCGAAGCAGCCCCCAGCATAGGGGATCTCCATCGCCCCGCCGGACGAGGACCACAACTTCTGGGCGGCTGTCACCATGCAACCACTACATGTAGGGACCGGCCTTCATTCGCGGCAGGCGCGTGTCGCGCGGGCGCCCCGGCCCCCGGAGCGGCGACGAGCCTACGGTACGGCCCGCCCCCGGGAATTCCGGGACACGGGGAGCCGGCGGCCCCCGGCGGGTCGCGTGCCGCACCGCCCGACGAGGGGCGCCGCCGGGGCGGCCCCGGGCGGTAGCGTGAGGGCCCGCCCCGCCCCGGGGCTAGGGCCCCTAGCCCCGCCCCGGGGCTAGGGCCGGAACGCCCCCTGCGGCGAAGGTCGCACATACACCCAGACACACGCACACGTAAGCCATTCCGCGTTTTTTCACTCGAACGTGTGTTTGGCGCAACCTTTCGAAAGCAACTACCGTTGTGCCAGCCAGGGAGACCATTCGAGAGGGGCCGACGTGACCACCACCGCAGACAGCGCCGCCATCACCGCCCAGGACCGCTCCCCGGGCCGATTCGAACCGGTGCACGCCATGACCGCGAAGAACCCGGACGAAGCGGGCGCGACCCCCGGGTCCGCCAAGCCCGCGCGCGCCCTCCCCGGCCGACCCCCCGGCATCCGGGCCGACAGCTCCGGCCTCACGGACCGGCAGCGAAGGGTCATCGAGGTGATCCGCGACTCCGTGCAGCGGCGCGGATACCCACCATCGATGCGGGAGATCGGCCAAGCGGTCGGCCTCTCCAGCACGTCGTCGGTGGCGCACCAGCTCATGGCCCTGGAGCGGAAGGGCTTCCTGCGGCGGGACCCGCACCGCCCGCGCGCGTACGAGGTGCGGGGCTCCGACCAGCCGGCCGCGCAGCCCGCGGACACGGCCGGAAAGCCCGCCGCGTCGTACGTCCCGCTCGTCGGCCGGATCGCCGCCGGCGGGCCGATCCTGGCCGAGGAGTCGGTCGAGGACGTCTTCCCCCTCCCCCGGCAGCTGGTGGGCGACGGTGAGCTGTTCGTGCTGAAGGTCGTGGGTGACTCCATGATCGAGGCCGCGATCTGCGACGGCGACTGGGTCACGGTCCGCCGCCAGCCGGTCGCGGAGAACGGTGACATCGTGGCCGCCATGCTGGACGGGGAGGCGACGGTCAAGCGCTTCAAGCGGGAGGACGGCCACGTCTGGCTGCTCCCGCACAACGCCGCCTACCAGCCCATCCCCGGCGACGAGGCCACCATCCTCGGCAAGGTGGTGGCGGTCCTGCGGCGGGTCTGACACCCGCCGCCCCGACCGGGCCCCGGGACCCCTGCGCCGGTCCCGGGGCCCTGCCGCATCCGGTCAGACCGCGGCCTTCGCCGCCCGGTCGATGGCCGCGAGGGAACGGCGGACCTGGTTGCGGTCCGTCGTGTACCAGAAGTCCGGCATCGAGGCGCGCAGGAAGCTCCCGTACCGGGCGTTCGCCAGGCGCGGGTCCAGGACCGCCACCACACCGCGGTCGTCCGTCGCCCTCACCAGACGGCCCGCGCCCTGCGCCATGAGCAGGGCCGCGTGGGTCGCGGCGACGGCCATGAAGCCGTTGCCCCCCGCCTCCTCCACCGCCTTCTGGCGCGCGCTCGTCAGCGGGTCGTCCGGACGCGGGAAGGGGATGCGGTCCATGACCACCAGCTGGCAGCTGGGCCCCGGCACGTCGACGCCCTGCCACAGCGAGAGCGTCCCGAACAGGCAGGTCTCCGGATCCTCGGCGAACGCCTTGATCAGCTCGCCCAGCGTGTCCTCGCCCTGCAGCAGCACGGGCCTGTCCGAACGACCCCGCAGCTCCTCGGCGGCGGCCTGCGCGGCCCGCATGGAGGAGAACAGGCCGAGCGTCCGGCCCCCGGCAGCCTCGATCAGCTCCGCCAGCTCGTCCACCATGTCCGCCCGGCCGCCCTCCCGCCCCGGCGTCGCCAGGTGGCGGGCCACGTAGAGGATGCCCTGCCTGGGGTAGTCGAACGGCGATCCGACGTCGATGCCCTTCCACACCGGGAGGTCCTCGCCCGTCACGCCCTCGGCGGCGAGTCCCAGCGAGGCCCCCACCCCGTTGAAGTCCCCGCCCAGCTTCAGCGTGGCGGACGTCAGGACGACCGACCGGTCCGCGAACAGCTTGTCGCGCAGCAGCCCCGACACCGACAGCGGCGCCACCCGCAGGGACGCGCCGAAGCGGTCGTGCCGCTCGTACCAGACCACGTCGTACTCGGAGCCGCCGGCGACGCGCTCCGCCACCGCGTGGACGCCCTCCACGGAGGCCATGGCCTGCTTGCGGACGGCGTCCTCGTCCTGGCCGGACCGGTCCCGTGTGCCGCCCAGCGCGGTGATCACCGCGCGCGCCGCGTCCCGCAGGGCCGCCAACGCGTACGCGAGGTCCTCCGGGAGCTTCTGGAGACGGCCGGGCAGGGCCAGCTCCATCAGCCTCTCGAACCCCTCCGCCGCGGTCTGCAACCGGTCGGCGACCTTCTCGTCGACGAGCTTGGCGGCACGCCGCACCGCGCGGTTGACCTGGCCGGGCGTGAGCTCGCCGGTGGCGACGCCGGTCACCCGGGACACCAGCTCGTGCGCCTCGTCGACGACCAGCACCTCGTGCTCCGGGAGGACCGGGGCGCCCTCGATGGCGTCGATGGCGAGGAGCGCGTGGTTGGTCACCACGACGTCGGCGAGCTTGGCGCGCTCGCGCGCGGCCTCCGCGAAGCACTCGGCGCCGTACGCGCACCTGCTCGCCCCCAGGCACTCGCGCGAGGAGACCGACACCTGCCCCCACGCCCGGTCGGAGACGCCCGGCGTCAGGTCGTCCCGGTCGCCCGTCTCCGTCTCGTCCGACCAGTCCCGCAGCCGCAGCAGGTCCCTTCCGAGCTTGCTGGTCGGGGCGGCCGCCTCGAACGGGTCGAACAACCCGTCCTCCTCCTCCTGCGGCACGCCCTCGTGGAGCCGGTGCAGGCACAGGTAGTTGGAGCGGCCCTTGAGCATCGCGAACTCCGGGCGGCGGCGCAGCAGCGGGTGCAGCGCCTCGACCGTCCGGGGCAGGTCCCGCTCGACGAGTTGCCGCTGCAGGGCCAGCGTGGCCGTCGCCACGACGACACGGTCCCCGTGGGCCAGTACGGGCACCAGGTAGCCGAGGGACTTGCCGGTGCCGGTGCCGGCCTGGACCAGCAGGTGCGTGCCGTCGTCGATGGCCTGGGCGACGGCCTCGGCCATGGCGACCTGGCCTGGCCTTTCCACACCGCCGACGGCGGCGACGGCGGCGTGGAGGAGATCGGGGAGGGATGGCTTCGTCATAGCCCGTCCACCCTACGGCGCCGCGCCGACGGCGGGGCCGCCTCCCGGGATCTTCCCCGTCCGGTTCCGGTCGTTCCCCGGCGCGCCCCGCCCCGGGCGGGAGCCGTGCGCCCCCGTACCGGTGGGGCCGCACCGCGCCGGGCACCGGCGCTCCGGAGGCCTCCCACCGGGGAACCACCGCCCTGCCGCACGCCGTCCCCGAAGGCACCGGCATAGTGGGGGCCGCGCTCCGGCGCCCGGCACCGCCGGCGCACGGGGCCACTCAGTGCGAAGTTCCGCGTTCGGGGGCGCTTCCGCGGAGGCGCCCGGCTCACGAAGTCCCAGGGGGATCACTCATATGCGAACGATTCGTCCGTTGATCGCGTCGGTCGCCGTCGCGGCGGCGCTGGCGCTGACCGCCACGGGCTGCGGTCCCGAGGAGGACCCGGCCGCCGCTCCCGGTGCCTCCACGACCCCGGCCCCCGGCGGGAACGGGAAGATCACCATCCCCGAGGACCTGAAGAACCGGCTCAGGGAGCACGGGATCGACCTGGACAAGTGGCGGGACGGCGAATGGAGGAACTGGGACAGGGACAAGTGGCTGCGCGAGGCGCAGGACTTCGTCAACCCGATCATCGAGGACCTCTGGAATCCCGACCGCATGCGGGAGGCGGAGGAACCGGACCGGCCCGTCGAGGACGGTGACATCTCCGGCGACGAGGGCGTGACGGACCCGACGCCGCGGCGGGTCGAGGCCAAGGAGGTGGAGCCGGAGTACCACGCCAGCGCGCCGGAGGCCGGCAAGCTCCTCTTCGACGGCCCCAAGGGCTCGATGGTGTGCTCGGCGACGGTCGTGAAGGACCCCGCGAACCCCGGCAGGTCGAACCTCGTGTGGACGGCCGGGCACTGCGTCCACGCCGGCAAGAACGGCGGCTGGTACCGGAACATCGCGTTCGTCCCGTCGTACAACGACAAGGGGCTGTCGACCGCTGAACTGGAGAAGGCGTCCCGCGAGGACGTCGCCCCGTACGGCGTGTGGTGGGGCGACTGGGCCCAGACCTCCGAGCAGTGGATCGACCAGGGCGCTCCGGTGGGCGGCCAGGGCGCGCCGTACGACTTCGCGGTCGTCCACGTGACGCCGGAGAAGGGCAGCGGCGGCAAGTCCCTGGAGGAGACGGTCGGTTCGGCGCTGCCGGTCGACTTCGAGGCGCCGGCCGCGCCGAAGATCGCGAGCATGGAGGCGACCGGCTACCCGGCGGCGCCGCCGTACGACGGCCAGAGGATGTTCCAGTGCGCCGACAAGCCGGGCCGGCTGTCGGTGAAGGCCGGCCAGCCGACGATGTACCGCATCGGCTGCAGCATGACCGGCGGTTCCTCGGGCGGCGGCTGGGTCGCCGCGGGCGCGGACGGCAGGCCGGCGCTGGTGTCGAACACCTCGATCGGACCGGTGCAGGCGGGCTGGCTCGCCGGGCCGCGACTGGGCGCGGAGGCGAAGGGCGTGTTCACCGCGGTCAGCGAGAAGTTCGCGGGCCGGTAGGCGCGGGGCCGCCGAAGCGGTGGAAAAGCGGGGGCCCGGCCGTGTGGCCGGGCCCCCGCTTCGTCGTGCGCGTCAGGCCGTGACGGCGCTGAACGGGGCGAGCAGCGCGGCGAGCTCGCTGTGCACCCGCGCCTTGAGCAGCGTGCCCTCCGGGGTGTGCTCCTCGGAGATCACGTCCCCCTCGGCGTGCGCCCGCGAGACCAGTCCGCCCTCGGTGTACGGCACGAGCGCCTCGACCTCGACCTCCGGGCGGGGCAGCTCGGCGTCGATCATCGCCAGCAGTTCCGCGATGCCCTGGCCGGTCCGCGCCGAGACGGCGATCGAGCGCTTCTCGACGCGCAGCAGCCGCTGCAGGACGAGCGGGTCGGCCGCGTCCGCCTTGTTGACCACGACGATCTCGGGCACGCGGGTCGCGCCCACGTCGCGGATCACCTCGCGCACGGCGGCCAGCTGCTCCTCCGGCGCCGGGTGCGCGCCGTCCACCACGTGGAGGATCAGGTCGGAGTCGCCGACCTCCTCCATGGTGGAGCGGAACGCCTCGACCAGGTGGTGCGGCAGGTGCCGGACGAAGCCGACCGTGTCGGCCAGCGTGTACAGGCGGCCGCTGGGCGTCTCGGCGCGGCGGACCGTCGGGTCGAGGGTGGCGAACAGGGCGTTCTCCACCAGCACCCCGGCGCCGGTCAGCCGGTTGAGCAGGGACGACTTGCCGGCGTTGGTGTAGCCGGCGATGGCGACCGACGGAACCTTGTGGCGCCGCCGCTCCTGGCGCTTGATGTCGCGGCCCGTCTTCATCTCCGCGATCTCCCGGCGCATCTTCGCCATCTTCTCGCGGATCCGGCGCCGGTCCGTCTCGATCTTGGTCTCACCGGGGCCTCGGGTGGCCATGCCGCCACCGCCGCCGCCGCCCATCTGCCGGGACAGCGACTGGCCCCAGCCGCGCAGCCGCGGCAGCATGTACTGCATCTGGGCGAGCGCGACCTGCGCCTTGCCCTCGCGCGACTTGGCGTGCTGGGCGAAGATGTCGAGGATCAGGGCGGTCCGGTCGACCACCTTGACCTTGACGACGTCCTCCAGGTGGATCAGCTGGCCGGGGCTCAGCTCACCGTCGCAGACGACGGTGTCGGCGCCGGTCTCCAGCACGATGTCCCGCAGCTCGTCCGCCTTGCCCGAGCCGATGTAGGTGGCCGGGTCGGGCTTGTCGCGGCGCTGGATGACGCCGTCCAGCACGAGCGCGCCCGCCGTCTCGGCGAGGGCGGCCAGCTCGGCCAGGGAGTTCTCGGCGTCCTGCACGGTCCCCGAGGTCCAGACGCCGACCAGCACGACGCGCTCCAGGCGCAGCTGGCGGTACTCGACCTCGGTGACGTCCTCGAGCTCGGTGGAGAGGCCGGCCACACGGCGGAGCGCGGCGCGCTCCTGGCGGTCGAACTGGTCGCCGTCCCGCTCTCCGTCGATCTCGTGGCTCCAGGCGACGTCCTCTTCCATCAGGGCATCGGCCCGAAGGCTCTCGGCGCGGTTCGGCTCCGCGGAACTCGGCTTGTCCTGGGAAGGGGATGAAGAGGAGGTCATTGGATCCTTACGTCAGTGGAAAGGTGGGTTCGTCAGGTTCAACGCCCGCCCTGCCCGGATGATTCCCGGGGGCCGGGGTTCCCGGCGGCGCCGGCGTGACGATGGTCGCACGGTGCCGCCGGGGCCGTCACGCGGGTTTCGCGCCCGTCGGGGCCTCGCTGCGCCAGTCGGGGTGGCCGGGCATGGGCGGGGTCTTCCGGTCGTGGAGCCATCCGTGCAGGAAGCCGGTGAGATCGCGGCCGGCGACGTCGGAGGCGAGCCGGACGAAGTCCGCGGTGCCGGCGGTGGCGTGCGCGTGGTCGGTCACCCAGCGCCGCTGGATCTCGGCGAAGGCGGTGGCGCCGATCTCCTGGCGCAGCGCGTACAGGACGAGGGCGCTGCCGTCGTAGACGACCGGCCGGAAGAGGCTGGTCTTGTCGTCCGGCGCGGGCGGGCGGGGCGCCGCCGGGGGGCCTCCCTCGGCGCGCCACCGGTCGGACGCGGTGTACGCGTCGCGCATGCGGCGCTCCAGGGGGGCGTGGCCGGTCTCCTCGGCGTACAGCGCCTCGTACCAGGTGGCGTGACCCTCGTTGATCCACAGGTCGGACCAGGCGCGGGGGGTGACGCTGTTGCCGAACCAGTGGTGGGCCAGCTCGTGGACCATGATCGACTCGATGTACCACCCGGGCAGGTCGGAGCGGGTGAACAGTCCGCGCTCGAAGAGGGAGAGGGTCTGGGTCTCCAGCTCGAAGCCGGTGGTGGCGTCGGCGATCAGCAGGCCGTACGTCTCGAAGGGGTAGCGGCCGACCTTGCCCTCCATCCACCGCAGGTGGCCGGGGGTCTTCGCCAGCCAGGGCTCCATCGGCCCGCGGTCGGCGACCGGGACGACGTCGCGCAGCGGCAGGCCGTGCGGGCCGGTGCGGTGGACGACGGTGGAGCGGCCGACGGAGACCTGGGCCAGCTCGGTCGCCATGGGGTGGGCGCCCCGGTACGTCCAGGTCGTGGTGGGGCCGTGGGAGGTGCGGGTGACGGCCCGGCCGTTGGCGACGGCGACCAGGTCCTTGGGCGCGGTGACGCGGAAGGTGAAGTGCGCCTTGTCGGCGGGGTGGTCGTTGCAGGGGAAGACGCGGTGGGCGGCGTCGGCCTGGTTGGCCATGGCCAGGCCGTCGGAGGTGCGGACCCAGCCGCCCTTCGCGCCGGCGGCGGTCGGGTCGCTGGTGTGGGTGACGGCGATGCTGAACCGCGTACCGGCCTCGACGGGCCGGTCGGGCTCGACGACCAGGTCCTCCCCGGTGCCGGCGAAGCCGGCGGGGCGGCCGTCGACGGTCACCGACCCGACGGTGCCGTGGGCGAAGTCGAGGTTGACGCGGTCGAGTCGGCCGGTGGCCCGCGCGTCGATCTTCGTCAGGGCCTCCAGGGGCTTGCGGTTGTCGCCGGTGTAGGTGAAGGCGATGTCGTACGCGAGGACGTCGTAGCCGGGGTTGCCGAGGTGCGGGAAGAGCGGGTCGCCGATCCCGAGCGGCTCGGGTGCGGGTACGGCCGCCGCGACGAGCCCCGCGGACGCCGCGGCGAGCAGGACGGCGCGCAGGCGCGGAGAGGTGAGGAACATGGGCCCACCGCTATCAGCGTCCCCGGGGCGCTCCGGGGCGGCGCGCTCCCGGCACACCCGAACGAGCGGCGCGCGCGGGCGTGGCGGGGGCCTGCCGGGCGGTCCGCGCGCCTGCGGGTGCGCTGCCGCGGTCCCCCGCTCGGGGCGGTCCGCGCTCCCGCGGGTGCGCTACCGCGCGGAGGTGGGGGGCTGCGCGCGGCCCACGTCGTACACGCCGGGCACGTCCCGCATGGCGCGCATCAGGGCGGGCAGGCCGGCCGCGTCGGCGAGGCGCAGCGTGTACGTGTGGCGGACGCGCTGTTCGCTGGGGGGCTCGACGGTGGCGGAGGCGATCGCGGCGCCCGCCGTGGCGATCGCCTCGGTGAGGTCGGCGAGCAGCCTGGGCCGGTCGAACGACTCGGCGACGAGCGTGACCCGGCAGGGCGCGGCGCCGCTCCAGCGGACGGTCACGGGCTGCCGGCCGTGGCTCTCCATCCGGGGTACGGCGGGGCACTCGGCGCGGTGCACGGTGACGACGCCGCCGCGTACGGCGAATCCGGTGACGGCGTCGGGCGGTACGGGCGTGCAGCAGCCGGCCAGGCGCACGCCGGTGTGCGGCGCGTCGACGACCGCGTTGGCCGTGGGCCGGCGGCCGGTGACGACCGAGGCGGGCGGGCGCGGGTCCGCGGCGGGCGCGCCGGTGTCGTGGGGGTGGGTGCTGAGCCAGCGGTCGATGGCGATGCGCGCGGTGGGGGTGCGGGCGTGCTCCAGCCAGTCGGGGGAGGGACCGGAGCCGGTCTCCTCGGCGAGCAGCGGCTGGACGGTGTCGCCGTCGCGGAGGGCGGTGCCGAGGGTGGCGAGCCGGCCGTTGACGCGCGCCCCGACGCAGGCGTGGGCGGCCGTGCCGTACTGCTCGTACGCGGCGTCCACGCAGGTGGCGCCGGCGGGGAGGGCGAGGGTGCCCCCGTCGGGGAGGAAGACCGTGATCTCTCCGTCCTGGGCGAGGTCGGCGCGCAGCGAGGTCCAGAACGTGTCGGGGTCGGCCGCCGACCGCTGCCAGTCGAGGAGGCGGGAGAGCCAGCCGGGACGGGTGGGGTCGGCGCGTTCCTCGTCCTCGGCCGGGTCGGGGCCGTCCGCGGGAGCGGCGTAGGGGTTGCCGAGGGCGACGACCCCGGCCTCCGCGACCCGGTGCATCCGGTGGGTGCGGATGAGGACCTCCGCGACGGCGCCGTCGGGGGTGGCGACGGCCGTGTGCAGCGACTGGTAGAGGTTGAACTTGGGGGCGGCGATGAAGTCCTTGAACTCGGAGACCACCGGGGTGAAGCAGGTGTGCAGCTCGCCCAGCGCGGCGTAGCAGTCGGCGTCCTCCCCGACGAGGACGAGCAGCCGCCCGAAGTCGGTGCCGCGCAGCTCGCCGCGTTTGAGGCCGACCCGGTGCACGGAGACGAAGTGGCGGGGGCGGACGAGGACCTCGGCCGGGATCCCGGCTTCCCGCAGGACGGCGTGCACGTCGTCGGCGACGGCCTTGAGGGCGTCGCCGGCGGCGGCGTTCTCGGCGACGAGGGCCCGGGTCCGCTCGTACTCGGCGGGGTGGAGGACGGCGAAGACCAGGTCCTCCAGCTCCGTCTTGAGCGCCTGGACGCCGAGCCGCTCCGCGAGGGGGATGAGGACGTCGCGGGTGACCTCCGCGATGCGCGCCTGCTTCTCGGGGCGCATGACGCCGAGGGTGCGCATGTTGTGCAGCCGGTCGGCGAGTTTGATGGACATGACGCGGACGTCGTCGCCGGTGGCGACGAGCATCTTGCGGAACGTCTCGGGTTCGGCGGCGGCGCCGTAGTCGACCTTCTCCAGCTTGGTGACGCCGTCGACGAGGTAGGCGACCTCCTCGCCGAACTGCTCGCGGACCTCTTCGAGGGTCACCTCGGTGTCCTCGACCGTGTCGTGGAGGAGGGAGGCGGTCAGGGTCGTGGTCTCCGCGCCGAGTTCGGCGAGGATGAGGGTGACGGCGAGGGGGTGGGTGATGTACGGCTCGCCGCTCTTGCGGAACTGGCCCCGGTGGGACGACTCCGCCAGTTCGTACGCCCGGCGCAGGACGGCCAGGTCGGCCTCGGGGTGGTGGGCGCGGTGGACGTCCGCGACGTGGCCGATGGCGTCGGGCATCCGGTCGCGGCCGGCGGGACCGAGGAGTGCGGCCCGGCCGAGTCTGCGCAGGTCGATCCGGGAGCGGCCGCGCCTGCGGCCGGTGGTACTGGGGTTGGCGGCCTCTGCGCTCATGCGGCACCTCCGGCGACGTCGACCGGCGGTGGACGGATGCGGCGTGGCCGCCCTGCCGGTGCTTGATGCTACCGAGCCCACCACGCGGCGCAGTCCCGCTCCCGTCCGGTGTGAACCGGACCACCCGTTCGAGCGAGGTCCGGGCGCCCGCGGTTTCGCCCCGTGACGCGGCCCCGGCGGCTCAGGCGGTCGCCCCGGTGAGCCAGGCGGGGTCGATGCGGCCCTCGGCGACGATCACCGCGGGGCCGGTCATCTCGATCCGCCCGTCGGGCAGCTCGGTGATCAGCAGCGTACCGCCGGGCACGTCGACGGTGTAGGTGACCGGTGTGCCCGTCCCCGCCGGGTCGAGCCCGTCGCGCCGGGCCGCGGCCACGGCGGCGGCGCACGCGCCCGTGCCGCACGAGCGGGTCTCCGCGGCCCCGCGCTCGTGGACGCGCATCGCGAGGTGCCGGGGGCCGCGGTCGGCGACGAACTCGATGTTGACGCCGTCCGGGTAGACGGCCGCCGGGGCGTACCGGGGTTCGGTGTGCAGGTCGCCCGCGTGGGCGAGGTCGTCGACGAAGGCGACCGCGTGGGGGTTGCCCATGTCGACGTTGCGCGCGGGCCAGCTGCGGTCCCCGACGGTGACCGTGACACCGGCTTCCGGGAGGGCGGCGCGGCCCATGGAGACGGTGATGTCGCCGTTCTTCGCCAGGTGGACCCGCTTGACGCCGCCGCGGGTGGCGACGGCGAGGTCGCCGGCCGTGGCGTGGCCGGCGTGCTGCAGGTAGCGGGCGAAGACGCGGACGCCGTTGCCGCACATCTCGGCGACCGAGCCGTCGGCGTTGCGGTAGTCCATGAACCACTCGGCCTCGTCGGCCATGTGGCGGGCCTCGGGGTGGGCGGCGCTGCGGACGGCGTGCAGCACTCCGTCGCCGCCGATCCCGGCGCGCCGGTCGCACAGCCCGGCCACCAGGGCGGGGGGCAGGGCGACGGTGTTGTCCGGGTCGGGCACGATCACGAAGTCGTTCTCGGTGCCGTGTCCCTTGAGGAAGGCGAGGGGTGCGGTGCTCACGTGATCAATGGTACGGGGCCGGCACGGGGGCGGGCCGCGTCAGCGGAGGCGGGCGACGCGCCAGACGGCGAGGGCGACCATGAGGGTGACGCCCGCGGCGTAGAGGGCGGCCACGCGCCAGTCGGCGCGCTCGCCGGAGCCGCGCGGGGGCAGGCCGGGCCAGGTGTAGCCGACGCGGCGGGCGGCCATCATGCCCCAGCCGGCCGCGCAGCCGCAGAGCAGCAGCCCGAGCATCGCCAGGACGGCGCCGCCGTCGCCCGAACCGAAGGCCAGGGGGAAGGCGAACATCAGGGAACCGAGCGCGCCCAGGCCGACGATCGGGGCGAGCTGCCAGATCCGCAGGCGGCGCTGCGGGCGCAGTTCGACCTCGACCTCGTCGGGGCTGACGTCCTGGGCCCCGTCCTCGGTCAGCTCGGGGCCGTCCGGACTGAGCCGCGGTGCGCCCTGCGCCCGCGGGTCCCCGCCGTCCGGCGCCTCCGGCCGTTCTCTGTCGCGAGGGCCGGCCTCCATCGCCACGCGCCCTCCCCACTCGGATCCACTGGTCGATCGATGCTCGATGATGGCACGGTCGGGACCGCCCGGATGACGGGCGGGGCCTCCCGATGCCATCACGTGATCAGGCTGTAACCGCTCGTTCGACGAACGTCAGCGCCCGCCCAGGGAGTTCCCCGCGGTCGGCGGCCGCGCCGCTCAGCCAGTGGACCCTGGGGTCGCGGCGGAACCAGGAGTCCTGGCGGCGTGCGAAGCGCTTGGTCGCGCGCACGGTCTCGTCGCGTGCCTCCCGTTCGGTGCACTCGCCGGCGAGCGCGGCGAGGACCTGCTGGTAGCCGAGGGCCCGGGAGGCGGTGCGGCCTTCGCGCAGGCCCCGCTCCTCCAGGGCGCGCACCTCGTCGACCAGGCCCGCCTCCCACATCCGGTCCACGCGCGCGGCGATGCGCGCGTCCAGTTCGGGGCGCCCGACGTCGACGCCGATCTGGACCGTTTCGTAGACCGGGTCGGGGCCCGGGAGGTTGGCGGTGAAGGGCCTGCCGGTGATCTCGACGACCTCCAGGGCCCGTACGACGCGGCGTCCGTTGCCGGGGAGGATGGCGCGGGCGGCGGCGGGGTCGGCGGCGGCGAGCCGGGCGTGCAGGGCGCCGGGGCCGCGCTCCGCCAGCTCCGCCTCGAGGCGGGCACGGACGGCGGGGTCGGTGCCGGGGAACTCCAGGGCGTCGACGGCGCCGCGCACGTACAGCCCGGAGCCCCCGACGAGCACGGGCGTGCGGCCCCGGGCGAGCAGCCGGTCGATCTCCGCGCGGGCCAGGCGCTGGTACTCGGCGACGCTGGCGGTCTCGGTGACCTCCCAGACGTCGAGGAGGTGGTGGGGGACGCCACCGCGCTCCTCGGGGGTCAGCTTGGCCGTGCCGATGTCCATCCCCCGGTACAGCTGCATGGAGTCGGCGTTGACGACCTCGCCGCCGAGCTCCCGTGCCAGGTGGATTCCCAGATCGGACTTTCCGGCCGCGGTGGGGCCGACGACGGCGATGACGCGGGGGGCGGGGAGTGTGCTGCTCACCGCCCCAGTCTCGCAAACGCCGGGGGGTGCCCCGAACGAGTTGCGTGACGGGGTGCGGTCGGCGTCGTTGCCAGTTGCGAGGTCTCCGTACGCCGATTCGCGGACCGGCTCCGCCGGGTGGCGCGATGAGGCGCTCCGGACAGCGCGGGATTCCGCCCGCACGAGTACGCTATGGAGTTGACATGGGCGTTTTTGCATGGTTTCGCCGGAAGGGTGACAAGGGCGAGCGGACCGCCGAAGCCACCACCGGGGCGGCGGGCACCACGCTGGCGGCGGACCCCGAGGAGCCGGCCGGGGAGGGCGTGGCGGCGGCCGTCGGGGCGGGGGTCCCGGAGCGGCCCGAGGGGGCGGCCGCGGAGGAGGCGCCCGGCGAGGCGGTCGGCGAGGCGGCCGACGGCGTGGAGATCCCGAGGCAGCAGTCGGCCGAGGAGGCCGCGGACAACGGGGCGGGCGAGGGCGCCCGCGCGTAGGCGCGACCCGCGGGGACGGCCGGACCGGCGGGCCCGGAGGAGGTGGGCCATGGGCTTCCTGGACGTGCTGAGGGCCGGGCTCGCCACGGCCGGGGCGAGGATCTCGGACCTCGCGCGGCAGCACGGCGGGAGGATCGACCACGGCATCGAGAAGGCCGCGCGGATGGTCGACCGCAGGACCGGGGGCAGGTACGGCGACCGGATCGGGTCCGGCGCCGTCAGGGTCGGACGGGCCGTGGACCGGCTCGCCCACCGGGACGAGGACGGCGCCCCGCCGGCGCCGCGGGCCTGACCGGGGCCGGTCCGGGAGGCGCGCGAGGTGGCGGGCGGGTGCGGGGAACGTGGCCCCGCGCCCGCCCGCCGCCGTGTTCAGGACCAGGCCGCGACCAGGTAGCCGACGCCGTACGGGGCGCTGTCGTGGAGCAGTCGGCCCTCCGGGGACGCGGTGTGCGCGGCCCCCGCGAGGACCTGCCAGGACGCGCGGCCCGCCGCCTTCAGCTCGTACGCCAGGCGGGCGTCCAGCGCCGCCAGGGCGGCCGTGTCGGCGGCGCCGAGGGCGCGGGCGGCGCGCTCGTCGAACCCGGCGGCGCGCTCGTCGAGGTAGCCGGGTGCCTTGACGGTGCGGCGGGCGCTGCCGTCGCCCATCACCAGCAGGGCGACCCGCGGGGCCCGCGCGGCGAGTTCCCGTCCCACCGCCGCGCAGCGCTCGGGCGCCAGCAGCTCGGCGACGCCCACGCCCTCCACGGGCGCGGCCCCCCACCGGGCG
>JAAXOU010000065.1 GCA_012396115.1 Streptomyces somaliensis DSM 40738 | reverse complement strand
AGGCGCTGGACCTGCTCTGCGGCGTCCGCTCGACCCGCGTCGAGTCGACGCTCGCCGGGACGGCCCGCCCGCCGCGCCCCCACCGGGCCGCCCCTCGGGTCGCCGCGTTCCCCGCCCCCTCGCCGGGGCGGGGCGCAGGGCGTCGGCCCGCCCCGTGCGGCGGCGCGGCGGGTCAGCCCTCCAGGTGGCCCGTGTCGTTCCAGCGGGCGATCGCGGGCACGCCGTGCGCCCAGTCGAGGGCCGACAGGCTCGCCGGGTCGAGGCGGAGCCGGGCGCCGAACGCGATGTCCTCGCCCAGCCAGCGCGCGGCGACCGCCCGCAGGAAGTGGCCGTGGGCGAACAGCAGCGCGTCGCGGCCGGCGGAGCGGACCCGCTCCACCACCTCGTCGGCGCGGGCCGACACCCGCGCCGGGGTCTCGCCCCCCGGGACGCCGTCGCGCCAGACCAGCCAACCGGGCCGGGAGGCGCGGATCCCGGCGGAGGTCAGCCCCTCGTACGCGCCGTAGTCCCACTCCACGAGCGCGTCCCACTCCTCGGCGCGGTCGCCGAAGCCGGCCAGGTCGCAGGTCTCCCGCGCCCGTACGAGCGGACTCGTCAGCACCTCGTACCCCTCCAGGTCCGCCCAGGGGCCGCGGCGCAGCCGCTCCCCCAGCAGCCCGGCGGCCCGCCTGCCCTCCGCGAGCAGGGGGACGTCCGTCCGGCCGGTGTGCCTGCCGAGCAGCGACCACTCGGTCTGGCCGTGCCGGGCGAGCAGGATACGGGGTGCCATGGGGCTTGCTCCTGGGAGGGATTGGGGCGGGAGGGCGTACGCGGCGGCGGGTACCCGGGTACCCGCCCCATCATCGCGCACCCGCGCGGAACGGCCGGGAAAGGCGGGAGGCGGCCCCGTTTGTCGGTGGTGGATGCGAGACTTCCGCGGTGAGCGATTCCCTGGGCAGCGGACCGCGTCCGGCTCCGCGCACTCCGCGGACCCGGTCAGGTCCGCCACCCGGATCTCCGGCGCCGGGAACGCCGGCAGCCGCCCGTCCTCCGCCTCCGACCAGCACCGGTACACCGCGCCCGGCGCCTCGCGCCCCGCCCGGCCCGCCCGCTGCCGCGCCGACGCCCGCGACACCCGCAGCGTCACCAGCGAACCCAGCCCCCGCGCGTGGTCCGTCCGCGGCTCCCGCGCCAGACCCGAGTCGACCACGACCCGCACCCCCGGCACCGTCAGCGACGACTCCGCCACCGCGGTCGCCAGCACCACCCGCCGCCCGCGCCCCGGCGACAGCACCGCCTCCTGCGCGGCGGCGGGCGCCCGGCCGTGCACCTGCAGCACCTCCACCCCCCGCAGGTCCGCCAGCAGCCCCGCCACCCGGGCGATCTCCCCCACCCCCGGCAGGAAGCACAGCACGCCGCCCTCCCGCTCGGCCAGCGCCCGCCGCACCACCCCCGCCACGTGCGCCGGCAGCGCCGGGTCCACGAACGTCCCGTGCGGCGGCCGCACCGGCCCGCCCGGCGGCGCCCACACCACCTCCACCGGGTGGGCCGCGCCCGCCGCCTCCACGACCGGCGCGCCGCCCAGCAGCCGCGCCCACCCCTCCGCGTCCGTCGTCGCCGACGCGGCCACCAGCCGCAGCTCCGGTCGCAGCGCCTCCCGCACGTCCAGCAGGAACGCGGCGGCCGTGTCCGCGTCCAGGTGCCGCTCGTGGCACTCGTCGAGGACCACCGCGTCCACCCCGGCCAGCTCCTGGTCCCGCTGGAGCCGCTGGAGCAGCACCCCGGTCGTCACCACCTCGACGACCGTCCCGCGCGACACGGCCCGCTCGCCGCGCACCGTGAAGCCGACCCGGCCGCCGACCTCCTCGCCGAGCAGCCACGCCATCCGCCGGGCCGCGCCCCGCGCCGCGATCCGCCGCGGCTCGGCGACCACCACACGGGCGCCCCGCTCCGCCAGCGCCAGCGGCACGAGCGTGGTCTTGCCGGTTCCGGGCGGCGCGCACAGCACCGCCGCCCCGTGCTCCTCCAGCGCCCGCTCCAGCGCCGGCAGGGCGTGCCGCACGGGAAGGCGCTCCCACTCCTCCCGGCGGACCGGCCCGCTCACGCGCCCGCGCGCCCGGGCCGCCCGCCCCGCGGCGCACCGCCGTCCGCGCCCTCCGGGTCCCGCTCGTCGCGCTCGCACACGAAGACCGCCGTACCGGGGATCAGGCCGCCGCGCAGCGGGGACCAGCCGCCCCACTCCCGGTCGTTCCAGGCCGGCCACTCCGGCTCCACCAGGTCCACCAGCCGGAAGCCGCCCGCCACCACGTCCCGCACCCGGTCGCCGAGCGTCCGGTGGTGCTCCACGTACACCGCCCGGCCCCGCTCGTCCTGCTCCACGTACGGCGTGCGGTCGAAGTACGAGGACGTCGCCGTCAGCCCCTCGGGTCCCGGCTCGTCCGGGAACGCCCAGCGGATCGGGTGCGTCACGGAGAACACCCACCGGCCGCCCGGCCGCAGCACCCGCCGCACCTCCCGGAAGACCCGCACCGGGTCGGCGACGAACGGCACCGCCCCGTACGCCGAGCAGGCCAGGTCGAAGGAGCCGTCCCCGAACGGCAGGGCCCCCGCGTCCGCCTGGACCAGGGCCGGCCCGTCCGCACCGATGCGCAGCGCGTGCTGCAGCTGCCGGTGGGAGAGGTCCAGAGCCACCGCCCGGGCGCCCCGGGCCGCCAGCCAGCGCGAGCACTGCGCCGCGCCCGCGCCGACCTCCAGGACGTCCAGGCCCCTCAGGGAGGCGGCCGGGCCCAGCAGGCCGGCCTCCGCCTCGTCCAGCCCCTCGGGGCCCCACACGAACCGGTCGTCCCCGAGGAAGCCGCCGTGCTCGCCCTGGTAGCCGTCCGCGTTCCGGTCCCACCAGCCGCGGTTCGCCCTGCTGCTCTCCGCGTCGCCCACCTCACGGCGGGTCGCCTCCGGTTCGTACTCTTGGATCATCTCGCCCGCCGTTGTAGGTTGCGCACAGCGCGCGGGCGCCGCCGCAGCCGGTGCCCGCGGCTGCGCCGCGCACGGTGTGCGCCGGCGCGTCACCGGCGCGTCACGGCCGAAACGGCCTCCGTCCAGCTTAGTTGCGCCGGGTGTGCGGGCGTTCGCCCCGGGGGCGGGCCCCTTCGCGCATTGACCCTGCCCGACGGCGCCCTTATGCTAAAGGTTGCGCTGCGGGCCTGCGTGCCTCGGACGGAGCAGGCCGCGCTCGCATCTGTTGTATGTCCCCTCGGTTGTCGAGGCGCCACCCGTCGCCGGGCCCGGCGCTTCCTTGGCTGTCCGGCTTCTGCAGCTGCGATACGGGCTCTCGGCGTAGCAGTACCTACGACTTCAATGTCCGTACCGGAGCCCTTTCCCACATGACGAGCAGCACCGAGACCACCGCCACCACCCCGCAGGTTGCGGTCAACGACATCGGTAACGAGGAAGCCTTCCTCGCCGCGATCGACGAGACGATCAAGTACTTCAACGACGGCGACATCGTCGACGGCGTCATCGTGAAGGTCGACCGGGACGAGGTCCTGCTCGACATCGGTTACAAGACCGAAGGTGTCATCCCGAGCCGCGAGCTCTCGATCAAGCACGACGTCGACCCGAACGAGGTCGTCAAGGTCGGCGACGAGATCGAGGCCCTCGTCCTCCAGAAGGAGGACAAGGAAGGCCGCCTGATCCTCTCGAAGAAGCGCGCCCAGTACGAGCGCGCCTGGGGCACCATCGAGAAGATCAAGGAAGAGGACGGCATCGTCACCGGCACCGTCATCGAGGTCGTCAAGGGTGGTCTCATCCTCGACATCGGCCTCCGCGGCTTCCTGCCGGCCTCCCTCGTCGAGATGCGGCGCGTCCGCGACCTCCAGCCGTACGTCGGCAAGGAGCTCGAGGCCAAGATCATCGAGCTGGACAAGAACCGCAACAACGTGGTCCTGTCCCGCCGCGCCTGGCTGGAGCAGACGCAGTCCGAGGTCCGCCAGACGTTCCTCACGACCCTGCAGAAGGGCCAGGTCCGCTCCGGCGTCGTGTCCTCGATCGTCAACTTCGGTGCCTTCGTGGACCTGGGCGGCGTCGACGGCCTGGTCCACGTCTCGGAGCTGTCCTGGAAGCACATCGACCACCCGTCCGAGGTCGTCGAGGTCGGCCAGGAGGTCACGGTCGAGGTCCTGGACGTCGACATGGACCGCGAGCGCGTCTCCCTGTCGCTGAAGGCGACGCAGGAGGACCCGTGGCAGCAGTTCGCCCGGACCCACCAGATCGGCCAGGTCGTCCCGGGTAAGGTCACCAAGCTGGTTCCGTTCGGCGCGTTCGTCCGCGTGGACGAGGGCATCGAGGGCCTGGTCCACATCTCCGAGCTGGCCGAGCGCCACGTGGAGATCCCGGAGCAGGTCGTCCAGGTCAACGACGAGATCTTCGTCAAGGTCATCGACATCGACCTCGAGCGCCGCCGCATCAGCCTCTCGCTGAAGCAGGCCAACGAGTCCTTCGGTGCCGACCCGGCCTCGGTCGAGTTCGACCCGACCCTGTACGGCATGGCCGCGTCCTACGACGACCAGGGCAACTACATCTACCCCGAGGGCTTCGACCCGGAGACCAACGACTGGCTGCCGGGCTACGAGGCCCAGCGCGAGGCGTGGGAGACCCAGTACGCCGAGGCGCAGCAGCGCTTCGAGCAGCACCAGGCCCAGGTCATCAAGTCCCGCGAGGCCGACGCGGCTGCCGCCGCCGAGGGCGGCTCCGCCGCCTCCGCCGGCGCCGGTGCGCCGGCCGGCGGCTCCTACTCCTCGGAGTCGGACGACAACTCCGGCGCCCTGGCGTCGGACGAGGCCCTCGCCGCCCTCCGCGAGAAGCTGGCCGGCGGCCAGAGCTGAACGGCTCCCCGCCGACCCGCTGACTCCGGCCGGTGACACCGAGGCCCGCCCCGTCGGGGGCGGGCCTCGGTGCTTCGTCCTCCCATCCGCCGTACGGGCCCGGGCGTCCCCGGGCCGCCCGGGCGCGTGCGGGGCACGGGGCGGCCATCCGGGCGTCCCGCCCCGGGGCGGGAGCGGGAGCGGGCCCGCGAGCCCGCCGACCGGAGGCACCGCACCGCCCGCGACACGAGCGCGGGAATCCCCGGGGGCCGCGCGACGTTCTTCCGTGGGAACACGAGGAGGAGCGGTAATCGTGCTTGATCCGCAGGATTTGTACGCATGGGAGCCCAAGGGCCTGGCGGTCGCCGACACGGCGCTCGCGCAGGACTCGGCCGGCCTGGTCATGCTCTACCACTTCGACGGGTACATCGACGCGGGCGAGACCGGCGAGCAGATCGTCGACGGCCTGCTGGAGGCCCTTCCGCACCAGGTGGTGGCCCGCTTCGACCACGACCGCCTGGTCGACTACCGGGCGCGCCGCCCGCTGTTCACCTTCCGCCGCGACCGCTGGACCGCCTACGACACCCCGGCCATCGAGCTCCGCGTCGTCCAGGACACCACCGGCGCCCCCTTCCTGCTGTTGTCCGGGCCCGAGCCCGACGTGGAGTGGGAGCGCTTCGCCGCGGCCGTGCGGCAGGTCGTGGAGCGGCTCGGCGTGCGCCTCTGCGTCAACTTCCACGGCATCCCGATGGGCGTCCCGCACACCCGTCCCGTCGGCCTCACCCCGCACGGCAACCGCACCGACCTCGTACCGGGGCACCGCGGCCTCTTCGACGAGGCGCAGGTCCCCGGCAGCGCCGCAGCGCTCGTCGAGTACCGGCTGATCGAGTCAGGACACGACGTCCTCGGGGTCGCCGCGCACGTCCCGCACTACCTGGCGCGCTCCGCCTACCCCGACGCGGCGCTCACTGCCGTCGAGGCGATCACGGCGGCGACGGGCCTGGTCCTGCCGACCGTGGCGCACGACCTGCGCACCGCCGCCCAGCGCACGCGCGCCGAGATCGACCGCCAGATCGGCGAGGGGGACGAGGAACTGGTCGCCCTCGTCAAGGGGCTTGAGCACCAGTACGACGCGCTCGCCGGCGCCGAGGCCCGCGGCAGCCTCGTCGCGGAGCCCGTGGAACTGCCGTCCGCCGAGGAGATCGGCCGGGAGTTCGAGCGCTTCCTCGCCGAGCGCGAGGGCGACACGCCGTAGCGGCCGGGTGCGGACGGCGGCCGCCCCGGCCGCCGTCCGCACCGCCGCGGCCCCTAAGCTTCCGCCCATGCTGACCGTAGGTCTCACCGGTGGAATCGGCGCCGGCAAAAGCGAGGTCTCCCGCCTCCTCGTCTCGTACGGCGCCGTCCTCGTCGACGCCGACAGGATCGCCCGCGAGGTCGTCGAGCCCGGCACCCCCGGTCTCGCCGCCGTCGTGGAGGCGTTCGGCCCGGGCGTCCTGACGCCGGAGGGCGCCTTGGACCGGCCCCGGCTGGGTTCCCTCGTCTTCGGCGACGCCGAGCGCCTCGCCACCCTCAACGCCATCGTCCACCCCCTCGTCCGCGCCCGCTCCGCCGAACTCCAGGCCGCCGCCGCGCCCGGCGCCGTCGTCGTCCACGACGTGCCCCTGCTCGCCGAGAACGGCCTCGCCCCCCTCTACGACGTGGTGGTGGTCGTCGACGCGTCCGCTGAGACCCGCCTGGAGCGCCTCGTACGGCTCCGCGGCATGACCGAGTCCGAGGCCCGCGCCCGGATGGCCGCCCAGGCCGCCCCCGAGGAGCGGCGCGCCGTCGCCGACTACGTCATCGACAACGACGGCCCCCTCGAGGCCCTGGAACCCCGGGTGCGGTCGGTGTGGGAGGAACTGGAGGCCCGCGCGGCCCGCACCGCGCCGGAATAGGGCGGACACCGGGACTGTTGAGGGAGCCCAGCGAGGGGAAGGATCCGACCGTGCCCGACAGCAACCCGGAAACCCACGTCATCGACTACCGGGCGGCCGAGCGACTGCTCGCCGCACGGGACCCGCGCGGCGCCGTCAAGCTGCTCGACTCGGTGATCGCGGCTCACCCCGAGAACACCGCCGCACGCCTCCTGCGCGCCCGCGCCTTCTTCGCGGCGGCCCAGCTCCGCCCGGCCGAGCTGGAGTTCGAGCTGGTCCTGGAGCGCGAGCCGGACAACGCGTTCGCCCACTTCGGGCTGGCCCGCACCCTGCAGCGGGCCGGTCGCCCGCAGCACGCCAGGCGGCACTTCCGGCTGGCCGCCGCGCTCGACCCGAAGCCCGAGTACGTGGAGGCGGCGCGCTTCGACGCCGCGGACTGACCCGGCGGCGCCGCGACCCGGGGCGCCGCCCCTACGGCGCGTCCCGGCCGCCGCGCCGCCGCCGCTCCGTACGGCAGGGTTCGTACGGGGGGACGTCTGGGCCGGGCTGGTAGTGGGCGCCCTGCCGCACATGGCGCAGGACCGCCACCACGTCGGCCGCCACCACCAGCAGCAGTACCCCGCAGGCGATCGCCCAGCCGGTCCGTCCCGTCAGCGCGAACGCGACGGTGCCGCCGAGGGCCCACAGCAGGCCCCACACACCCAGCCCGAGCCGCAGCCGCAGCGGGCTGCGCGCGGTGACCGGTTCGTTTCCACTGCGCATGGTCGTCGTTCTCCTCCACCGGCGCGTACCCCCGAACCGGCCCTCGACCCCGGCGACGGCGCCGGAGGAGCCCTTCCCCCGCCCCCGCCGGGGAGGCCGCGCGGAGCCGGGCCGCCGCCCGGGGGCGCCCCTGTACGGCGGACGGCCGGCGGGCGGGGCGCTCTCCGGCCCTTCCGCCCGATGGCCGACTCCGGGTGCGGGCGGGGGCGGCGCGGCACATGCTGCTGGGGGCGGGGCGAGGGGAGGGCCCGCCCGGACCCGCCGGGTGCCCGGAAGCGCCCGCACCCCGTCGCACGAGGAGTACCGCATGAACCCGAGAGGGCCCCTGTCCGCCGCCGCCGTCGCCGCCCTGGTCCCCCTGGCGCTCCTGACCGGCCCGGCCCCCGCGGCCGCCGCCCCCGACGACGACGCCGCCGTGTTCGCCGACCTGATGACGGCGTACAGCGCGACGCAGAAGTACCACCGGGTCGAACGCGCCGTCGAGGACGGCTACCTGCCGCTGCGCGGCTGCATCGCCCGCGCCGGCGAGGGCGGCATGGGCTACCACTACGTCAACAAGGCGTACAACAACACCACCGACCCGGCGAAGCCCGCCGCCCTGATGTACGAGAAGGCGGAGGACGGGACGCTGCGGCTGGTCGGCGTGGAGTGGTTCGTCGAGGACGCCGACCAGGACCTGACCACCGACGACGACCGGCCGACCATGTTCGGGCAGCCCTTCCTCGGGCCGTCCGCGGGGGTGGAGGAGGGCGTGAAGGCCCACTACGACCTGCACGTCTGGCTCCACAAGCCCAACCCGAAGGGGATGTTCCACGAGTGGAACCCCGACGTGCGCTGCACCCCGGAGAACTGACCCGTACGGGCCGCCCCGCGGGCCCCTGAGGACCGGGCTGCGGGCCCCTGAGGACCGGACCACCCGGAGGGGGGTCCGCACGCGGCGCGGCCGGGCGGGGCGCCCCACAGCGCCCCGCCCGGCCGTCCGTGCCGTGCGCGCCCCGCGCTCCGGGCGGGGCCGTACCGCTACCGGACGAACACCCCCGCCCGGTCCGCGAGGTCCAGGAAGTACTGCGGGGCGAGGCCCAGCGCCAGCGTCACCGCGACGCCGACGCCGATCGCTGTCGTCGTCAGCGGTGACGGCACCGCGACGGTCGGGCCCTCCGGGTGCGGCTCGCTGAAGAACATCAGCACGATGACCCGGATGTAGAAGAACGCGGCGATCGCCGACGCGATGACGCCGACCACCACCAGTGCGCCCGCGCCGCCCTCGGCCGCCGCCTTGAACACGGCGAACTTGCCGGAGAAGCCGGAGGTCAGCGGGATGCCCGCGAAGGCCAGCAGGAACACCGCGAACACCGCCGCCACCAGGGGCGAGCGCCGCCCCAGCCCCGCCCACCTGGACAGGTGCGTGGCCTCGCCGCCCGCGTCCCGCACCAGCGTGACCACGGCGAACGCGCCGACGGTGACGAAGGAGTACGCCGCCAGGTAGAAGAGCGTGGACGAGATCCCGGACGGCGTCGCGGCGATGACACCGGCGAGGATGAAGCCCGCGTGGGCGATCGACGAGTAGGCGAGGAGCCGCTTGATGTCGGTCTGCGTGATCGCGACGATCGCGCCGGCCAGCATCGTGACGACGGCGACGCCCCACATGACGGGCCGCCAGTCCCAGCGCAGGCCCGGCAGGACCACGTACAGCAGGCGCAGCATCGCGCCGAACGCCGCGACCTTGGTCGCCGCCGCCATGAACCCCGTGACCGGGGTCGGGGCGCCCTGGTAGACGTCCGGCGTCCACATGTGGAACGGCACGGCGCCCACCTTGAACAGCAGGCCCGCCAGCACCAGCGCGAAGCCGACGAGCAGCAGCACGTCGTTGCCCGTGGTTGCCGCGAGGGCCGGGGAGACCGTGCCGGCCGCGCCGTCCACGACGTCCGCGATCCGGGCGTACGAGACGGAGCCCGCGTAGCCGTACAGCAGGGCGACGCCGAACAGCAGGAACGCCGAGGCGAACGCCCCGAGCAGGAAGTACTTGACCGCGGCCTCCTGCGACATCAGCCGCTTGCGGCGGGCGAGGGCGCACAGCAGGTACAGCGGCAGGGAGAGGACCTCCAGCGCGATGAAGAGCGTCAGCAGGTCGTTGGCGGCGGGGAAGACGAGCATGCCCGCGACGGCGAACAGCATCAGCGGGAACACCTCGGTGGTGGTGAACCCGGCCCTGACCGCGGCCTTCTCGTGGTCGCCGCCCGGCACGGCGGCGGCCTCGGCGGCGAACGAGTCGACGCGGTGGCCGTGGTGGGCCGGGTCGAGCCGCCGCTCGGCGAAGGTGAACACCGCGACGAGCGAGGTCAGCAGGATCGTGCCCTGCAGGAACAGCGCCGGCCCGTCGACGGCGACGGCGCCCATCGCGGAGATCCGCGCCTTCGTCGTGCCGTGCCCGGTCAGGGCGAGGCCGACGACCGCGGCGAACGCGCAGGCCAGCGCCGCGCCGCTGAGGAACAGCTGTGCGTGGTACCGGGCGCGGCGCGGGACGGCGGCCTCCACGAGGACGCCCAGGACCGCCGCGCCGACCACGATGAGGACCGGGGAGAGCTGGGCGTACTCGATCTCCGGGGCGGGGATCGCGCCGAACGGTCCGGCGGCCTCCGTCCACAGGCCGTGGAAGTGCGTAGTGCTCACTTGGCCGCCTCCACATCGGGCCGGGGGTCCTTCTGCTGTACGTCGGACATGGTGTGCCGCACCGCCGGGTTGACGATGTCGGTGAGCGGCTTCGGATAGACGCCGAGGAACAGGAGGAGCGCGATCAGCGGCGCGACCACGGCCAGCTCGCGCGGCCGCAGGTCGGGCATGGCCCGGACCTCCTCCTTCACCGGGCCGGTCATCGTCCGCTGGTACAGCACCAGTGTGTAGAGCGCGGCCAGGACGATGCCGGTGGTGGCGACGACGCCCGCGACCGGATACCGGGCGAAGGTGCCGGCCAGGACCAGGAACTCGCTGACGAACGGCGCGAGCCCGGGCAGCGACAGGGTGGCCAGGCCGCCGACGAGGAAGGTGCCCGCCAGGACCGGGGCGACCTTCTGCACGCCGCCGTAGTCCGCGATCAGGCGCGAGCCGCGCCGGGAGATCAGGAACCCGGCGACCAGCATCAGCGCGGCCGTCGAGATGCCGTGGTTGACCATGTAGAGCGTGGCGCCGCTCTGGCCCTGGCTGGTCATCGCGAAGATGCCGAGGACGATGAAGCCGAAGTGGGAGATCGACGCGTAGGCGATCAGCCGCTTGACGTCCCGCTGGCCGACCGCGAGCAGCGCCCCGTAGACGATGCTGACCAGGGCCAGGACGATGATCACGGGTGTGGCCCACTTCGACGCCTCGGGGAACAGGCCGAGGCAGAAGCGGAGCATCGCGAAGGTGCCGACCTTGTCGACGACGGCCGTGATGAGCACCGCGACGGGCGCCGTGGACTCCCCCATCGCGTTGGGCAGCCAGGTGTGCAGCGGCCACAGCGGGGCCTTCACGGCGAACGCGAGGAAGAAGCCGAGGAACAGCAGCCGCTCCGTGCCGGTCGCCATGTCCAGCTCGCCGCTCGCGCGGGCGGCGGTGATCTCGGGGAGCGAGAAGTTCCCCGCGGCGACGTACAGCCCGATCACGGCGGCGAGCATGATCAGCCCGCCGGCCAGGTTGTAGAGGAGGAACTTGACCGCGGCGTACGACCGCTGGGCGGCCGCCCTGTCGTCGCCGCCCGCGTGGGCGCGGTCCCCGAAGCCGCCGATGAGGAAGTACATCGGGACGAGCATGGCCTCGAAGAGGATGTAGAAGAGGAAGACGTCGGTGGCCTCGAAGGAGAGGATCACCATCGCCTCGACCATGAGGATGAGCGCGAAGAAGCCCTGGGTGGGGCGCCACCGCCCGTCCACGCGGTCCTCGGGGTGCCCCCCGCCCGAAGGGCTCGGGGAGGGGTCGGCGTCGTGCCACCCGGCGAGGATCACGAACGGCACCAGCAGGGCGGTGAGCGCGAGCAGCGCCGCGCCGATGCCGTCCACGCCGAGTTCGTACCGCACGCCGAAGTCCGCGATCCAGGCGTGCGACTCGGTGAGCTGGTAGCGGTCGCCGGCCGGGTCGAAGCGGACCAGGACGGCCGCGGCGAGGGCGAGCGTGCCGAGCGAGAACAGCAGGGCGGTCCACTTGGCGGCGGTGCGCCGCGCGGCGGGGACGGCGGCCGTGACGACGGCGCCGATCGCCGGGAGCGCCGCCGTGGCGGTCAGGAGGGGGAAGGACATCGCGGTCACACCGCCCTCATCAGCAGGGTCGCGGCGATCAGCACCGCAGCACCTCCGAACATCGAGACCGCGTAGGAGCGGGCGAAGCCGTTCTGCAGTTTGCGCATCCGGGCGGAGAGGCCGCCCATCGCCGCCGCCGTGCCGTTGACGACGCCGTCGACGAGGGAGTGGTCGACGTAGACCAGCGAGCGGGTGAGGTGCTCGCCGCCGCGCACCAGGACCACGTGGTTGAAGTCGTCCTGGAGGAGGTCGCGGCGGGCCGCCCGGGTGAGCAGCGAGCCGCGCGGCGCGACCGCAGGCACGGGCCTGCGCCCGTACTGCGCGTACGCGATGCCGGCGCCGGCCAGCAGGACCAGGACCGTCGCCGCGGTGACGACGCCCGCGCCCACCGGCGGGTGGCCGTGCTCGAAGTCGGTGACGGGCTCCAGCCAGTTGACGAAGGCGCTGTTCAGGGAGAACAGGCCGCCCGCGAAGACCGACCCGAAGGCCAGCACGACCATCGGGACGGTCATGGACCTCGGGGACTCGTGCGGGTGCGGCATCGCGCCGGGCGCCGCCTCCGCGCCGGGCTCCACGTCCGCCGTCCGCTCCGGGTCGGGGGCGGGCCGCCAGCGCTTCTCGCCGAAGAACGTCATGATCATCACCCGGGTCATGTAGTAGGCGGTGAGCCCGGCGCCCAGCAGGGTGACCGCGCCGAGGATCCAGCCCTCGGTGCCGCCCTTGGCGAACGCCGCCTCGATGATCCGGTCCTTGGACCAGAAGCCCGACAGGCCGGGGAAGCCGATGATCGCCAGGTAGCCGAGGCCGAACGTGGCGAAGGTGACCGGCATGTGCTTGCGCAGTCCGCCGTACCGGCGCATGTCGACCTCGTCGTTCATGCCGTGCATGACCGACCCGGCGCCGAGGAACAGCCCGGCCTTGAAGAAGCCGTGGGTCACCAGGTGCATGATCGCGAAGGCGTAGCCGACCGGCCCGAGACCGGCGGCGAGGATCATGTAGCCGATCTGGGACATCGTCGAACCGGCGAGGGCCTTCTTGATGTCGTCCTTCGCGCAACCGACGACCGCACCGAACAGCAGCGTCACCGCGCCGACCACCACGACGGCGAGCTGCGCGTCCGGCGCCGCGTTGAAGATCGCGCCGGAGCGGGTGATCAGGTACACGCCCGCGGTCACCATCGTCGCCGCGTGGATGAGCGCCGACACCGGGGTGGGGCCCTCCATCGCGTCGCCGAGCCAGGACTGCAGCGGCACCTGCGCGGACTTGCCGCAGGCGGCGAGCAGCAGCATCAGCCCGATCGCCGTCAGCACGCCCTCGGAGGCCCCGCCGGCCGAGTCGAGCACCGGCCCGAAGGCGAACGTCCCGAAGGTGGTGAACATCAGCATGATCGCCACGGACAGGCCGATGTCGCCGACGCGGTTGACCAGGAACGCCTTCTTCGCGGCCGTCGCCGCGCTCGGCTTGTGCTGCCAGAAGCCGATCAGCAGGTACGAGGCGAGGCCCACGCCCTCCCAGCCGAAGTACAGCAGCAGGTAGTTGTCGGCGAGGACGAGCAGCAGCATCGCCGCGAGGAAGAGGTTGAGGTAGCCGAAGAAGCGGCGGCGGCGCTCGTCGTGCTCCATGTACCCGATGGAGTAGACGTGGATGAGCGTGCCGACGCCGGTGATGAGCAGGACGAAGGTCATCGACAGCTGGTCCAGCTGGAAGGCGACGTCCGCCTGGAAGCCCTCGACCGGCACCCAGCTGAACAACCGCTGGTGCAGGGCGCGGTCCTCGGCGTCCCGGCCCAGCATGTCGGCGAAGAGCACCGCGCCGACGACGAAGGAGGCGGCGGCCAGCAGGGTGCCGAGCCAGTGCCCGGCCCCGTCCAGGCGCCGTCCGCCGCACAGCAGGACGGCCGCTCCGAGCAGGGGCGCCGCGACGAGCAGCGCGATCAGGTTCTCCACGATTCAGCGACCCCTCACAACTTCATCAGGCTGGCGTCGTCGACCGAGGCCGAGTGGCGGGCACGGAACAGGGACACGATGATCGCCAGACCGACCACGACCTCCGCGGCGGCGACGACCATCGTGAAGAAGGCGATGACCTGGCCGTCCAGGTTGCCGTGCATGCGGGAGAAGGCGACGAGCGCCAGGTTGCAGGCGTTGAGCATCAGCTCCACGCACATGAACAGGATGATCGCGTTGCGCCTGATCAGCACCCCGGCCGCGCCGATGGTGAACAACAGGGCGGCGAGATACAGGTAGTTGACGGGATTCACTTGGCCGCCTCCTCTCCGTCCCGCCGGCGGCCCAGCCGCTCCTCGGCGCGCTGCTCCAGCGCCCGCAGGTCCTCCAGCGCCCGCGCCGACACGTCGCGGACCTGTCCGCGCGCCCGCAGCGTGCGGTTCACGGTCAGCTCGGACGGGGTGCCGTCCGGCAGCAGGCCGGGGACGTCCACGGCGTTGTGCCGGGCGTACACGCCGGGCGCCGGCAGCGGCGGGACCTGGGTGCCCTCGCGGACCCGCTGCTCGGCCAGCTCCCGCTGGGTGCGGGCCCGCTCGGTGCGCTCCCGGTGCGTCAGCACCATCGCGCCGACGGTGGCCGTGATGAGCAGCGCGCCCGTGATCTCGAAGGCGAAGACGTACCTGGTGAACAGCAGCTCCGCCAGGCCCTCGACGTTCCCCCCGGCGTTCGCCGTGCCGAGGCCCTCGAACGTGTCCAGCGAGGCCCGGCCGATGCCGGCGATCAGCAGGGTGCCGAACCCGAGCCCGCACAGCAGGGCCAGCCAGCGCTGCCCCCTGATGGTCTCCTTCAGCGAGTCGGCGGCGGTCACGCCGACGAGCATCACCACGAAGAGGAACAGCATCATGATCGCGCCCGTGTAGACGACGACCTGCACGACACCGAGGAAGTACGCGCCGTTGGCGAGGTAGAAGACGGCCAGCACGACCATCGTCCCGGCCAGGCACAGCGCGCTGTGGACGGCCTTGCGCATCAGTACGGTGCACAGCGCGCCGATCACCGCGACCGTGCCGAGCACCCAGAACTGCACGGCCTCCCCGGTCGAGGTGGTGTACGCGGCAGCCAGCGTGTTCGCGGTCATGCCCCGACCACCCTCCCGGACGCGGGCTCGTTCCCGCCGAAGTCCGAGGCGGCCTCCTGCGGGGGCTGCTCGCCCCTGCTGACGGCGACCTGGCGGACCGTGCCCGGCGCCGCCTCCTGGACCAGGCCCCGGTAGTAGTCCTGCTCGTCCATCCCGGGGTGGATGGCGTGGGGCGTGTCGACCATGCCCTCCCGCAGGCCCGCGAGGAGCTGCTCCTTGGTGTAGATGAGGTTCTCTCGGGAGCTGTCGGCGAGCTCGAACTCGTTCGTCATCGTCAGCGCCCGCGTCGGGCACGCCTCGACGCACAGCCCGCACAGGATGCAGCGGGCGTAGTTGATCTGGTAGACGCGGCCGTACCGCTCGCCGGGCGAGTAGCGCTCCTCGTCGGTGTTGTCCGCGCCCTCCACGTAGATGGCGTCGGCGGGGCAGGCCCAGGCGCACAGCTCGCAGCCGACGCACTTCTCCAGCCCGTCGGGGTGGCGGTTGAGCTGGTGCCTGCCGTGGAAGCGGGGCGCCGTCGTCTTCGGCTGCTCCGGGTACTGCTCCGTCAGCCGCTTCCTGAACATGGCCCTGAAGGTCACGCCGAAACCGGCCAGCGGGTTCTGGAAGGGGTCCCGCGGGGTGTCCCCCCGGGGCGACTCAGTGGACACCGTCCGTCTCCTTTCCGTCACTCGCGGTCTCCGCGGGGCCGCTGGTGATCAGCTCGCGCTCACCGCGCGGCCGTCGCCGCGGCACCGGCGGCAGGGTCTGCCCGGGCAGCGGCGGTACCGGGAACCCGCCGGCCATCGGGTCGAACTCGCCGGGCACGGTGCCCTTCCCGGGCTCCTCCCCGGCCTCGGTCCCCCGGTCGCGGAACATGTCGGCGACGAAGGACAGCAGCAGCACCCCCAGCACCGCGGCGGCGACGTACAGCACGATCGACTGGAACTCGACGTTCTCGTTGCGCAGGGCGCGCACCGTCGCGACGAGCATCAGCCACACGACCGAGACGGGGATGAGGACCTTCCAGCCGAGCTTCATCAGCTGGTCGTAGCGGACGCGGGGCAGCGTGCCGCGCAGCCAGACGAAGAGGAACAGCAGGGCCACGACCTTGGCGACGAACCAGAGCATCGGCCACCAGCCGTGGTTGGCGCCCTCCCAGAAGGCCGAGATCGGGTACGGGGCGCGCCAGCCGCCCAGGAAGAGCGTGACCGAGACGACCGAGACGGTGACCATGTTGATGTACTCGGCCAGCATGAACATCGCGAACTTGATGGAGCTGTACTCGGTGTTGAAGCCGCCGACCAGGTCGCCCTCGGACTCCGGCATGTCGAACGGGGCCCGGTTGGTCTCGCCGACCATCGTCACCAGGTAGATCAGGAACGACACCGGCAGCAGCACCACGAACCAGCGGTCCGTCTGCGCCTCCACGATCGCCGAGGTCGACATGGACCCGGAGTAGAGGAAGACCGAGGCGAAGGCCGCGCCCATCGCGATCTCGTACGAGATCATCTGCGCGCACGCGCGGAGCCCGCCCAGCAGCGGGTACGTCGAGCCCGACGACCAGCCGGCGAGGACGATGCCGTAGATGCCGACGGAGGCGACCGCGAGGATGTACAGCATCGCGATCGGCAGGTCGGTCAGCTGCATCGTGGTCCGCTGGCCGAGGATCGAGACCTCGTTGCCCGCCGGGCCGAAGGGGATCACCGCGATCGCCATGAACGCGGGGGCGGCGGCGACGATCGGGGCGAGGACGTAGACGACCTTGTCCGCCCGTTTGACGACGACGTCCTCCTTCAGCATCAGCTTGACGCCGTCGGCGAGGGACTGCAGCAGGCCCCAGGGGCCGTGCCGGTTGGGGCCGATGCGCAGCTGCATCCACGCGACGACCTTGCGCTCCATCACGATGGAGATCAGCACGGTGAGCATGAGGAAGGCGAAGCAGAAGACCGCCTTGATCACCACGAGCCACCAGGGGTCGCGGCCGAACATCGAGAGGTCCTCGGCCGCGAGGAGGGCCGGGTTCATGCGCGCACCTCCGACGGGTCGGTCGGGTCCGGGGAACGGGGGGTGTCCGGCGCGTCCGGGGAGTCGGCGGCCGGGGCGATGCGGACCAGGCGGCCGGGGGCGGCGCCCAGGTCGGACAGGACGCCGCCGCCCGCCGAGCGGAGCGGCAGCCACACGACCCGGTCGGGCATCTCCGTCACGCGCAGCGGCAGCGTCACGGACCCGGCCGGGCCGGTCACCCGGAGCAGGCCGCCGTCCTCGACGCCGGTCTCCGCCGCGGTGGCGGGCGACAGGCGGGCGGGCGCGGCGTGCCGGGTGCCGGCGAGCGCCTCGTCGCCCTCCTGGAGGCGGCCGAGGTCCAGCAGCATCCGGTGGCCGGCCAGGACGGCCTCGCCCTCGCCGGCGCGGGGCAGCGGCAGCCGGGTCCCCTCGGGGTCGTCGGCCCGCTCGCCGGCCCACGCGCCGAGCCGGTCCATCTCGCGCCGCACGGTCCGCACGTCCGGCAGGCCGAAGTGCACGTCCATGGCGTCCGCGAGCATGTGCAGCACGCGCGCGTCGGACGGCGGCGGCGGGCTCGTCATGTGCTGCGGTTTCAGCGCCGCCTCGAACATCCTGACCCGCCCCTCCCAGTTGAGGAACGTGCCGGCCTTCTCGGCGACCGCCGCGACCGGCAGGACCACGTCGGCCCGCTCGGTGACCTCGCCGGGCCGCAGCTCCAGCGACACGGTGAACGCCGCGTCGAGCGCCTCGCGGGCGCGCGCCGGGTCGGGCAGGTCCGCCACGTCGACGCCGCCGACGAGCAGCGCGGCCAGTTCGCCGGTCGCGGCGGCCTCCACCATCCGGCCGGTGTCGCGGCCGTAGCGGTGCGGCAGTTCCCGCACGCCCCAGGCGGTCGCGACCTCCTCGCGGGCGCGCGGGTCGGTGGCGGGGCGGCCGCCGGGCAGCAGCGACGGCAGGGCACCCGCCCAGACCGCGCCCGGCTC
>JAAXOU010000064.1 GCA_012396115.1 Streptomyces somaliensis DSM 40738 | reverse complement strand
CCGCGCAGCGGGGGGCCCGGGTGGCGGGCGCCGCGCTGGCCCGGCAGGGGGACGTCCCGGCGGTGGTGGCGGTGGCGGGCGCCCTCCCCGGCGGACGCGCCGGGGCCGTCGCCCGCGACGGCGATCTGGACGCCCTGGTCCGCCAGGGCCTGGAGCTCCATCGCCGCCCGCTCGTCGTGGGGGGGCGGCTCGTCCGTCACCAGGCGCGTGATCATGTCGGTGGGGACGGTCTGGAACATCGTGTCCGTGCCGAGCTTGGTGTGATCGGCGAGGACCACGACCTCCGACGCCGCCTGGACCAGGGCCCGGTCGACGCTCGCGGACAGCATGTTCGACGTGGACAGCCCGCGCTCCGCGGTGAGTCCGGCGCCGGACAGGAACGCGCGCGACACCCGCAGCCCGTGGAGGGACTGCTCGGCGCCGCTGCCGACCAGCGCGTAGTTGGAGCCGCGCAGCGTCCCGCCGGTCATGACCACCTCGACGCGGTTGGTGTGCGCCAGCGCCTGGGCGACCAGCAGGGAGTTGGTCACCACGGTCAGGCCGGGGACGCGGGCGAGCCGGCGGGCCAGCTCCTGCGTGGTCGTGCCGGCGCCCACGACGATCGCCTCGCCCTCCTGGACGAGGGCGGCGGCGGCGTCGGCGATCGCCGTCTTCTCCGCCGTCGCGAGGTGGGATTTCTGCGGGTAGCCGGACTCCCGCGTGAAACCGCCCGGCAGCACCGCGCCACCGTGCCGGCGGTCGAGGAGTCCTTCGGCCTCGAGCGCCCGCACGTCCCGCCGGACGGTCACCTCGGAGGTCTGGACGACGCGGGCGAGCTCCCGGAGCGACACCGCTCCGTTGGCCCGCACCATTTCAAGAATCAACTGACGACGTTCTGCAGCGAACACGAAACCGACAGTAACGCCAGCGGCCGGTGCTCCGCAGACACGGAGGTCAATTTCGAGAACTCACGGACAAACAGGGCCGCCGAGTGGTATGGGCGGCCTTGTCCGTGGACGCTCCGCGACCGTCCGGTGCCCCGACTTGCCGGGGGTTGCCGGGGGTTGTCCCCGGCAACCGGCGCCTCACGCCTCCGCGGTGGGCTTCCGGGCGTGCAACTGCCGTGCCACTTCCGCGATCGATCCCGACAGCGACGGGTACACGGTGAAGGCGTTCGCGATCTGTTCGACCGTCAGGTTGTTGTCGACCGCGATCGAGATCGGGTGGATCAGCTCGCTCGCCCGGGGCGCGACGACGCAGCCGCCGACGACGATGCCCGTGCCGGGGCGGCAGAGGAGCTTCACGAAGCCGTCCCGGATGCCCTGCATCTTCGCGCGCGGATTGCGCAGCAGCGGCAGCTTGACGACCCGGGCGTCGATCCTCCCCGTGTCGACGTCGGCCTGGGTGTAGCCGACGGTGGCGATCTCGGGGTCGGTGAAGACGTTCGAGGAGACCGTCTTCAGGTCCAGCGGGGCGACCGTCTCGCCGAGGAAGTGGTACATCGCGATGCGGCCCTGCTGGGCGGCGACCGACGCCAGGGCGAACACCCCGGTCACGTCGCCGGCCGCGTACACGCCGGGGGCGGAGGTGCGGGACACCCGGTCGGTGCGGACGTGGCCGGAGTCCCCGAGGCGGACGCCCGCCTCCTCCAGGCCCATCCCGGCGGTGTTGGGGACGGCGCCGACCGCCATCAGGCAGTGGGTGCCGGAGATGACGCGGCCGTCCGCGAGGGTGACCTCCACGCGGTCGCCGACACGCTTCGCGGACTGGGCGCGGGAGCGGGCCATGACGTTCATGCCGCGGCGCCGGAAGACGTCCTCCAGGACGGCCGCCGCGTCCGGGTCCTCGCCGGGCAGCACGCGGTCGCGGGAGGAGACGAGCGTGACGCGCGAGCCGAGCGCCTGGTACGCGCCGGCGAACTCGGCGCCGGTCACGCCGGAGCCGACCACGATCAGCTCCTCGGGCAGCTCGTCGAGGTCGTAGACCTGCGTCCAGTTGAGGATGCGCTCGCCGTCGGGCCGGGCGTCGGGGATCTCGCGGGGGTGGCCGCCGGTCGCGACGAGCACGGCGTCGGCGGTGAGGGTCTCCTCCGTGCCGTCCGCGGCGGTGACGACGACGCGGCGCGAGCCGTCGAGCTCCTGCGCCCCGTCGAGGCGGCCGCGGCCGCGCACCACGCGGGCGCCGGCGCGGGTGACCGAGGCGGCGATGTCGTGCGACTGGGCGAGCGCGAGGCGCTTCACCCGGCGGTTCACCTTGCCGAGGTCGACGCCGACGACGCGGGCGGCCTGCTCCTCGTAGGGGGTGTCGTCGGCGACGATGATGCCCAGCTCCTCGTAGGAGGAGTCGAAGGTCGTCATGACCTCGGCCGTCGCGATGAGGGTCTTCGAAGGGACGCAGTCCGTCAGGACGGACGCCCCGCCGAGGCCGTCGCGGTCGACGACGGTCACCTCCGCGCCGAGCTGGGCGCCCACCAGGGCCGCCTCGTATCCGCCGGGTCCGCCACCGATGATCACGATCCGGGTCACTGGGGTCACGCCTCGCGCTCTCGTCACGCGACCCCGCGGACGGGTGGGCCCAGGGGGTCGGGGTTGTCCTCATGGGTTGGGAGTACGTACGTCATTGTCCCGCACTGTTCGATCCGGTGACATTCTCCCGCACCCCGCCCCCCGCCTCACCTCCGGGTCTCCCCCGCCGCCCCGCCCGGGGCGGTGGGAGGGGCGGAACCTCCGGGTGCGGCACGGGGCGGCGCGGGCGCGGCCCAGGGGGGCGGCCCCGGGGACGGCCCGGGAAACGGCCCCGGGGTACGGGAGGGGCGTGCCGGGGCCGGTGGTGCGGAAGCCCGGATGCGAGGTGCGCAGGCACGCGGGGCGGGGCCTCCCGTACCCTCGGTGCCATGTCGCTCTACGCCGCGTACGCCGGCAACCTCGACGCGCGGCTGATGACGCGCCGCGCCCCGCACTCCCCGCTGCGCGGCACGGGCTGGCTGAACGGCTGGCGGCTGACGTTCGGCGGTGAGCAGATGGGCTGGGAGGGGGCGCTCGCCACCATCGTCGAGGCCCCGCGCTCGCAGGTCTTCGTCGCGCTGTACGACATCGCCCCCATGGACGAGGACTCGATGGACCGCTGGGAGGGCGTGGGCCTCGACGTCTACCGGCGCATGCGGGTCCGCGTGCACACCCTGGACGGCGAGGAGCCCGCCTGGGCGTACGTCCTCAACGGGTACGAGGGGGGCCTCCCCTCCGCCCGCTACCTGGGCGAGATCGCCGACGCCGCCGAGTCCGCCGGCGCCCCCCACGACTACGTGATGGAACTGCGCAAGCGCCCCTGCTGACCCCCGGGCCGCCCGGCCCGCCGAAGGCCCCGGCGCCACGGTGCGGACATTGCCGCCCCCGCCATCTACGCGCGTAGGCCGGGAAGGGTTACCCTCGTCCGCGTGAACGCATCTGCTACCCCGGACCAGCACCGGGACGACCCCCGCACCGCCGCCGCGGGCGCCGCCGCGCGCCTGCGCGAGCTGACCGGCGCCGAGACCCACCACGTCGCCCTCGTGATGGGCTCCGGCTGGGCCCCGGCCGCCGACGCGCTCGGCGTCCCGGAGGCCGAGTTCCCGGTCACCGAGCTGCCCGGCTTCCCCCCGCCGGCCGTCGAGGGACACGGCGGCCGGATCCGCTCGTACCGCGTGGGCGGCAAGCGCGCCCTGGTCTTCCTCGGGCGCACGCACTTCTACGAGGGCCGCGGCGTCGCCGCCGTCGCCCACGGCGTGCGCACCGCCGCCGCGGCGGGCTGCGGGACGGTCGTCCTCACCAACGGCTGCGGCGGCCTGCGCGAGGGCATGCGCCCCGGCCAGCCGGTCCTGATCAGCGACCACATCAACCTGACGGCGGCCTCCCCCATCGAGGGCGCCAACTTCGTCGACCTGACCGACCTGTACTCGCCGCGGCTGCGCGCCCTGTGCAAGGAGGTGGACCCGTCCCTGGAGGAGGGCGTCTACGTCCAGTTCCCCGGCCCGCACTACGAGACCCCGGCCGAGATCAACATGGTCCGCGTCCTCGGCGGCGACCTGGTCGGCATGTCCACGGTGCTGGAGGCCATCGCGGCGCGCGAGGCGGGCGCGGAGGTCCTCGGCATCTCCCTCGTCACCAACCTGGCCGCGGGCCTTTCGGGTGAGCCGCTCAACCACGAGGAGGTCCTCCGGGCGGGCCGCGACTCGGCCGCGCGGATGGGCGAGCTGCTCACGCGCGTGCTGGAGCGCATCTGACCCGGCCCGTCGCGGCCCGGGCCGGCCCCGCACGGGACGGCGCGGCCGCGACGGGCGCGAAGGGCGCGACAGGCGCGAAGGGGCGGGTACCCGGCGGGCGGCCGGACGCCCGCCCTCACCGGCCGCCCGGCCCCACCCACCCGGCCGCGCACCGCGCGCGTCCGGACCGCGTACGACGACACCAGACCAGGGAGGCGGACCCCGTGCAGCAGAAGCCGCAGCAGCACCGGCAGCAGGACCTCGTCGCGCAGGCGGAGGCGTGGCTGGCCGAGGACCCCGACGAGGAGACCCGCGGCGAGCTGGCGCGGCTCCTCGCCGATCGGGATTTTGACGAGCTCGCCGCCCGTTTCGCCGGCACCCTGCAGTTCGGCACGGCCGGGCTGCGCGGCGAGCTGGGCGCGGGACCCATGCGGATGAACCGCTCGGTGGTCATCCGCGCCGCGGCGGGCCTCGCCGCGTACCTGAGGGCGAGGGGGCGGGGGGACGACGGCCCGGTGGTGATCGGGTACGACGCCCGCCACAAGTCGGCCGACTTCGCCCGCGACACGGCCGCCGTGATGACCGCCGCGGGGCTGCGGGCGGCGCTGCTGCCGCGCCCGCTGCCGACGCCGGTCCTGGCGTACGCCGTCCGGCACCTGGGCGCGGTCGCCGGCGTCGAGGTCACCGCGAGCCACAACCCGCCCCGCGACAACGGCTACAAGGTGTACCTGGGCGACGGGTCGCAGATCGTGCCCCCGGTGGACGCGGAGATCGCCGCGGAGATCGCCGCGGTGCGGTCGCTGGCGGACGTGGCGCGCGCCGAGGGCGGCTGGGAGGTCCTCGGCGAGGAGGTCCTGGAGGCGTACCTGGCCCGTACGGACCACGTCCTGACGCCGGGCACCCCGCGCACGGCGCGGGTCGTGTACACGGCGATGCACGGCGTCGGCGGGGAGGTCCTGCCGGCGGCGTTCGCACGGGCGGGCTTCCCCGCGCCGGTGCCGGTGGAGGAGCAGGCGGAGCCGGACCCGGACTTCCCGACGGTCGCCTTCCCCAACCCGGAGGAGCCGGGCGCGATGGACCTGGCCTTCGCGAAGGCGCGGGAGACGGGCCCGGACCTCGTCGTCGCCAACGACCCGGACGCGGACCGCTGCGCGGTGGCCGTGCCGGACGCGTCGGCCGCGGCCGGGTGGCGGATGCTGCGCGGCGACGAGGTGGGCGCGCTGCTCGCGGAGCACCTGGTGCGCAAGGGCGCGAAGGGCGTGTTCGCGGAGTCCATCGTGTCCTCGTCGCTGCTGGGCCGGATCGCGGCGGCGGGGGGCGTGGGGTACGCGCAGACGCTGACGGGCTTCAAGTGGATCGCCCGCGTGGAGGGCCTGCGCTACGGCTACGAGGAGGCGCTCGGGTACTGCGTCGACCCGGAGGGCGTGCGCGACAAGGACGGCATCACGGCGGCACTGCTCGTCGCGGAGCTGGCCTCGGAGCTGAAGGAGCGGGGCCGCACGCTGTCGGACCTGCTGGACGACCTGGCCGTCGAGCACGGCCTGCACGCGACGGACCAGCTGTCGGTCCGCGTCCGGGACCTGAGCGTGATCACCGACGCGATGCGCCGGCTGCGGGAGGCGCCCCCGCCGGAGCTGGCGGGCCTGGCGGTGACGAGCGCGGAGGACCTGGCGCGGGGCTCCGGCGACCTGCCGGCCACGGACGGCCTGCGGTACCACCTGCAGGGCGAGTACGCGGCGCGGGTCATCGTCCGCCCGAGCGGGACGGAGCCCAAGCTGAAGTGCTACCTGGAGGTCGTCGTCCCGGTCCCGGACGCCGCCTCCCTGCCGGACGCGCGGGCGCGGGCGGCCCGGACGCTGGACGCGGTGAAGCGCGACCTGGCGGCGGCCGCGGGCATCTGAGCCGCACGACGGCGAGGGGGCGACCCGTACGGGGGCGCCGTGGGCGCGCGAGCCGTACGCGGGGATCCCTGGACGCCCGACCCGTACGGGGCGCCGTGGACGTGCGGGCCGTGCGCGGGGCGCCTGGACGCGCGACCCGTACGGGGGCGCTATGGAGGCGCGAGCCATACACGGGGTGCCGTGGACGCGCGACCCGTCCGTACGCGGGGCGCGGCGCGGAGCCTCCGGCCCGTAGGGGAGGCGCGGTACAGGCGTCCGCTCCTCGTACGACGCGGGGCCCGCGGATCCGCGGGCCCGCGGGTGTCCCGGGCGCCCCCGGCCGTTCACCCGGTGGCGAGCAGGACCACCAGGGCGGCCAGGCCGAGCAGGGCGGGGGCGATGACCTCGTACGCCCACCGGACCTCGGGCTCGCCGCCCGCGGTGGGGCGGGCGGCGTTCCGCTCGGCGAGCTCCCGCAGTTCCCGGAGGGTGTCCTCGGTGCCGGCGGAGGCCCCGTCGCCGCCGCGCGCGGCGCGCTTCCGCTGCCGCATGGAGACGGGCACCGCCCACAGCTGGTACCTGGTGCCGTCCCGGGTCACGACCTCGGTCGAGTACGTCGCCCGCACCGTCGCCACGGCGGCCCAGGGGAGGACGATGGTGCGGAACGGGTTGCGCACGCGCATCCGGTCGTCGCCGGCGAAGACGGCGGGCCGGAAGGTGAAGGCGACCACCAGCGGCACGCCCAGCAGCAGGGCGGCCGCCGCCGTCCAGGGCGTGCGGCCGTCTCCGCGGAGCAGGGCGTCGCCGCCCATCCACAGGCCGATGCCGAGCAGCAGCGCACCGCCCGCCATGGCCATCGGCGACCGGTAGGAGCGGTCGGCGTAGGCGGGCTCGTACGGTGTCCCGGACTCTCCGGGCCGCTCAGGACTCGTCATGGGCCGATTGTGCCTCACGGCCCCTACGGGGCCCCTGCACCGGGGGGGTCCCCGCCGGACGCGCGCGGCGGGCGCCTCCGGCCGCACCGCCGGGTTCCCGGCCGGTCATCCCCCCGGCCCCGGGGCCGGACTCACGCCCCGGGGCGACGAGGGCGCCCCGGCGGCGGGGCCCCGTCCGGCCACCGGGGCACTCTCACACCAGGCCCCCGTCGGCGACGAGGTTCTGACCCGTCAGCCAGGCCGCGTCGGGGCCGAGCAGCAGCGCGACCACGGCCGCGATGTCCGCTGGGGTGCCCACCCGGCCCAGAGCCGTCATGTGCGCCGCTCCCGCCACCGCCTCCGGCGGGGCACCGGTGCGCAGCATGTCCGTGTCCGTGGGGCCGGGTGACACCGCGTTGACCGTGATCCCGCACCGCCCCAGCTCCCGTGACGCCACCCGGGTGAGCTGCTCGACCGCCGCCTTGCTCGCCGCGTACACCGCCTCACCCGCGCTGGGCCACGCGGTGCCGGTGGACGAGACCGTGACGATCCGCCCGCCTTCGCCCATCCTGCGGGCCGCCTCCCGCACCGCGAGGAACGGGGCACGCGCGTTGACCGCCATGACCCGGTCGAACACGTCCGGGGCGAACTCGCCGACCGGTGTGTGGTCGATGACGCCCGCGTTGTTCACCAAGGCCCACAGCCGGCCCGCGCCCCGGTCGGCGAAGACCGCGTCCGCCGTGGCGAACAGTCGCTCCACCCCGTCCGGCCGCGCCAGGTCGGCGCGTACGGCGACGGCCCGCCCGCCGCACGCCTCCTCCACCTCGCGGGCCGCGCGTTCGTCGGAGACGTACCCGAACACCACCGTGGCCCCGTCGCCCGCGAGCCGCTCGACCACCGCGCGCCCGATCCCGCGCGACCCGCCCGTCACCAGTGCCGCCCGCATGGGGGTCCCCTTCCGTACACGTGCCGCAAGACGAGACCACACCATGGCAGCCCTCGCGGAAACAGGGCTTCCGCGAGGCACGCGAGACTGGGCCGCATGACGAGGAGGGATCCCGCCGCACGGCTGCTGCGGCTGCTGTCACTGCTCCAGAGCCGTGTCGACTGGCCGGGACCGGAGCTGGCCCGCCGGCTCGGCGTCAGTGCGAGGACCGTCCGCTCCGACGTCGGACGGCTCCGTGACCTCGGCTACCCGGTGACGGCCGTCTCGGGTACGGCCGGCGGCTACCGCCTGGGGCCGGGCGCCCGGCTGCCGCCGCTGTTGCTGGACGACGAGGAGGCCGTCGCGGCGGCGATCGGCCTGCGTACCGCCGCGGTCCAGGCGGTGGACGGCATCGAGGAGACCGCGCTCCGCGCGCTCGACAAGCTCGAACAGGTGCTTCCCGCCCGGCTGCGACCCCGCGTGTCCGCCCTGGCGGCCTCCACGGTGCCGCTCCCCGGCAGCGGTCCGCCCGTGGACCCGGACGTGCTGGCCGCGCTGGCGGCCGCCTGCCGGGAGCGACGGCGGGTGCGGTTCGGCTACCGCGACCACCACGGCACGACCACCACGCGTGACGCCGAACCGCACCGGCTCGTGTCGACCGGGCGGCGCTGGTACCTGGTGGCGTGGGACGTGGAACGCGCCGACTGGCGGACGTTCCGCGTCGACCGGCTGACGCCCCGTACGCCGCCGGGCCCGTCGTTCACGGGCCGGCCCCTGCGTCCGGGGGAGGCGGTCGAGATGGTGACCAGGGGCGTGGCCTCGACACTGGGCCCCTGCCGTACGGTGGCGACCGTCCGCGCGCCGGCCGCGCGGGTCGGCGAGTTGGTGCCGCCGGTGGCCCGGGTGGAGGACCTCGACGGCGAACGGTGCCTCCTGCACATCGGCGCGGCCACGCCGCTGAGGCTGGCCGTGTACCTCGCGGCGCTGGGCCTGCCGTTCTCGGTGGAGGGCCCGCCCGCGCTGCTGGACGCGCTGCGGCAGGTCTCCCGGCACTGCGCGGACGCCGTGTGAGCCGCCGCCGCGCCGGTCACCCGTCGGGAGCGCGGTCCGGCGACCGGTGTGAGCGGCCACCCGACCGGGGCGGCGCCGATCCGTCGGGTCGGCCGAGCCCCCTCAGTCCCGGGCGCCCGCGGGGGCGGTGGCCACCGGGGCGCCCGCCCCGGAGGCACGGCCGGCAGGGGACCGATCGCCGGTGCGCCGCCCGGCCACGACACCGGGCGGGGCCGGAAGCGTCCACCTCGGGGCCGCCCGCGAAGGCGTCCGGGGCGACGGCCGCGGCTGACCGGCACCCGGGACGGGCGGGCGGAACCGGGAGCGGGCGCCCGTCACACGAGGGCGCCGGTGCGGTGGGCGAAGGCGCGTACGCCGGGGAGGGCGCGGTCGTGGCGCAGGAGCCCGGTGGTCAGGGTCCGGACCGAGTCGCGGCGGACCTCCTGGGGCGCCGACCGTTCGGCGGCCAGGAGGGCCCGGTAGCAGCGGTCGGGCTTGCCCCACTGGTCGAAGGCGCGGGCCACGTCGATCCAGTACCGGGCCCGTCGCTCGGTGGTGGGCAGGGCGGCGGGGTCGACGCGGCGGGCGAGCTCGACGGCCTGGCCCGCGTCGCCGAGCAGGTGGCTGACGGAGATCCGGTGGAGGAGGACCTGGCCGGGGCCGAAGACACCGCCGCGGAGCTGCGCGTCGCGGCCGAGCCGGCCGGCGGTCGCCCCCGCCTCGGCGATGAGGGCGTGCGCGGTGTGCCGGTCGCCCTGCTTGGCGGCGGTGTAGGCGGCGGTGGCGTACAGGTTGCCCTGTACGGAGAGCCGTTCGGTGGCGTCGCAGGTGCGGTCGGCGGCCAGCTGCCGCGCGGCGGCGACGGCGATGTCGGTGGCGCGGGCGTGGCGTCCCTGGCGGCGCCACGCGGAGGAGACCATGCGGTGGGCCTCGGCGACGGTGAGGGCGTCCGCGCCGCCGAGGGCCGCGGTGAGGGCGCGGTCGGCGGTGACGGCGGCCAGTCCGTCCTCGCCGAGCTTGATGCAGAGCCGGGTCGCCGTGGTGTAGAGCTCGGCGACCGCGGTCGCCGCCTGCTCCGTGTGCCCGCCCGTACTGAGGGCCTGGGCGAGTGCGATCCGGCCCGGGAGCGCGCGGGCGAGAGCGTCGTACCGGCAGTCGCTGAAGTCCCGCCGGGAGGCGTGCACCGCCGCGGTGACGGTGGAGGGCGTGGGGTCCACGGCGAGTGCTTGGCCGTGATGGCGGTGGAGGAGGAGGTCTTCCAGACCGGACAGACTCGGCGGCGGGGTGTGAGCGGCGGCCGTCGGGGGGAGGACGGCGCTGGTGGTGGCTCCGGCCAGGGCCGCCAGGAGGTGTCGGCGTCGCACCGGGTCGTCTCCCCCTTCGCCGGACAGGGTGTGCGTCCCCACCCTAGTGGTGCCGGTCCGGTCTGGCGTCCCTCCTCCATGTCGCGGCGCGAGACCGAGCAGGTACGGCGGGATGTCCAGGCAGTCGGCGATCCGCTGGAGGAGCAGGACGTCCCGCATCGGCTGCTTTCCGCGTTCCATCCGGGACAGCGAGGCGGCGGTGTAGCCGACCTGCCTGCCCAGTTCGGCGAGCGTGATGTCGGCCGCGCGACGGGTCAGCCGGACGATCGCACCGGCGTCCCGACGGGCGAGGGCGTCGCGCATAGCCGCTGAGCGCCAGATCGGATGGGTGCTGTCCACCGCTCACCTCCTGTGGACCTCATTGTCCTCGCAAGGCCCTTTCCACCACGCGCGGTTGTACAGCATTTGCACCATGTGCAAACCGTGTACGCGCCGCGGGGTCGCGCCTGCGCTCGGCGGGCGGAGCGCGGTGTCCTCGTGGACATGAACCACGATTCTCCCCGCCTTCCCACCCGGTCAGACGACTTGAGCATGAAGCTGCACCCCTCGCGCGCGGGCGTCCGGCTCGGGCGGAAGCTGGCCGCCGTGTGGTTGCGCGAACGCGGCGTGACGTGCGAACGCGCTGACGACGCCCTCCAGGTAGTCGCCGAACTCGCCGCCAACGCGGCCCTGCACGGGCGCGTGCCCGGTCGGGGCTTCCTCCTCGCCCTGCGCCTCACGGACGCCGATCGCGTCCTGCGCGTCGAGGTGACCGACACGCGCACCGAGGCGGTACCCACGTCCACACCGCAAGCCCCTCCGACCGACGGCGAGAGCGGACGCGGCCTGCTGATCGTCGCCGCGTCGGCCGACCGGTGGGGCGTGGCGGAGGGGCCGGTACCACGGAAGACGGTGTGGGCCGAGCTGGATCTCGTACGGGAGGACCCCGCCGCGCCGGGCGGGCTTCCGGACACGGACGGGACGGCGCCCGCCCCGGCCCCGCCCGTCCCGGAGGCCGACCCCGTGGGGTGAGCGCCTCCGCCGTCCGAGGTGAGGGGCCGGGCGTGCCCCGCCGAACGCCGCACCGCGCGTTCGCCAGGGGCGGCGCCCCGCCCGCCCTGCTCGATCCCGGCATCCGCGGGGGCGGTGGCCACTGGGGCGCCCGTCCCGGAGGTACGACCGGCAGGGGGCCGATCACCAGTGCGCCGCCCGGCCACGGCACCGGGCGGGGCCGGAGGCGTCCACCGCGGGGCCGCCCGCGAAGGCGTCCGGGGCGACGGCCGCGGCTGACCGGCACCCGGGACGGGCGGGCGGAACCGGACCCGGACCCGGGAGCGGGCGACGGGGCCCGGCTCAGGCGGACCCCACGAGACCTACAAGATCCACCAGCCCTGCCAGCCCGCCGAGCCCGGCGGGCTCCCACGAGCCCGCCCAGTCCGCCCAGTCCGCCGCCGGGAGGGGGTGCCGCGCAAACCGCCGGGGCGCCCCCTCCGCCGCGACCGCGGTGGGCGGCGCCTCCCGGGCCCCGCCGTTCCACGGGGCCCGGAGACGGGCCGGCGGCTCCGGCCCCGGCGCCGCTCAGCGGCTGGACAGGACCACGAGCCGCCGGGTCGCCCTGGTCATCGCCACGTAGCGGTCCACCGCCCCCGCCACGCCCGTGCCGAACCGCTCCGGGTCCACGAGGACCACCAGGTCGAACTCCAGGCCCTTCGACAGCCGCGGGGTCAGCGACCGGACGCGGGGCCGGCCCCGGAAGCCGGGGGCGCCGATGACGCAGGCGACGCCGTCCGCGTGCGCGCCGAGCCAGTCGTCGAGGATCCCGTCCAGCTCGTCGACGGAGCCGTACCGCACGGGGGCGCCGCCGCTGCGGACGGACACCGGCACGTTGGCGTCGGGGACCGCCGACCGGATGACCGGCTCGGCCACCGCCATGACCTCCTCCGGCGTCCGGTAGTTGACGGTCAGCGACGCCACCTCGACCCGGTCGAGTCCGACCCGCCCCAGCCGCTCCCGCCACGACTCCGTGAACCCGCGCCCGGCCTGGGCCCGGTCCCCGACGACGGTGAAGCTCCGCGACGGGCAGCGCAGCAGCAGCATCTGCCACTCGGCGTCCGTCAGTTCCTGCGCCTCGTCCACCACGACGTGCGCGAACGGCCCGGCCAGGGCGTCCGGTTCGGCGCCGGGCAGCGCGGACTCGTCGACGAGGGCGTCCCGCAGGTCCTGCCCGCGCAGCATCGCCACCGCGCCCTCGCCGTCGGCGTCGGCCGCGATCACGTCGTCGATGACGGCGGACATCCGCTCGCGTTCGGCGGCGACGGCGGCCCGGCGGCGCCGTTCGCGCACGGCCGCCGCCGGGTCGCCGAGCCGCTGCCGGGCCGCGTCCAGGATCGGCAGGTCGGATTCCGTCCACGCCCGCGCGTCGGCCCGCTGGAGCCTCCGTACGTCCTCGGGGCCCAGCCAGGGCGCGCACATCCGCAGGTACGCGGGGACCGTCCACAGGTCGCCGACCAGGTCGGCCGCCTCGATCAGCGGCCACGCGGCGCCAAGGGCCCCGGTCAGCTCCCGGTCCCGCCGCAGCGCGCGGCGGAACTGCTCGGCCGGTACGTCCCCGCCGTGCTTGTCCAGCAGGATCCCGACCAGCTCGTCCCAGATCGGCCCCCGTGCCTCGTTGTGCGGCACGCCGGGCTCCGCCGCTTCGAACGCCTCCGCCCAGTCCTCGGGCGTCAGCCGCACCCCGCCCCACGGCGTGGTGACCGTCAGGCCCTCGGCGGGGGGCGTCTCGTAGAACGCGACGGCCTTCTCGACCGCCCTCACCATGTCCGCGGACGACTTGAGGCGGGCCGCCTCCGGGTCGGCCTCGGGGACCGCCCGGGCGCCCTCCGCGACGAGGTCCCGCAGGACGCAGGTGCGCACCCCCTCCTCGCCGAGGCCGGGGAGCACGTCGGCGACGTACGCCAGGTACGGGCGGCTCGGGCCCACGAACAGCACGCCGCCCCGGCGGTGGCCGAGCCGGGGGTCGGAGTACAGCAGGTACGCGGAGCGGTGCAGGGCGACGACGGTCTTGCCGGTACCGGGGCCGCCGTCCACGACGAGGGTCCCGCGCGACCCGGCCCGGATGACGGCGTCCTGGTCCGCCTGGATGGTGGCCAGCACGTCCCGCATCCGGTCCGACCGGTCGGCCCCCAGGCCGGCGACGAAGGCGGACTGGTCGTCCGGGGCGGCGCTGCCCTCCAGCCCCTCGGCGGTGAACACCTCGTCCCAGTAGTCGCCGACCCGGCCGCGGACCCAGCGGTACCTGCGGCGGCTCGCCAGGCCCATCGGGTCGGCGTGGGTCGCCGCGAAGAACGGCTCGGCCGCCGGGGAGCGCCAGTCCACCAGCAGGCGGCGGCCGGCGCCGTCGGTGAGGCCCAGCCGTCCCACGTACACGGGCTCCGGGTCGTCCGCGCCGACCATGCGCCCCAGGCACAGGTCCAGGCCGAAGCGGCGCAGGGTGCGCAGGCGGGCGGTCAGCCGGTGGACCTCGATATCCCGCTCCATCGCCTCCCGGCCGGCGCCGCCGGGCGCCCTGCGCATGGCGTCGAGGCGGTCGGACAGGTCGGCGACCGACTGCTCCAGGCATTCCGCGACCGCCGCGAAGTGCTCCTCGTCGCGGGCGGTCAGCGCGGGGTCGGCCTTGTGGGCGAGCCGGTCGGGCAGGTCGAACGCGCGCGTGGCGTGGGGCCCGCCCTGGACGAAGGCACTCATGTCTCGTGAATCTCGCAATCCCGCAGCTTCCGGTGTGGAGCCGTGATTGTGCGCCCTCACCGGGGCCTTGCCGCAAGCCCTCCGGTGGGCTATACGTTGAGAGTGGCGAGGAGCACCGGCTCCCGCCTCTTCCGTTGTCCGGGCCGGTGGACCCCCCGCCGGCGCCCCGCGGCCCCGAGCCCGCCGCCGCCCGGCGCCTGCCGGACCCCGCGGCCCCGCCCGCGCCGCCCGTCCCGTACCCCCAGGGCGTGACGCGGCTCACCCGCCCCCGTGCCCACCTGGGGCTTGTGCACCCGTGGACGCCGTCTCCGCACTCCGGGCTGTACAGGCCGCTACGCGCGTAGATATGCTCCCCTGGTGACCATGCCCACCAATGCACTCGCTGACGTGACCTCGTCCGACAGCACACTGCGCCGCTTCCTCCACGGGCTGCCCGGTGTGGACGCCGTCGGACTGGAGGCGCGCGCCGCCGCCCTCGGTACGCGCTCGATCAAGACCACGGCCAAGGCGTACGCCATCGACCTGGCCATCTCGATGATCGACCTGACGACGCTCGAAGGCGCGGACACCCCGGGCAAGGTCCGGGCGCTCGCCGCCAAGGCCGTCCGCCCCGACCCGACCGACCGCACCACGCCGCACACGGCCGCCGTCTGCGTCTACCCCGACATGGTGGCGACCGCCAGGGCCGCCCTCGCCGCGGCGGGCTCGACGGAGGTGAAGGTCGCCTCCGTCGCCACCGCCTTCCCCGCCGGCCGCGCCGCGCTCGACGTGAAGCTCGCGGACACCCGCGACGCCGTCGCCGCCGGGGCGGACGAGATCGACATGGTGATCGACCGGGGCGCCTTCCTCGCGGGGCGGTACCTGAAGGTGTACGAGGAGATCCGCGCCGTGAAGGAGGCCTGCGGCGGTGCCCGGCTGAAGGTCATCTTCGAGACCGGCGAGCTCTCCACGTACGACAACATCCGCCGCGCCTCCTGGCTCGGCATGCTCGCGGGCGCGGACTTCATCAAGACCTCGACCGGCAAGGTGGCGGTCAACGCCACCCCCGCCAACACGCTCCTGATGCTGGAGGCCGTTCGCGACTTCCGCGCCCGCACGGGCGTCCAGGTGGGGGTGAAGCCCGCGGGCGGCATCCGCACCTCCAAGGACGCGATCAGGTTCCTGGTCCTGGTCAACGAGACCGCGGGCCAGGACTGGCTGGACGACCGCTGGTTCCGCTTCGGCGCGTCGAGCCTGCTGAACGACCTGCTCATGCAGCGCCAGAAGCTGGCCACCGGCCGGTACTCCGGTCCCGACTACGTGACGGTGGACTGATCACCATGGCATCCGCATTCGAGTACGCACCCGCCCCCGAGTCCCGCTCGGTCGTCGACATCGCGCCGTCCTACGGCCTGTTCATCGACGGCGAGTTCACCGACGCGGCGGACGGCGGGGTCTTCAAGACCGTCTCCCCCTCCACCGAGGAGGTCCTCTCCGAGGTCGCCCGGGCCGGTGCCGAGGACGTGGACCGGGCCGTGCGCGCGGCCCGGAAGGCGTTCGGGAAGTGGTCGGCGCTGCCCGGCTCCGAGCGCGCCAAGTACCTCTTCCGCATCGCGCGGATCATCCAGGAGCGTTCGCGCGAGCTGGCCGTCCTGGAGACCCTGGACAACGGCAAGCCGATCAGGGAGACCCGCGACCACGACCTGCCGCTGGTCGCCGGGCACTTCTTCTACTACGCGGGCTGGGCCGACAAGCTCGCCCACGCGGGCTTCGGCCCGGACCCGAAGCCGCTGGGCGTGGCCGGCCAGGTCATCCCGTGGAACTTCCCGCTGCTGATGCTGGCGTGGAAGGTCGCCCCGGCGCTCGCCACGGGCAACACGGTCGTCCTCAAGCCGGCCGAGACCACCCCGCTGTCGGCGCTGTTCTTCGCGGACGTGTGCCGCCGGGCGGGCCTGCCCCGGGGCGTCGTCAACGTCCTCCCCGGGTACGGGGACGCCGGCGCCGCCCTGGTCGAGCACCCGGACGTCGACAAGGTCGCCTTCACCGGCTCCACCGCCGTCGGCAAGGCCATCGCCCGGCAGGTCGCGGGCACGCGCAAGAGGCTCACGCTGGAGCTGGGCGGCAAGGGCGCCAACATCGTCTTCGACGACGCCCCGATCGACCAGGCCGTCGAGGGCGTCGTCACGGGCGTCTTCTTCAACCAGGGCCAGGTCTGCTGCGCCGGCTCGCGCCTCCTGCTGCAGGAGTCGGTGCACGACGAGTTCCTCGACGCCCTGAAGCGCCGCCTGTCCACGCTGCGCCTCGGCGACCCGCTGGACAAGAACACCGACGTCGGCGCCGTCAACTCGGCCGAGCACCTGGCCCGCGTCACGGCGCTCGCCGAGACCGGCGAGGCGGAGGGCGCCGAGCGCTGGTCGCCCCCCTGCGAGCTGCCCCCGCGGGGCTACTGGTTCGCGCCGACGCTCTTCACGGGCGTCACCCAGGCGCACACGATCGCCCGCGAGGAGGTCTTCGGCCCGGTCCTGTCGGTACTGACGTTCCGCACGCCGGCCGAGGCCGTCGCCAAGGCGAACAACAGCCCGTACGGCCTGTCGGCGGGCGTCTGGACGGAGAAGGGCTCCCGCGTGCTCGCGGTCGCCGACAGGCTCCGCGCCGGCGTCGTGTGGGCCAACACGTTCAACAGGCTCGACCCGGCGTCGCCGTTCGGCGGCTACAAGGAGTCGGGCTTCGGCCGCGAGGGCGGCCGGCACGGTCTGGAGGCGTACCTCGCCCCGTCGAGCCCGGAGGATGAGCGCCGATGAGCGGCACCGGTGAGCAGAACCGCCTGAGCGTCTTCAAGACCTACAAGCTGTACGTCGGGGGGAGGTTCCCCCGCAGCGAGAGCGGCCGGGTGTACGAGGTGACGGACATCAAGGGCAAGTGGCTGGCGAACGCGCCGCTGTCGTCCCGCAAGGACGCGCGGGACGCGGTCGTGGCCGCCCGGAAGGCGTTCGGCGGCTGGTCCGGCGCCACGGCGTACCTGCGCGGCCAGATCCTGTACCGGGTCGCGGAGATGATGGAGGGCCGCAGGGGCCAGTTCGTCCGCGAGGTGGCGCACGCGGAGGGCCTGTCGAAGTCGAGGGCCGCCGAGGTCGTCGAGGCCGCCGTGGACCGCTGGGTCTGGTACGCGGGCTGGACGGACAAGGTGGCGCAGGTCGTCGGCGGCGCCAACCCGGTGTCGGGGCCCTTCTTCAACCTGTCCGTGCCGGAGCCGACCGGGGTCGTGGCCGTCGTCGCCCCGCAGGAGTCGTCGCTGCTGGGCCTGGTGTCGGTGGTCGCCCCGGTGATCGCCACGGGCAACACGGCGGTCGTGGTGGCCAGCGAGCGGGCCCCGCTGCCCGCCCTGTCGCTGGCCGAGGTGCTGGCCACCTCGGACGTGCCGGGCGGGGTCGTGAACATCCTGTCGGGCCGCACGGCGGAGATCGCCGCGCCGCTCGCCGCGCACCAGGACGTCAACGCCCTCGACCTGACGGGCGCGGACCCCGGGCTCGCCCGCGACCTGGAGGTCGCGGCGGCCGACAACCTGAAGCGCGTCCTGCGCCCCCGGGAAGGCGGCGCCGACTGGACCGCCGACCCCGGCACCGGCCGCCTCACGGCGTTCCTGGAGACCAAGACGGTCTGGCACCCGACCGGCTCCCTGGGCGTGTCCGGCTCGGCGTACTGAGCGGCACGGCGCCCCGCCTCCCCGCGGCACGGCGGCCCCGCGGGTCCGGGGCGGGGCCGCCGCCCCGTACGCGGGTACGACCCGGATGCGGGAGCC
>JAAXOU010000063.1 GCA_012396115.1 Streptomyces somaliensis DSM 40738 | reverse complement strand
CGCCCGTGCTGGGGACGTACACGGCGGCCAGGACGGCCCCGGCGAACACCGGCGCGCAGGCGGCCGGCCGCGCGGCACCGGGGGCCCCGCCTGCGAGGTCGGCCCGCAGTCCCGGAGCCCCAGCCGCGGCGCCACCTTCGCTGGACACTTCCCCATCACACCTCACCCCCCATACTGGGCGCCCCCGCGGGAGGGGGGCCAGTCAGGCGGGCCGGCGGAGTGGCGCCGCCGGGGGCCGCGGGGGCCCGGGCCGAGGTCGAGGCCGGGCACCATGCCGGCGCCGAGCGTCACCCGCTCGCCGACGACGCGGCGCTCGCCCGGCTCGATCCACTCCTCGCCGAAGACCGTGCCCTGCGGGAAGGCGAGCCGGGTGCCGGCGCCGATCCGGCGGAACCTCCGGGGCGGTCGGCGGTGACGGACCCGGTCTCCCGCACGCGGCGCCGGCCGCGGCGCACGGCGGCGGAGAGCGCCCGGCGGCGCCGGGCGGCGAGCGGCGGAAAGGAGAACGTGTTCCCGTCCTTGGACACCCGGCCGCGGTGGTGGGCGGGGTCACCGCCGGTCGGGGCGCGGCGCCGTGACGTTCACCCCACCGGCCCGGCGGCGGGCGGCGTGGCCTACGGTTCCCCCGGGCACGACGACGGGCCCGGCTGAGCACGAGGGAGCGGCGGAATGACGGAACGGCCATTGATCACCGGCGTGGGCGGCAAGGAGCCGGAGGTGTCCGGCACCGCCTTCGCCGCACCCACCTCCGTCGTGGTCGGCGAGGTCACCATGGGGCCGGGGTCCAGCGTCTGGTACCACGCCGTGCTGCGCGCGGACTGCGGACCGATCGTCCTCGGCGCGGACAGCAACATCCAGGACAACTGCACGGTGCACGTCGACCCCGGCTTCCCCGTGACGGTCGGCGAGCGCGTGTCGGTCGGCCACAACGCCGTCCTGCACGGCTGCACGGTGGAGGACGACGTACTGATCGGCATGGGCGCCACGGTCCTCAACGGCGCGCACATCGGCACGGGCTCCCTGGTCGCCGCGCAGGCCCTCGTCCCGCAGGGGATGCGGGTCCCGCCCGGCTCGCTCGTCGCGGGCGTCCCCGCCAGGGTCAGGCGGCCCCTGACGGACGAGGAGCGCGAGGGCATCCGGGTGAACGCCGCGATGTACCGGGAGCTGTCCCTGGCGCACCGCGAGGCCCACGCCCCGGGGAGCTGACCGGCGCCCCGCGGCGCGCGCCCGGCGCCGTCCCCGTCAGTCGGCCGCGGCGGGGACGGGGTCCTGGTGCGTCCCGGCGTCCGCGGCGGCGCGCTCGGCCCCGGACTCCTCGGCCGCCTTCGCGGCGCGGTGCCGGAGGACGAGCATCGAGGTGAGGCCCACCGCCACGGCGAGGACGAGGCCCAGCCAGGAGAACCGCTTCAGCCACGCCTCGGCGACGACGCCCACGGAGTAGACCACCGCCGTGGTGCCGCCCGCCCAGAGGATGCCGCCGAAGACGTTGGCGAGGAGGAACTTCCAGTACGGCATGCGCAGCACGCCCGCCAGCGGCCCGGCGAAGATCCGCAGCAGGGCGACGAACCGGCCGAAGAAGACGGCCCACACGCCCCACTTCTGGAAGGACCGCTCGGCCAGCGCGATGTTGGCCTCGCTGAAGTGCTTGGGGAACTTCCCGCCGAGCCAGGCCAGCAGGGGCCGTCCGCCCCTGCGGCCGATGGCGTAGCCGATCGAGTCGCCGACGATCGCCCCCGCCGAGGCGCAGGCCCCCAGGACGTACGGGTCGATGTCGCCGTGCTGGGAGGCGAGGAGCGCGGAGCTGACGAGGACGATCTCGCCCGGCAGCGGGATGCCGAGGCTTTCCAGCCCGATCACCACACCCACCAGGATGTAGATGCTGACCGCGGGGACGGTCTCGAGCCACTCCTGGACGTGCAAGGCCGGTTCCTCCGTATCTCGACGTGTGACCTCCGGGCCAGGCAGCCTACCGGGTCGCGGGACGGGGTCTCCCGGCCGATGCGGACCGGGGTCGGGGGAAGGGACGCCGGCGCGCCCGGCGGGGTTGTCCGCGCCGGGCCGGGGCGGCCGGGCGGGGGTTGCCGGCGAGGCGGCGGCCGGGGCCGGGCGTGGCACCCGCCACCCCTCCCCTCTATGGTTACAGCCCATGTGGCCAGGACAGCAGCCGCCCGGGGGCGAGCAGAACCCGCAGGACCAGAAGGCGCCGAACCCCTACCAGCAGCCGGGGTACCAGCAGCCGAACCCCTACCAGCAGCCGGGGTACCAGCAGCCCGGGTACCCGCAGACGGGGTACCAGCAGCCGAACCCGTACCAGCAGCCGACCGCCCCGTACCACGCGGTCCCCGGGCAGCCGCCCGGTCCGCCGGTCCCCCCGGACGGCGACCGGAAGAAGACGACGATCGTCGCGATCGTCGCGGCCCTCGTCGTCCTGGCCGCCGCCGGCGTGACCGGCTACCTGGTCCTCGGCGACGACGGGGAGCAGTCCACCGCCCGGGGCGGCCCGGCACCGTCCGGGAGCGCGTCCGCGCCGTCGGCGCCGGTCGGGCAGCCCCCGCAGTCGCCCTCCGGCAACCCGCGCGACGGCTCGGCGGCTCCCACGCCGTCCGTCCCCGGCTGGAAGGTCGTCCACAACCCCAAGCGCGACACCCTCTTCGACATCCCGCCGGACTGGGAGGCGCTCGGCTCGGGCCTGGCCGTCGGCTTCGAGGACGAGAAGGCCGGGGACGGCTCGCCCGTCGTCACCATGTCGGCGCCCGGCCGCTACAAGAGCGAGTGGTGCACGTACGACGACGACAAGGACGGCACCGCCGAGGAGTGGAGCCTCGCCACGGCCGGCACGAAGGGCGGGCAGGGCGCGAAGAACACCGCCGAGGCGGCGTACAACGAGGCCGGCAGCTGGGTGTGGGCGGGGTACGCGCAGACCGAGCCCAAGGACACCGTCAAGATCACCAAGGCCGTGCCGTACACCACGAAGTCCGGCCTGCGCGGCCACGTCGCCACGGCGACCGCCCTGAACACCAAGCACGAGCACAAGTGCGACACGGACGGCAAGTCCATCGCGTTCTCCTTCAAGAACGCCAGGGGCGACTTCGTCTCCTGGGTGCTGTACGCGAACACGGGTGTCAGGGAAGAGGTCCCGGACGAGACGATCCGGAAGATCCTCAGCACCGTCCGGCTGGTCGGGACCGCCTCGTAGGGACCGGCCGGATCTGACGGACAATCCGTTTGTCGGCGGGGACCACCACCGGGGATAGTCCGGGTGTGAAGTCCCCCGCCGCCCCCCGCCCCCGCCCCGGCCGCCGCCCGGAATGGGCGGGGCACAACTACCTCCTGCTGACCGCCGCCGCCGTCGTCACCGGCCTGGGCTCCCACGGCGCCCTGGTGGCGGCGGCGTTCGCGGTGCTGGAGGCCGGCGGCGACGGCGGTGACGTGGGTCTGGTCGCCGCGGCCCGCACGCTGCCGCTCGTCCTGTTCCTCCTCGTCGGCGGAGCCGTCGCCGACCGGCTGCCGCGCCACCGCGTCATGGTCGCCGCCAACGCCCTGAACTGCGTCTCGCAGGCGGTCTTCGCGGTCCTCGTGCTCACCGGCCGGGCGCAGCTGTGGCAGATGATGCTGCTGACCGCGCTGTGCGGCACGGGCCAGGCGTTCTTCGGCCCGGCCGCCGAGGGGATGCTGATGTCCAGCGTCGGCGGCGGGCAGGCGAGCCGCGCCTTCGCGCTGTTCCGCATGGCCATGAGCGGCGCGGCCATCGGCGGGGCGGCGCTCGGCGGGGCGCTGGTCGCCGCGTTCGGGCCGGGCTGGGTGCTCGCCGTGGACGCGGCGGCGTTCGCCGTGGCGGGCGCGCTGCGGGTGTTCCTGGACGTGAGCCACGTTCCCGAACGCGCGCCCGGGGGCGGGCTCCTCGCCGACCTGCGCGAGGGGTGGGACGAGTTCGTCGGCCGGCCCTGGCTGTGGGCGGTCGTCGCGCAGTTCTCCGTCGTCGTCGCCGTCGTCGGCGCCGCCGAGTCCGTGTACGGGCCGCTGGTCGCGCAGGAGTCGCTGGGCGGCGCGCGGCCGTGGGGGCTGGCCCTGGCCGCGTTCGGCGTGGGCACGCTCGGCGGCGCGCTGCTGATGACGCGCTGGAAGCCGCGCCGCCTGCTGCTGACGGGCACGGTGTGCGTGTTCCCGCTGGCCCTGCCGTCGGCGGCGCTGGCCGTGCCGCTGCCGGTGGGCGGCCTGGCGGCGGTGATGTTCGTGTCCGGGGTGGCGGTCGAGGTGTTCGGGGTGGCCTGGATGACCTCGCTGCACCAGGAGATCCCGGAGGAGAAGCTGTCGCGGGTCGCCGCGTACGACTGGTTCGGCTCGACCGCGATGCTGCCCCTGTCGACGGCGGTCGCGGGCCCGGTAGCGGACCTCGTCGGGCGGTCGTCGGCCCTGTGGGGGTGCGCGGCGCTGGTCACGGTGGTGACGGCGCTGGTGCTGCTCGTCCCGGACGTGCGCAACCTCACGCGCCGCGCGGAGCCGGCCGCGGCGGACCGGCCGGAGGAGCCGTCCGGGACACCGCCGGCGCCGGCGCCCGCCTAGTGTCCGGGAACGTTCGCCGGGCCGGTGGAACAGGACGAGACGCCCGAACCGTTCGGTAACGTGTTCGCCGGGAGGGCCCGAACGGCTGCCGTCGGGGGCAACGGCGGCCACAGCCGCGGACACGTCCCGTGACCACGGACGTCGGCGCGGCCCAGGGCACCCGATCCCACAGGACGGACCGCGAGATGGACGGGGGAACACCGATGACGACCACCCACGCTTTGCCCGGGGCCGGGAGCAGCCCACCGCCGGAGGGCGACACGGTCATCGACGTGCGGGAGCTGCGGATGCGCTATCGCGGCCAGGACGTGTTGAAGGGGGTCGGCTTCACGGCCCGGCGAGGCGAAGTCGTCCTGCTGCTCGGCCCGAACGGCGCGGGCAAGACGACCACGATCGAGGTCCTGGAAGGCTTCCGGATGCGCTCGGCCGGCGACGTGACCGTCCTCGGCACCGACCCGGCCCGCGGGGACGAGCGGTGGCGCGCGCGCCTGGGCATCGTCCTGCAGTCCTGGCGCGACCACGGCAAGTGGCGGGTGCGGGAGCTGCTGGCCTGCCTCGGCTCGTACTACGCGCCGTACTCCACCGCCCTCGTGCGGCGGCCGTGGGACGTTGACGAACTCCTCGCCGCGGTGGGGCTGGCCGACCAGGCGGACAAGCGGGTCGGAACCCTGTCCGGTGGGCAGCGCAGGCGTTTCGACGTGGCCGTCGGCATCGTCGGCAGACCTGAGGTGCTGTTTCTGGACGAGCCGACGGCAGGTCTGGACCCGGAGGCGAGGAACGAGTTCCACGGCCTGGTGCGTGGGCTGGCGGACGAGAACACCACGATCCTGCTGACCACGCACGACCTCGCCGAGGCGGAGAGGCTCGCCGACCGGATCCTCATCCTGGCCGGTGGCCGGATCGTGGCCGACGGCTCGGCCGAGGAGCTGTCGCGGCAGGCGTCGGCCGAGGCCACCGTGCGCTGGACGCGGGACGGGCGGCCCTTCGAGGAGGCGACGGCCGAGCCCACCCGGTTCGTCCGCCGGCTGTTCGAGGAGCACGGTGAGGCGATCGGCGGGCTGGAGGTGCGCCGGGCGAGCCTGGAGGACACCTACCTGACGATGGTGCGGGAGCTGGAGGCGGGGAAGGTCCCCGGTGAACGAGCGGTGCACGCTTTCGGGGAGGGGGCGCGATGAGCCCGGTGTGGTACGCGGCGGTAATAGGGGTGCGGCGCGGCTGGACGGAACTTCGGCAGACCTTCACCACCGGCCAGGACGTTTCCGGTTACGTGCTCTGGACGGTCCTGCTCGTCGTGCCGCTGTTCCTGGCCGGGGACGATCCGCTGAAGGGCGCCGGCATCTCGGCCGGCGCGTTCATGCTGCCGAGCATGCTGGGGATGACGCTCGCGTTCACCGGGATGATGACCACGGCGCAGCTGCTGGCGGCCGAGCGCGAGGACGGCACCCTGCTGCGTGCCAAGGCCGTGCCCCACGGCATGGTCGGCCATCTGGTCGGCAAGATCGTCACGGTCTCGGGGGTGGCTCTCGTCTCCATGGCGCTCCCCTTCGCCGTTGGCGTGTTCCTGGTGGACGGGGTTGCCCGGCAGGGCGGTGGAGCGTTGCTGACGCTGGTGTGGGTGGTGCCGCTGGGCCTCCTGGCGACCCTGCCGGTGGGCGCTGTCATCGGCTCGCTCGTCGACAGCCCGCGTACCGTCGGGTTGCTGATGCTTCCGGTGATGGGACTCGTCGCGATCTCCGGCATCTACTTCCCCGTGTCGAATCTGCCGGAGTGGCTGCAGGTCGTCGCGCAGGTCTTCCCCGTGTACTGGCTCGGCCTCGGGCTCCGCTCGGCGCTCCTGCCGGCCGGTGCGGTCGCCGCCGAGATCGGCGAATCCTGGCGGCACCTGGAGACAGCGGGCGTGCTGGGCGCCTGGGCGGTCGCCGGGCTGCTCCTCGCGCCACCCGTCCTGCGCAGGATGGCCCGCCGCGAGTCCGGAGCCGCGATGGTGGAACGGCACCGGAAAGCGATGCAGCGGGTTGGTTAGTGACGTGCCGGGGGTGCCGGACCGGCTCCTGGTCAGGCCGCGTTGGACACGGGGCGTCCGTCCGCCCCGGCGGACGCCCTTCTCGCCACGGGTGCGGGCGCGTTCCTCGCGCTGGGCGGCGAGTACGTCGGGGTGGCGGGCGTTCGCGTTGCGCCGGCGCGGGCAGCGGCGCAGGGCCCGGATCCGCACCGTGTGGTCCGGATGCTCGGGGTCGGCCGGGGTGACCGGGGTGAGCTGGCGCAGAGGGCCGGAGTGCGCCCCGACGGGGCCGGCCCGGGAGGCGCGGACCGGGGTGGAGCACGGCTCGGCCCTGTCTTCGCCCGGCGGCGGATGCCGGCGCCGGTGGGGGCGGAGAGGTCGTCCGGGGTGATGCGGGTCGGGGCGCCGTCGGGTGCTGCCCGCCCGGACGCCGGCCGCGGGGGCGACCCCGCGGCCGGGGTTTCCCTGGCCGAGGGGTCGGGTTCCCCCGGGGTGGTCCTCACCCGGTGACGGGCCCGCCCCCTCCTCCGGTGTGACGGGACCGCCGGGGGCGAGCGCCGAGGACCGCGGCTGTCGCCCGGCGGCGGGTGCGCCCGGTTGCGGCGGGGTCCACATCCGAGGGGTGCGGCCCGGCCCGTCCGACGAGGCGGCGAGCGCGACTCCCCACGTACCGGGGCCACGGCACGGGTTGGTTGCCTCCCCCGTCGCGCGCGAGCCGAGCGGCCTGCCCGGAGAGGCGCCCCGGCGCGCCGCCGCGGAACGAAGGCCTCGTCAGCCCTGCGGCGGCACGGCGACGAACGCCTCGCTCGGCCGACTCGTCGGGGTGAAGCGGGTGACACCGGGCCCGGTCGGCACCAGGGCCCCGTGGATGGCCCGGGCGACGTTCTGGATGGTGGTCACGCCGTATCCCATGGTGCTGTTGTCCTGGGTCAACACGGTGATCATGTAATCGTGGCCGGCCCCCTTGAAGGTGCCCAGGCTGTGCACGCGCCAGCCGTGCGTGGAGCGCTGCACCCAGCCGTTCTTGACCCGCACGGAGACGGAGGACGGGGCGCCGGCCGGGGTGCCCCAGCGCTGTGAGGGGATGACCTCGCCCATCAGCTTCTGGATGTAGTGACGGGAGTTGTCGCTCAGCACGCTGTTCCCGGCGGTGACGAGCGACAACAGCCTCTGCTCGTCCCTGACGTTCTCCTGGGTCAGGCCCCAGTAGCCGCCGGGGCCCGGCACGGTCCTGGTCATGCCGGCGGCCCTCAGGAAGCCCTTGAACTTCGTCATGCCGAGCTGCTTCCAGAGCTTGCTGGTCGCGTCGTTGTCGGACCTGGTGATCATGGCCTTGGCGAGCGACTGCTCGGTGCTCGTCAGGTACCGGTCGTGCTTCTTGGCGTCCCACAGCAGCGCGGCGAGCACGGTGACCTTGACGGTGCTGGCCGAGTCGTAGACGGTGGTGGCCCGCAGGGTGCAGGAGGTCTGGGTACTGCGGTCGTAGAGGCCGACGGCCACGGTGCCCTTGCGGACCGCGAGGGCGGCCGTGATGTCCCTCTTCAGTTTGGCTGCCAGGCCCGCTTTGGTCGACACGCAGGTCACGGCCGGGGTGGCGGCCGCGGCCGGGGTGGCGGCGGGTATGAGCAGCGCGGCACTGACGGCGGCCGCGAGCACGCCGGCCCGGCCGGTGGTCCGGTGAGTCATGCAGAAGTCCCCTTGGAGGTCCGTACGGGCGTCCCCTGACGCCGTTGAGCGCACCCGCGCGCTGCTTGGTGGGACTCACCGAGGCGATCGGAGGTTGTACGCGTTTCCGGGCGGAGCGCCCTCGGGAGGAGACGCCCCGGGGAAGGGGGTCCCTCGGCGCTTCTCCGTCCGGGCCGAAGCGCTCCCGGCCTGTTGGGGGCTCAGTTGCCCAGGGCGTTGATCGAGTCGGCGGCCCGCCCTTCCCCTTGCCCCGCGGAGGTTCGTGAGCGTGCGGTGCGCATGGTCGCTGAGGTCCGCCCCGGCCGTCCGACCGGGTGGGCCACGGTGGAGGCGGTCGCCGCGGAGGCACAGCCGCGGCCCACTGCCCCGCCGCGCGGCTGGTGCGCGGACTCGGCCTTCGGGGCGCGCCGCGGTCGCGGTGTCCGCGCCGCCATCCGCACCAGACAGGGTTGATGACCTGCTGCAACGCGACTCCACGACGTCACGTCCGAACCAGCGGCGGGTAGCCGACCTCACCTGTGCCTCCTCCCGGTCCGGGATCGCCCACGTCGTCTTCGCCGTCGACGTGTTCTCCCGCGCGACCGCCGGCTGGTCCACGGCCGCCACACGCGCCGGCTCGGCCCGGTCGTCGGGGGCAAGCCGGGGAGCCCGTTCCCCGAGGCGGGTTGCCGGGTTCGCCGGTGATCGGGGCGGGAAGTCACCGGCGGCCGTCCGTCTGCGAGCACGCCCGGGACGACTCCGTCCGTACCCTCGGTTCGACACCGGAAGGCCCCGCACCGTTCCCGCCACGGGCACGTTCGAGCCGGTCACGCGCGGACCCGGGATCCCACCACCCCGATGGCACCGGCCGTCCGACGGGTCCCGGCGCGGTGGAGGTGCCGGCCGGTGCCACCGCGGGAGCGGGCCCGGGGGCGGTGCCGGGCACGGCTTCGGCACGCGGAACACCGCGCGTACAATCCACGCGACCGAGCCGCGGGAGTCAGCATGGAAACGATCATCGTCCAGTTGCCGGACTCCGCGCGACCCGTCGCGGACGGGACCGGCAGGCCCGGGCTACTGCACCTGGGGCCGGGGGACGTCGTCGACTTCGGGCGCGGCCTGCCCGGCGGCGGTGTGGGCATCCTCCTGACCGACCCGGGCGTCTCACGCCGTGCCGGCCGGCTGGAGGCGGCCGGCGACTACTGGCGGTTGTCCAACTTCAGCCGGAGCGTCTCCTACGTGGTGGAGAACCTGGAGGGCGCCGGCGAGTACATCACCGTGGCCCCCGGGCGCCTCGGCGCGCCCGTGCCGTTCGAGTTCTCCCACGTGGTGCTGCCCGCGCTGTCGGGGAACGCCGCCTTCAAGGTGTTCGCCCCGCAACACGCCTACCTCAGCGGCGAAGCCGCCGACGGCGCCGGGGAGCACACCGTCCACCCCTTCGCCCTGGACCCCACGTCCAAGTACTTCCTCGTCCTGGTCGCCCTGTGCGAGCAGCGACTGCGTGACACCTGCGACACCGCCCTGCCCGGCGTCGGCGACATCGTGGAGCGGCTGCGCCCGCTGGAGTCCTGCCGCGACCTGACGCGCTCGGCGGTCAACTACCACATCGACTACCTGGCCTCCACCAAGCTGCGCCTCGAACACGACGACGAAGGCACGGCCGAGCGGACCCGCACCGGGGCCAAACGCGCCCGACTGGCCTCCGTCGCGCTCCGCTTCGGCCTGGTCCGCGAGGAACACCTCGCCCTGCTCCCGCCCCGCGGCACCGGGCGGCCCGCCCCGCGGCAGGCCCGCGCATGACGGCGGCCGATGCCCGGGAGCCCCTGGGGACACCGCGGCCTCCCCGTCTCCCGGAGGGCTTCCGCATCGGCGGCTGGGAGATCGGGGCGGTCATCGGCTCCGGTGGCTGGGGCACCGTGTACGCGGCCCGTACCGTCGCCGACGGCACCCCGGTAGCGGTGAAGGTGCTACCGACGGATGCCCTGGCACCGGGCCAGAGGACCGCACTGGGCGAACTCATCGACCGGGAGGTACGGTTCAGCTCCGAAGCCGACCACCCCCACCTGATCCGCACCCGTGCCGTGTGCACCGTCGACGCCCCCGCGCACCTTCCAGCCCTGGACGGGGCCGTCGCCCTGGTCATGGACCTGGCCGAGGGCAGCCTGAAGGACGTGCTGGACACCGCCGTCACCGGCAGCCCGCTCGCGGACGCCGACCGTGTTCTGCGCGGAACCGCCGCCGGGCTCGCTCACATGCACGGCGCGAAGTGGGTACACGGCGACCTCAAACCCGCCAACGTCCTGCTCGGCGCCAACGGGCAGGTATGGCTGGCCGACTTCGGGCTGGCGGCGGAGCTCGACGGCAGCCACGCCCACCTGCCGCCCCTGGGCACCCTCGACCACCTGCCACCCGAGTGGTGGTCCCAACGCACCGGCCCCCGCGGCACCCTCGTCCGACCGACCGCCGACATCTGGGCCTTCGGCGTCCTGGCCCACCAAGTCCTCACCGGCGGCCTGCACCCGTTCCCCGGCGCCACCGCCCGGGCCCGCTCGCTCGCCGCCCAGGCCTACGCGCGCGGCACCGCGCCCCTGCGGTTGGACGCCGGCCTCGACGAGGGTTGGCGCCGCCTCATCGCCGACTGCCTCGCCCCCGACCACGCCTCACGCCTCCCCCACACGGCCGAAACCCTCACCACGCGGATCGAGGAGCTGACGGGCGGGACACACCACCACCGCCGCAGGGGACGCCCGGCCCCGGCCACCGCCGCCGCACTGGCCGCACTGGCCGCCGCGGTAACCACCGGGACGGTCCTTCTCCACGGCGGCCTCGACGACGGCCGTCCCCGCACACCCGCCCCCGCCGTCACCACCACGCGGACCACGGCGCCCGGCGACATTCCCCCGGACTCCGACGTACCCGAGGCGCTCCGCCCCGTCATCGCCCAAGCCGCCCGGCGCTGCACCGACGAGGAGATCACTCCCGCCTTCCTCGCCGCACTGCTGAAGGCCGAAAGCGGCTTCGACGCGAACGCCTCCCGTCCGAGCACCGACGAGTACGGCATCGCCATGTGGACCCCGTCGGTGTTCCGCGCCTGGGCCGTCGACGGCGACGGTGACGGCGACAAGGACCACATGTCACCGCCCGACGCGATCGCCACCATGAGCGGGTACACCTGCTGGCTCGGCCAGCGCTTCAAGGAGGCGGGGATGCCCGCGAAGGACCTGCCCGCGCTCATCGCGGCCGGCTACCGCACCAGCGACCGCACCGTCATCGAGCAGGGCGGCGTACCCGATCGGGTCCGGCACCACGTCGACGAGGTCCTCCGCTACCACGCCGCCTATACCGGATAGCGCACGCAGCTCCCGTGGTCGGGAAGTGGACGGCCGCGGGTCGCGGCCGGTGGAACGGCGATCCCGGCGGGCCCGCCGTGCCGCCGCGGGCAGGGACGGCGCATCGGGTAGCGGCCGCCCGTCCCACGCCGGCCCCGTCCCACGCGGCCCCGTCCACGGCGTGGCGGGCGTACGGGCCCGGCGCGCGAGGGGCGCCCCCGCCCGGTGTGCGGGAGGCGCCCCGTGCGCGGTGGTCGAGGGCCGGGGCGTGCCGGTGGCCCCGGGCGGCTCCGCACCGCGCGGTACGACCGGGGTCAGCCGTTCCAGACCTTGATGTAGCTCACGGCGTCGTTCAGCGTGTTGCCGACGTAGGGGACCTGGCCGTAGAAGGAGCCGTTGCCCCTGGGTCCGCTCGCGTACGAGCGGTTGCAACCGCCGTGGACCTGGAAGGAGGAGAGCCGCTGCTGCCACCAGGTGCTCGGGGTGAAGGCGTAGCCGGCGGCGTCGCACGGCCCGTCGTAACCGTAGATCCGGTCGTAGACCCCCCCGTAGTTCGCGTGTTCCGACCAGATCATCAGCTCCGTCCCCGCGGCCGCGGCGGAAACGGCGCCGTCGGCGCGCTCCGCTGCCCCCGGCCCGCTGAAGCACTTCCGCGACATGACCCTGGAGGTCTTCTGACCCGGCTCGAGTCCGTCGACCACGGTCACGCAGTGGGTGTCTCCGGAGCCCTCGCCGACGGCCACCGCCGGGGACCCGGACAGGGTCAGGGCCCCGACCGCCCCGAGAACACCGAGCACGCGGGCCGCGCCGGACAAACGTGGTACCGAAAAGACGGGCATGGTACGTCCCCCTTGACTTCGTGTCTTCGACTGGCCGACACAGACCCCGTCGGCCGGGGCGGTTCCCCGTCCCGGCGGCTGTGTCACCGCCACCGTACGACCCGGCCGCCCCAGCACGTCCCTGACACCCGTCAGGGCACAGGGTCCACGCTTCACCGGGCGGGTCGGGGCCGAGCTGCCCGCAAGACGCTGTGCGAACACCGTCCCGCGCCGGCCACGGTGACGGGAGTGGTGCGGCCGTTGGTGGTCCCGTCGCCGAGTTCACCGTCGGGGTCGTGGCCCCGTCGGCGCACCGTGCCGTCGGAGGCGGCCGGGAGGCTGTGGTGACCGCCGGCTGCGACGTGCCGGGCCGGTGAACGCCTGCACGGGAACGGCCGCGGACCCGTCGCCCACCGACGAGGTCCGTGACGTCGTGGGCCTGTGTCCGGATCCGCCGGAGAAGGCCCTGGTGCCGTGCGTGGACGAGGAGTCGCAGCTCCGGGCCCCGGACCGGTCCCGGCTGGCGCTGCCGATGGTGCCCGGGGTTCTCCAGCGTCGCGGTCACGACCGGGTCCGGGCCGGCACCACCGGTTCGTGGTCCCGGAGGTCGCCACGGGGGGACACGTCACCCGCAGGACGCCCGCCGTCAGGAAGTGGCCGCCGGCTCGTCCGCATCTCCGCCCGCACTTCGCACCGACAAGTCCGTCCCGGCCGAACCCGGTGGAGCGGCGGTTCGCCGAGCTGACGCAGAAGGAGCCCGAGCGCGGTTTCCACCGTTCCGTCCAGGCCCCGAACGCGACGTCCGCGGCCGGCTCACCGACCGGAGCGAAAACCCGGCGCTCCTCGTCCGGGCGAAGGACGCCGACGAGGTCCTCGGCGAAGTGCCGCCCGCTGCCGGCGAACCTCCGGCCCGGGTCACCGGGGGCCCGTCCGGGCCCGGCGCCGTCAGCCGACGCCGAACGCGCCGCCGGGCGGCTCCGGGGAGGGCGCCGCGTCCGCGTCCCGCACCACCGCCGCGCCGCCGGTGAGCCGCGCCAGGGCCGACCCGTGCTCCACGCGCGCGGGGAACGCGTCGGCGGCCGCCCACCGGGACAGCCGGGCCGTGTCGACCGGCGCGTGCGAGGCGACCAGCACCACGTTGCCGAAGCGCCGGCCCCGCAGCACCGCCGGTTCGGCGATCAGTGCCACTTCCCCGAAGACCGCGGCGAGGGTGGCCAGTTGCGGGCGGAGGAAGCCGAACGGCGCCCCGTCCGCCAGGTTCACCGCGTAGCACCCTCCCGGCCGCAGGACGCGCTCCACCTCGCGCGCGTACTCCACGGACGTGAGGTGCGCCGGCACCCGCGAGCCGCCGAACACGTCCCCCACCACCAGGTCCGCCGACCGCGCGGGCGCCGCCTCCAGCCACGCCCGCGCGTCCGCGCCGTGCACGGTGATCCCCGCCCCCTCCGGTACGGGCAGGTGCTCCGCGACCAGCGCGAGCAGCCCCCGGTCCGCCTCCACGACCTCCTGGCGGGAGCCGGGCCGGGTCGCGGCGACGTACCGGGGCAGCGTCAGCGCGCCGCCCCCCAGGTGGACCGCGTCGAGTGGGGCGCCCTCCTCCGCGGCGGCGTCCACCACGAGGGCGAGGCGCCGGGCGTACTCGAACTCCAGGTGCGTCGGGTCGTCGAGGTCGACGTACGACTGCGGCGCGCCGTCGACGGTCAGCAGCCAGGCCCGCTCCCGGTCGATGTCCGGCAGGAGCCTGGCGGTGCCGCCGTCGACGGCGCGGAGTACGGGTACGGGCTCGTCCACCGACCCATCCTCCCAGCCGCGCCGCGGGCTAGAGCAACTCGCTCACGGTGCCCGCGCCGACCGTGCGGCCGCCCTCGCGGACCGCGAAGCCCAGGCCCGGCTCCAGCGGCACGGCGCGCCCCAGCTCGACGGTCGCGGTGACCGTCTCCCCGGGGTGGGCGGGGCCCTTCCCGCCCAGGTCGACCTCGCCCACCACGTCCGCGGTGCGGATGTGGAACTGCGGCCGGTAACCGGTCGCCACGGGGGTCGACCGGCCGCCCTCGCGGGCCGACAGGACGTGCACCCGCGCCGTGAAGCGCCGCCCGGGCACGACGCTGCCCGGCTCGGCCACCACGTGGCCGCGGCGGACCGCGGCGCGCGGCACCCCGCGCAGGAGCACCGCGACGTTGTCGCCGGCCTGCGCGAAGTCCATCGGCCTGCCGAACGTCTCCAGACCGGTGGCGACGGTCTCCACGCCGGCGCCGAGCACCTCCACGCGGTCGCCGACGCGCACGGTGCCGCGCTCGACGGCCCCGGTGACGACGGTCCCCCGTCCCGCGACGGTGAGGACGTTCTCGACGGGCATCAGGAACGGCGCCTCCACGTACCGCACCGGCGTCGGCACGTACGTGTCGATCGCGTCGAGCAGCGCCTCGACCGACGCCGTCCAGCGCGGGTCGCCCTCCAGGGCCCTCAGCCCGGAGACCCGGACGACCGGGACGCGGTCGCCGCCGTAGCCGTGCGCGGTGAGCAGCTCGCGCACCTCCAGCTCGACGAGGTCGGTGAGCTCGTCGTCGCCCGCGTCGGCCTTGTTGAGGGCGACGACGACGTGGTCGACGCCGACCTGGCGGGCGAGCAGGACGTGCTCGGCGGTCTGCGGCATGACCCCGTCGAGCGCGGAGACGACGAGGACGGCCCCGTCGAGCTGGGCCGCGCCGGTCACCATGTTCTTGACGTAGTCGGCGTGGCCGGGCATGTCGACGTGGGCGTAGTGGCGGGTGTCGGTCTCGTACTCGACGTGCGCGAGGTTGATCGTGATGCCGCGCCGCGCTTCCTCGGGCGCCCGGTCGATCCGGTCGAACGCGACGTAGGAGGTGCCGCTGCCGGAGCGCTCGCTAAGGACCTTGGTGATGGCGGCGGTGAGGGTGGTCTTGCCGTGGTCGACGTGACCCATGGTGCCGATGTTGAGGTGCGGCTTGGTGCGCACGTAGGCCGTCTTGGACATGACGGGGCGGTTCCTCTCCGGAACTCGAAGCGTGTGACGGGGACCCCTCGGCCGTGCCGACCCTCCCCCTGCGGGGTCCGCCGGACGATCCGGGGAGGGTCAGCTTCGGGCGCCGTCCAGGAGGGTGGCGGCAGCCTTCGGCGCGTCCGCGACCGCGGACGACGCTGCGAGGAAGGCGTACCGGAACATGCGGACGATCCTGCCCCGGCGGACCGTGCGCGTCGAGCGGTTTTCCGCGGCCCCGGCGCGTACCGGGCGCGGGCGGGGTGCGGCGCCGGTCACGGCGGGTGCCCGGCGGTGTCGGTTAGGCTCCCCGGGTGCCCGAGCCCGCCGCCCGGCCCCAGGCCGGTTCCGCCCCGCGTCTCCTCCGCGTCCTCCTCTCGCCCCGGTCGCGGCTGTCGCTGCTGGTCTGCCTGCTCGTGGGCGCCGGGGCGGTGGTCGTGGCGTACGAGCCGCACCGGCTCCTCACCGACGGGGGCTGGCCTTCGCGGGCGGGCGGCGCGGGAGCGGTGGTGCTGTTCGGGGTCGCGTACGGGCTGTGCACCGCCGCGTTCGTACCGCGTCCCGTGCTGAACCTGGCGTCGGGCGCGCTCTTCGGCGCGCAGGCGGGGCTCGCCGCGGCCGTCGCCGGGACCGTCCTCGGCGCGGGCGTCGCGTTCGCGCTCGGCCGCGCCCTGGGTCGGGACGCGCTGCGCCCGCTGCTGCGGGGGCGCTGGGTGGAGGCGGCCGACGGGCAGCTCGGCCGGCACGGCTTCCGTTCGACGCTGGTGATCCGGCTGTTCCCGGGGGTGCCGTTCGCCGCGGCCAACTACGGCGCGGCGGTCTCACGCGTGGGGTACGCGCCGTTCCTGCTGGGCACGGCCCTGGGCTGTGTGCCGAACACGGCGGCGTACGTGGTCGCCGGGAGCCGGGCCGCGACGCCGGCCTCCCCCGCCTTCCTGCTGGCGGCCGGGTTCATCGCGCTCAGCGCGGCCGCCGGGGCGGTCGTGGCCTGGCGCAGGCGGCACCGGCTGGGACCGGGGGCCGCGTCCTGACGTCGGATCGGGTCATGGGAAGATCACCACGCGTTCACCGCGAAGCGGTACGCTGCACCGACTCACCGACGGCACACGCACATTCCGGGACGGCCCTGGCCCCATGAATTGGTTCGAATCGCTCATCCTCGGACTCGTCCAGGGGCTGACGGAGTTCCTTCCGATCTCCTCCAGCGCCCACCTGCGGCTCACCGCGGCGTTCGCGGGCTGGCGGGATCCGGGGGCCGCCTTCACGGCGATCACGCAGATCGGTACCGAGGCGGCGGTCCTGATCTACTTCCGCAAGGACATCGGACGCATCGTGTCGGCCTGGTTCCGGTCGCTGACCGACAGGTCCATGCGTTCCGACCACGACGCCCGGATGGGCTGGCTGGTGATCGTCGGGTCGATCCCGATCGGTGTGCTGGGCGTGACCCTGAAGGACCAGATCGAGGGCCCGTTCCGCGACCTGCGGCTGATCGCCACGACCCTGATCGTGCTCGGCGTCGTGCTGGGCGTGGCCGACCGGATGGCGGCGCGCGCGCAGGAGGGCGGCCGGCACCGGGCGGCGCAGGAGCGCAAGACGCTGCGGGACCTGGGCGTCAGGGACGGCCTGGTCTTCGGTCTGTGCCAGGCGATGGCGCTGATCCCCGGCGTCTCCCGGTCGGGCGCGACCATCAGCGGCGGCCTGCTGATGAACTACACGCGCGAGGCGGCCGCCCGCTACTCGTTCCTGCTGGCCATCCCCGCCGTACTGGCCTCGGGCGTGTTCGAGCTGAAGGCCGTGGGCGAGGGCCACGTGTCGTGGGGCCCCACCGTCTTCGCTACGGTCATCGCGTTCGGCGTGGGCTACGCGGTCATCGCGTGGTTCATGAAGTTCATCACCACCAAGAGCTTCATGCCGTTCGTGATCTACCGGATAGTCCTCGGCCTGGTGCTGTTCGTCCTGATCTGGCTGGGTGTCCTCAGCCCCGACGCGGGCCAGCAGACGCACTGACGCCACCGTGGGAATCGTCACGATGCGTGGCCGGTCACAGCGGATCGTCCGATGTGCGCACTAGTCTGGTCACATGTCCAAGCCCGCGTTCGATCCCTTCGACCCCGCCGTCCCCGACGCCGACGCCCTCAACCGGGCCATCCGCGAACTGTGGGCGCGCTCCGACGGGCGCCTGTCGGCGGACGAGCAGCGGATCTACCAGGCCCTCGTCCTGAAGTGGGCCGCCGCGCAGCAGGGTGACGTCGACGCCGCCGCCTGACGTCCGTCTCCCGGCCGCGCCCGTCCCGTACGGGCGCGGCCGTCTCCCGTACCGGCCCGGCCACCTCTCCGGAGGGGGCCGGTCTCCGGGGGCGGGTACCGGGGGCCGCTGATCCGGTTCCCCGCCGCGCTCCGCGCGCCCGGCCGTCCGCGCGTCCCCGTGCGGGGCGGACGCCCGGGGCTGTGCGCCCCACCGGGCCCCGCCCCGCGCGTGAGGCGCCTTCC
>JAAXOU010000062.1 GCA_012396115.1 Streptomyces somaliensis DSM 40738 | reverse complement strand
CTTTCCTTCAGAGACGCCCTGCCGCCTTGAGCGCGAGGTACGCGTCGGCGAGCGCCGGCGCCAGATCCTCCGGTCCGGCGTCCACGACGGTGACCCCGTGCCGTCGAAGCTGCTCCGCCGTGCGGCGAGTGGAACTCGACCACCGTCTGCACCCTCCCGCAGGGCCACACCTCCACGTCCCCGCCGTGCGCGGGGGCCCGCAGCCCCTCCTCCAGGACCGCGCGCGGGAAGGTCCAGCTCCCGGCGGGCAGCACGAACCGCACGCACTCCGGCCCGACGTCCGGGCCGTAGCGCAGCACCACCGGCACCGGCCGCGACAGCGGCCCCTCGGACACGACGATGCCCCGCGCCCGCGCCCGCACCGGCTGCGCGCAGGGCTGCCCGGCCGGCCCGGCCTGTTCGGGGTGTGTGTCGGCGGGGCACATCGCGGACTCCTCCCGGTCGCCGTCGTGTCGGACCCGGGTACCCCCTCGCGCCGCTTCCATCCCCGGGGGGTGGCCCGGGGTGGCTTTTCGCGCCGTCACCGCTCTTGCAAGGAGTTCGCAGCTGCCGTCATCATCGAACGGCCGGATATCGTCACCCGTCCGAAAGTGGTCCCCCTCCATGCATGTGCCCGACGGATTCATCAACGCGCCCGTGTCCGCGGCCGCCGGCCTCGTCGCCGCGGGCGCCGTCGCGGCGGGCCTGCGCGGCGCACGCCGCGAACTGGGGGAGGAGCGGACCGCGCCGCTGGCGGGCCTCGTCGCCGCGTTCGTCTTCGCCGTCCAGATGCTGAACTTCCCCGTGGCCGCCGGCACCAGCGGCCACCTCCTGGGCGGCGCGCTCGCCGCGATACTCGTCGGCCCGTGGACCGGCCTGCTGTGCATCGCCGTCGTCCTGCTGATGCAGGGAGTGCTCTTCGCGGACGGCGGGCTCACCGCGCTCGGCGTCAACATCACGATCATGGGCGTGGTCACCGTGCTCACCGCCTACGCCCTGTTCCGCCCCCTGGTGAAGGTGCTGCCGCGCACCCGCCGCTCGGTGACGGTCGCCACGTTCGCGGCGGCGTTCGTCTCCGTACCGGCGTCGGCGGCGGCGTTCACGCTGCTCCACGCGGTCGGCGGCACCACCGACGTGCCCGTGGGCAAGGTCCTCGCCGCCATGCTCGGCGTGCATGCGCTGATCGGCGTCGGCGAGGCCCTCATCACGGCGGCGACGGTCGGCGCGGTCCTCGCCGTGCGCCCCGACCTCGTGTACGGCGCGCGCGGCCTGTCCGCGCCGCTGAAGCTCCGGGTCGGCGGCGAACTGGTCGACGCCGCGCCCGCCCCGCGCCCCGCCCCGGCCGCCGCCGGCACGCGCCGGGTGTGGGCCGCGGGCCTCGCGGCCTCCGTCCTCCTGGCCGGATTCGTCTCCTTCTACGCCTCCGCGAGCCCCGACGGCCTGGAGAAGGTCGCCGCCGACCACGGCCTCGACCGGAAGGCCGAAGAGCACGCCGCGGCGGACTCCCCGCTCGCCGACTACGCCGTGAGGGACCTCGACGACGCCCGCCTGTCCGGAGGGCTGGCGGGCACCCTCGGCGTCGGCGCGACGCTCGCCCTCGGCACGGGCGTGTTCTGGGCGGCGCGCCGGCGCCGCACCCCGGCCGAGCCCCGGGCCGCCCGCCCGACGGAAACCGCCTGACGTGGGCGCCGGCCACGCCCACAAGCTCTACCGGCACGCCCGCTCACCCGTCCACGCCCTGCCCGCGCACACCAAGATCGTCGCCGTCCTCGGCTTCGTCCTGGTCGTCGTGTCCACGCCCCGCGGGGCGGTGTGGGCGTTCGGCGCGTACGCGCTGCTGCTCGCGGCGGTGGCCCGGGCCGCCCGGGTACCGGCCGGGTACCTGCTGAAGCGGCTCGCGATCGAGATCCCCTTCGTCGCCTTCGCGTTCCTGATGCCGTTCGTCGTACCGGGCGAGACGGTCGCCGTCCTCGGGGTCCCCCTCTCCGTCCCCGGTCTGTGGGACGCGTGGAACGTGCTGGCCAAGGGCACGCTCGGGGTCGCCGCGTCCGTGCTGCTCGCCGCCACGACCGAGCTGCGGGACCTGCTGCTGGGCCTGCGGCGGCTGAGGCTGCCTCCGGCACTCGTCCAGATCGCCAGCTTCATGATCCGGTACGGGGACGTGATCACCGACGAGATGCGCCGGATGTCCGTCGCCCGCCGCTCGCGCGGCTTCGAGGCGCGGGGCGTCCGCCACTGGGGCGTCCTCGCCAAGTCGGCGGGCGCCCTGTTCATCCGTTCGTACGAGCGCGGCGAGCGGGTCCACCTGGCGATGGTGAGCCGCGGCTACACCGGCACCATGCCGGTGGTCGACGAGGTCACGGCGACGGGCGCGCAGTGGCGGAGGGCCGCGGCCCTCCCGCTGACGGCGCTCGCCGTGTGTCTGCTGGGATGGGCGCTATGACGACACCGCCGCCCCGGCCCCCCACCCCCGCCCCGCCCCTGTCCTTCGTGCCGTCGCTGGAGGTGCGGGGCCTGGCCTACGCCTACCCCGACGGGCACCAGGCGCTGTTCGGGGTGGACCTGACCGTGGAGCGCGGCGAGCGCGTCGCGCTGCTCGGGCCGAACGGCGCTGGCAAGACGACCCTCGTCCTCCACCTGAACGGCATCCTCACGGCCGGGGCGGGCACGGTCTCGGTGGCGGGCCTGCCCGTCGGCCCGGCGAACCTCGCGGAGATCCGCCGCCGGGTCGGCATCGTCTTCCAGGACCCCGACGACCAGCTGTTCATGCCGACCGTCCGGGAGGACGTGGCGTTCGGCCCGGCGGCGGCCGGCCTGCGCGGCGCCGAACTGGACACCGCGGTGGCGCGGGCCCTGGAGCGGGTCGGCATGACCGGGTACGCGGACCGGCCCCCGCACCACCTGTCGTTCGGGCAGCGGCGCCGGGTCGCGGTCGCGACGGTCCTCGCGATGGAGCCGGAGATCCTCGTCCTGGACGAGCCCTCGTCCAACCTGGACCCGGCCTCCCGCCGCGAACTCGCGGACGTCCTGCGGTCGCTGGACGTCACCGTCCTGATGGTCACGCACGACCTGCCGTACGCGATGGAGCTGTGCCCGCGCTCGGTGATCCTCAGCGAGGGCGTCATCGCGGCGGACGCCCCGACCGGCGAGCTGCTCGCGGACGAGGAGCTGATGCGCCGGCACCGCCTGGAGCTGCCGTTCGGCTTCGACCCGACCGCGGGGCCGACCCGGGGCCCGGGCCGGCACTGAGCCGTTGCACCATGGGGTGAGCGACCCCGATCCGAGAGAGAGTGCGTGCAGAGGTGGACGTCCAGGGCACCGTGGACCCCGGCTTCGAGCCGGTGAAGGACGCGTTCACGCGCAACTTCCAGCAGCGCGGGGAGCGCGGCGCGGCGGTCGCCGTGTACCGGGACGGCCGCAAGGTCGTCGACCTGTGGGCCGGCACGCGTGACGCGGACGGCACGGCCCCGTGGGCCGTGGACACCGTGCAGGTGGTGCGGTCGGTGACGAAGGGCGTCGCGGCGGCGGTGCCGCTGCTGCTGCACCAGCGCGGCCAGATCGACCTGGACGCGCCGGTCGGCACGTACTGGCCGGAGTTCAAGACGGCGGGCAAGGAGCGGACGCTCGTACGGCACCTGCTGGCGCACCGCGCGGGCGTCCCCGTGCTGGACACCCCCCTGCCCGCGGCGGACGCGCTGGACGCGGGGCGCCACTTCGAACGGGCGGCGGCCGCGCTCGCCGCCCAGGCCCCCGTGTGGGAGCCCGGCACCGCGCACGGCTACCACGCGCACACCTACAGCTGGCTGCTGGCCGCCCTGGTGCGGCGCGTCACGGGCCGGTCCGTCGGCCAGTGGGTCGCCCAGGAGGTCTCCCGCCCGCTCGGCCTCGACCTGTGGCTGGGCCTCCCCGAGGAGGAGGCGCACCGCGTCGGCCGCCTCGGCCGGCTCGACGAACCGCCCGCCCGGGCGTCCGGCGGACTCGTGCTGCGCCCGAAGCGGACGCTGGCGGAGGCGTACCGGGACCCCGCATCGCTGACGCGGCGGGCCTTCGAGGTGATCGACCCGGTACCGGACGAGAACGCGCCCGAGTACCGCGCGGCGGGCCTGCCCGGTTCGGGCGGCATCGCCACGGCCCGCGCCCTGGCCCGCTTCTACGCGGCGCTGATCGGCCCGGTGGACGGCCACCGCCTGTTCGCCCCGGCGACCCTGGCGATGGCCCGCACCGAGGAGTCGGCCGGCCCCGACCGCGTCCTGGTGGTCGCCACCCGCTTCGGCCTGGGCTACATGCTCCACGGCCCGGCCTGCCCGCTGCTGGGCCCCGGCTCCTTCGGACACCCGGGTCGCGGCGGCTCCCTGGCCTTCGCGGACCCGGAGTCGGGCATCGCCCTGGGCTACGTCACCAACGGCATGCGCCGGAACGTGACGGCGGACCCGCGGGCACAGGCCCTGGTACGGGCGGTGGCCAGGGCGGTCGGCTGACGGACCGGGGCGGGGCCCGCCCCCCGGGAGCCGGGTGGCCGGGAGCCGGGTGGCCGGCTGCCGGGGACGGGCGGTACCCGCCGTTCCGCGCGGGGCGCCCGGGCCGCCGGGCGCGGGCGGTAGCCGTGAGGGCGGGGCCGGTCAGGGCGCCAGGCGGTCGGCCAGGTCCCGCAGGGTCGGGAGGAACCACGTCCGGGTGCCCCGGTTGCACTCGCGGACGAAGTCCCGCAGTGCCGGACTCCCCGCCGTGCGCGCGGAGACGTCCCCGACCACGACGAGCCCCATGCGGTAGTTCACGAACTTCTGAACGACGTCGCCCGCCACTCGCGTGCGCAGCCGGAAGAACGCCTCGTCGAGGCGCGCGACCGGAACGACGACCCAGCGGGCGCCCCAGTAACCGGCGTCACCGATCAGATCGAGGGCGTCCCGTTCACCCGCCACCGGCGCGCCCTCGGCGGGGCACATCCAGACGGGGACGCCGTGGATCGTCTGCAGGGCGGCGGGTGGAGTGGTCATGGCAGGTGACGCCAGTGCCGTACCGCGGGGGATCCGAAGGGGTTTCCGGGGCGCCGCCGGCGAGCGGTGCGGCGACGCGCGGACGCCCCGGACCGGACCCGACTGCATTTGACCTGATCCGACCCGGTCGGGTCCGACACCACCCGGCCGGGCCCGACCCGGCCCGCCTCGGTCCGACCCGGCCTGACCTGACCCGACTCGGCCCGAACCGGCCCGGCGCCGTCGTCGCGCCCCGGCCGTCGCCCGGCGCGGCCGTCGCGGGAAACGGCGGCCGGCAGGCCGGTTCTCCCCGGTCACCGCCGGAAACCCCTTCGCGCCCGCCGCGACCGCGTTGTTACCGTGGAATCACGTGTAGTCACTCAGAGGAGTCACCTGTGATGGAAATCGGCATGTTCCTGGGTCTGCTCGTCGCGACGGCCCTGGCCCTGATCTTCGTGCTCCTGCGACGGGGCAACCACCCCACGGAGGACGTCGAGGGCCTTCTCATCGAGCAGCGACGGCGCTTACAGGCCCACCAGGACCGGACCGACTACGCCTCCCTCTCCACCTACACCCTCCTGAACGGCACGAGCGACCGCCGCCTCCCCTGACGGGCGGGCCCGGAGATCCCCCGCTCACACCGGTACCGGCCGCCCGTGCCGACTCCGGTCGCCCGTACCGCTCCGGCCGCGTGCGACCCGCTACCGGCAGCCCGGCTGCCTCTCCAGCCACCGCGCAGCGGTGGTCAGGGCCCGGTCACCACCGGTTCCCGTGTCCTCCCGCACCACGGGGACCTCCTCGTCCGGCTGGAGGGGGCCCTCGTAGCTCCGTCCGGTCCGGTCGGCGATCCTGCTCTGGGCGACGCCCAGCACCGCTCCGTCGGGCAGCTCCCTCGGGGCGATCCCCGTGGGTATGCCCCTGGTGGGCGATCCGAACGTCCTGGTGGCCGGTCTCCCCCGGAACGCGATCGCGACCGCCTCGCCCGAACTGGCGGTCCACGGGCCGGTGAGGACGGCGACGGGTGGATGATCCCGCGTGACCGGAGCAGGCGGGGCCCACGGCCACGTGTCCTTCCCGCGGCGCGGAGCACCGTCACGGATGAGGAAGGGGACCGCCTTGCCGTCGGCACCCACGAAGGAACCCGCCCTGCCCTCGCCGAGGATCGGACCGAGCACGGTGAGCATGGGCCACATGTTGCCGCCCTGGTTCTCGCGCAGGTCGACGATCCACCCGCAGGCCCCGCCCCGGTCGGCCGCCGCCACCGCGGCTCTGCCGCTGCCGACGAAGGCGCCCAGGGCCCGGGCGTCTCCCCGGGCCCCCCGTACATCGAGGTAGCCGATGCCGCCGGGAAGCGCCCGGCCCTCGACGTTGCCACCGGTTACCGCGCCCGACGCAGCGGTGATCTCCTCGGCCTCGGCGGGGGTGTAGAAGTAGCTGTGCCCGTCGCCGAGGGACCTGACCGCCTTGAGGATCGCGGCATGGGTGTCCGCCGGCGTCCGCGCGTCCGCTGCCGTACGGAACGCCTCACTGCGCACGGAGGGCCAGTCGACCTCGTCGCCGGCCAGCGCCGTGTCCTCCAAGTGGTCCAGTGCTCCCCGCAGGTAGGCCCGCGCCTCCGAGGACATTCCCCCCGCCGGAGGCTCCTTGCCGGGGCTCGTGCATCCGGTTGCCACCAGCCCCACCACGACCGCCGCGGAGACGAGCCGCGGCAGGCACCGTCCACGAGTCATCCTTCCCCCTTCGCGCGGTGGGCCGCACACGGGCCCCGCCGCAGATCGGCCCGCCGCGCCGGCGCCGGGCCGGCACGGGGCCGCCGCTCAGCGGGCGTTCAGCACGGACGCCACCAGCGGGCCCGCCGCGTCGCCGCCGTGGCCGGCCGCCTGGACGACGGACGCGGCGGCCAGGTCGTCGGCGAACCCGGCGAACCAGCTGTTCGCCCGCCCCTGGTCGTCGACCTCCGCCGAGCCGGTCTTCGCGCCCTTGTCGCCGCTCACCCCGGCCATCGCCTTCGCGCCCGTGCCGTGGCCGCGGGCGGCCGCGCGCATCACGTCGCGCAGCTGGCGGGCGGCCGAGGGGTCCAGGCCGCGGGGCGTCCGGGCGATCCCCCGGCCGTCGAGGGAGGCCGGGACGACGACCGGCTGCCTGAAGACGCCGCTCTTCGCGGTCGCCGTGACGGAGGCGATGTTCAGGGCGTTCATCTGGACGGTGCCCTGGCCGATGTACTGGGCGGCGGCCACCCCGCCCGTCTCCGCCGGCACCGAACCGTCCGAGGAGGGCACGCCCGTCCGCCACTCCAGCCCGATGCCGAAGACGTCCCGCGCCTCCCTGCCGAGGGCGGCGTCGTCGCCCACGTCGTCGATGAGCTTGACGAAGGCGGTGTTGCAGGAGCGGGCGAAGCTCTCCCGGAAGGTCCCGCCGTCGATGGAGAAGCCGTCGAGGTTGCGGAACGTGGTGCCCTGGTACATCGCCTCGGCGGGGCACTGCGCGGCCCGGTCCGCGGCCACGAGGCCCTTCTCCAGCAGCAGTGCCGCCGTGACGATCTTCCTCGTGGAGCCGGGCGCCTGCCTGCCGAGGAACGCCGCGTTCCAGCCGTCCTTCCGGTTGTTGGCGACCGCCCGCACCTCGCCCGTACTCGGCTTGATCGCGACCACCGACGACTCGGGGTACCGCTTCACCGCCCTCTCGGCGGCGGCCTGCACCCCCGCGTCCAGCGTCGTGCGGACCTCGCCCGGCTCGCCCTCGCGCAGCGTCAGCAGGGTCCGGTCCGCCGCGTCGCCCTCGCCGGAGACGACGAGTTCCACGCCGGAGGTGCCGCCCGCCTCGGCGCCGTACCGCTGGCGCAGCTCGTCCAGGACCGGCCGGAGCGAGGGGTACCGCTCCGCCGTCAGCTCCGCCCCGTTGCGGTCGAGGGCCCGGACGGCGGGGGCGCCGGAGGAGGTCGCCCGCACTGCCTGGCCGTCCCCCAGCTCCGGGTGCATGACGGCCGACGACCAGTCGACGCGCGGCTGCCCGGTGGAGAGCCCCCGCACCACGGTGAGGCGCGACGTGTACGTCCACGGCGCCCGTGCGCCCCCGTACGAGACGACGGCGCTCACCGTGAACGGCACCGTCGTCCCGGTGGGCGTCCCCGCCGTGGCCTTCATGCCGCCGATGTGGGCCTGCGTCAGGTACCCGGCCAGCGCGGACCGCGCCGCGACCGGGTCGTCGGTGAACCGGGCCGCCCCGGCCGCGTCGCCCCGCGCCCACGCGGCGAGGAAGCCCTTCGCCGTCGTCCCGACCTCCTCGGCCGTGACGGGCCCGGTGCGCCGGACCGTGCCGTCGGCCGACGCGGTGGTGGTCCTGCCGCCGGTCAGCCCGTCCCACAGGTTGTACGCGCCGTACCCGACGCCTCCGGCGACGACGGCGAACACCCCGCCGACGACCGCCGTTCTCACTCCGCTGCGCATGGTCGCGGTTCCCCTCCGCCGGCGCGTTCCCCGAGCGCGCTCGTGATCCCCCGACCGGAGACCCTACGCCGCGCGGTCGAACACCCGCACGCCCGTTATCCGAACGGGATCAACCGCGGGCCCTCACACCCACGTATCCAGCCACATCCGCGCCCGCCACTGGTCCATGGGGATCGTCTGGCCGGTGTAGAGGGGCCAGAAGTAGATGAAGTTCCACACGATCAGCAGGACCAGGACGCCCGCGCCGATGGCGCCGACCGCGCGGCGGCGGTCCGCGCGGCCGTCGGGGTCGGGGGAGCCGGCCGGGCCCGGCGGGGGCGCGGCCGGGCCGAGCATCGCGCCGACCATCATGGCGACCGCCAGGCACAGAAACGGGACGAACACCACCGCGTAGAAGAGGAAGATGGTCCGCTCCTGGTAGAGGAACCACGGCGCCCACCCGGCCGCGACCGCGCAGGCGATCGCCCCGGCGCGCCAGTCGCGGCGGAAGAACCAGCGCCACAGCACGTACAGCAGGGCGAAGCAGGCCGCCCACCACAGCAGCGGCGTGCCGATCGCGAGGACCTCGCGCGCGCACTTCTCCGCCGCGTCCGCCGGGCAGCCGTCCCGGCCCGGCGCGGGCGACTCGTAGAAGTACGACACGGGGCGGCCCAGGACGATCCAGCTCCACGGGTTCGACTCGTAGGTGTGCCCCGACGTGAGGTTGACGTGGAAGGTGTACACCTCCGACTCGTAGTGCCACAGGCTGCGCCACCAGTCGGGGAACAGCCACGACCAGGAGCTGTCCCGGCCCCCGCCGGTCGACGCCCAGGTCCGGAAGTAGCCCTTGTCCGACAGGATCCACCCGGTCCAGGAGGCGACGTACGCGGCCAGCGCCACCGGCACCGTCGAGACGAACGCCGGCAGCACGTCCCGCCGCAGCACCGCCGCGTACGGCCGGTGGGCGCCGGCCGTGCGCCGGGCGCCCACGTCCCACGCCACCGTCAGCAGCCCGAACGCGGCCATGACGTACAGGCCGTTCCACTTGGTCGCCGCCGCCAGGCCCAGCGCCACCCCGGCCGTCAGCCGCCACGGACGCCAGCCGAGCCGCAGGGTCCCCGCGATCCGGGCGTCCGGCCGGAGCACCCCGTCCGCGTCGACCGGCAGGGCCGCCGCGAGCCGCCGCCGCGACCGGTCCCGGTCCACCAGCAGGCAGCCGAACGCCGCCAGCACGAAGAACATCAGCACCTGGTCGAGGAGGGCCGCGCGGCTCATCACGAAGTGCAGCCCGTCCACGGCGAGCAGACCGCCCGCCAGGCAGCCGAGGAACGTCGACCGGAACAGCCGCCGCCCGATCCGGCACAGCATCAGCACCGACAGCGTGCCGCACACGGCCACCATGAAGCGCCAGCCGAACGGCTCGAACCCGAACAGCCACTCACCGAACCCGATGACCCACTTGCCGACCGGCGGGTGCACCACGTAACCCGGCTCCACCGGGATCGGGACCGCGCCCGGGTCCTTCAGGACCGCCTTGTCGACGTCCTTGGGCCACGAGCCCTCGTAGCCGTTGTGGATCAGCGCCCAGGCGTCCTTGGCGTAGTACGTCTCGTCGAATATCACCGCGTGCGGCGACCCCAGGTTCCAGAACCGCAGCACCCCCGCGACCAGCGCGACCAGCAGCGGCCCGCCCCACGGCGCCAGGCGCACCAGCGCCCGCGCCACCCCGGGCGGCAGCCCGAACCCGCCCCGCGGGCGGAACGGCGCACCGGCGTACGGCGGCACCAGCCGCTCCCGCAGCCCGGGCACCGCGCGCGGGACGTACCCGAACCGGCGCAGGCGCCGCTCCCAGGGCGGTGGCTCGTGGCCCCCGAGGGGGGCGGCGGGCCCGCCCGGGCCGTCCTGTCCGTGCAGGGCCTGAGGCGCAGTACTGGTCACCGCGCCATCGTAGGGAACGCGCCCGCGGGACTCGCCGGTCCGTGCCGCCCGCCCGGCGGGGTGCCCGGGGGCCGGCCGGACCGCGCCGCCCGCCCGGCGGCGCGGTCCGGCCGGGCTCCACCGGTCCGTGCCACCCGCCCGGCTGCGAGGATGGGCCCGTGACAGGAACGCTCGTACTCGCAGGTACCCCGATCGGTGACGTCGCCGACGCCCCGCCCCGCCTCGCCGCCGAACTGGCCGGGGCCGACGTCGTCGCCGCCGAGGACACCCGCCGGCTGCGGCGCCTCACCCAGGCCCTCGGCGTGCAGCCGCGCGGCCGGGTCGTGTCGTACTTCGAGGGCAACGAGGCGGCGCGCACCCCGGAGCTGGTCGAGTCCCTCGCGGGCGGCGCCCGGGTGCTGCTGGTCACCGACGCGGGCATGCCGTCCGTCTCCGACCCCGGGTACCGGCTGGTCGCCGCCGCCGTCGAGCGGGGCGTCAGGGTCACCGCCGTGCCCGGACCGTCCGCCGTGCTCACTGCGCTCGCCCTGTCCGGCCTGCCCGTCGACCGGTTCTGCTTCGAGGGGTTCCTGCCCCGCAAGGCCGGGGAGCGGCTGGGCCGGCTGCGGGAGGTCGCCGCGGAGCGCCGCACGCTCGTCTACTTCGAGGCCCCGCACCGCCTCGACGACACGCTCGCCGCGATGGCCGAGGTGTTCGGCGCCGACCGGCGCGCCGCGGTGTGCCGGGAGCTGACCAAGACGTACGAGGAGGTCAGGCGCGGCGGTCTCGGGGAGCTGGCCGCGTGGGCCGCCGAGGGGGTGCGGGGGGAGATCACCGTCGTCGTCGAGGGGGCCCCCGAGTCCGGGCCCGCCGACCTCGACGCGGCCGAGCTGGTCCGCCGGGTCCGGGTGCGGGAGGAGGCGGGGGAGCGGCGCAAGGAGGCCATCGCCGCCGTCGCCGCCGAGGCGGGACTGCCCAAGCGGGAGGTGTTCGACGCGGTCGTCGCTGCGAAGAACGCGGAAGGAATCCGCCCGAACGCGGACAAAGGGCTATCGTGAGAAGCACAGTCCTCACCCGTTGAGGCAAGGCCGCCCGCGAAGGCGTCCCCCGCGGCGGCGGGAAGGAGCCGGCATGAGCGAGACCTCCGGCACCCCGGTCGGGCACGAGGCGTACGCCTTCACCTGCATGAGGTGCGGGTACGGCTGGGAGCAGGCGTACGACATCGAGCACCACACCGACGTCGCCGGCCAGGACTTCGTCGTCTACCGCAGCGAGGGCCGGCGCGTGCCGTCGCCCCTGTCGAAGCCGACGTGCCCCAACTGCGGGCGGAACGTCGTGCGGATCATGGGTTCCGGCCGGATCTCGGTCGTCCTCGACCACGGCGAACCCCGGCGCGAGGCGTCCGGGGCGACCCTCCGGAGGGCCGTCCCGGTGGCCACGACCGGGCCGATCGGCCAGGAACTGGAGGAGAGGCCGCCGGCCGACGCGGACACCGTGTCGGGCCCGGGGGCCGAGCGGTCCGGGGCGACCCGCGTGGACGGGCCGGAGCCGCGCCGACGCCGCCTGCCGCACCTCTTCCACCGAGGCTGACCCGCCGGAACGGGAGGGACGGGCGGAACCGGAGGGGCGGGCGGAACCGGGAGGGGCGGGCGCCCCGGTCTTCCGTACGATCGGGGCATGAGTTCCAAGGACGCCCCGCCGCCACTGCCCGACCCCCTGCCCGTCGCCGTGGCCGACTCCCACACCCACCTCGACATGCAGTCCTCCACCGTGGAGGAGGCGCTGGTCAAGGCCGGGCTGGTCGGTGTGGAGACCGTGGTCCAGGTGGGTTGCGACCTGGAGGGCTCGCGGTGGGCGGCGGAGACGGCCGCCCGGTACGCGAACGTCCACGCCGCCGTCGCCCTCCACCCCAACGAGGCGCCGCGCATCGTGCTGGGCGACCCGGAGGGCTCGTCACGGCAGGGCCCGCGGGAGGCCGGCGGGGACGCGGCGCTCGACGACGCGCTGGCGGAGATCGACCGGCTCGCCGCCCTCGAACAGGTGAGGGCCGTGGGTGAGACGGGGTTGGACTTCTTCCGTACGGGGCCCGAGGGCAAGGAGGCGCAGGAGCGTTCGTTCCGCGCCCACGTCGAGATCGCCAAGCGGCACGGCAAGGCCCTGGTCATCCACGACCGCGAGGCCCACGAGGACGTGCTGCGGGTCCTCGCCGAGGAGGGCGCCCCGGAGCGGACCGTCTTCCACTGCTACTCGGGCGACGCCGACATGGCCCTGATCTGCGCCGAGCGCGGCTACTACATGTCGTTCGCCGGGAACGTCACCTTCAAGAACGCCCGGCCGCTGCGCGACGCGCTGGCGGCGGCCCCGCTGGAACTGGTGCTGGTCGAGACGGACGCGCCGTTCCTGACGCCCGCGCCGTACCGCGGTCGGCCGAACGCCCCCTATCTGGTCCCGGTCACCGTCCGCGCCATGGCGGCCGTGCGGGGGATCGGGGAGGAGGAGATGGCGGCGGCGATCGCGGAGAACACCGCTCGCGCGTTCGCCTACTGAGGCGGTGGAGAGTGCGACACGACGCCGAGTAGCCGAATGGTGCGTTTATGTGACTGTTGTGGGCTAATGTCCACGCTTCGTGGAGACCTCTCGCAAATGCCGCCCCCGTCCGACCCCCGCCGCGTCCCCGGCCCCCGCCGCGTCCCGGGCCCGCGTCGCCTCCCCGCGCGGCGCGGCCGCCCCGGCCCGCGCCTCCGGGACCGGCCGGGCCGCGCCCGGATCCGGGGGCCCGCCGGATCTCGGAATCCCGCCCGATCCCGGGATCCCGCTCGAACCCGCCGCCCCGCCTGAACCCGGAGCCCTGCCCGATCCCGGAGCCCTGCCCGATCCCGCCGGACCGGACCCGGCCGCATCGCACCCCACCCCGCCGGGCGGTACCGCGCCGCGGGCCGCCTCGCGACCCGCCTCGTCGAGTCGTGCCGTGCGGAAGTCGGCTTCGTCCGGGTCTGAGTCGGCCTCGGTGAAGTCGGTCCCGTTGAAGTCGGTCCGGTCCGTGTCCGACTCGTCGGGCCGTGCCGTGCGGGAGCCGGTTGCTTCCGCTTCTTCTTCCGCTTCGTCGAAGTCGGTTTCGTCCGCGTCTGCTTCGGTGAAGTCCGCTTCGTCGAAGTCGACCTCGGTGAAGTCGGCTTCGTCGAAGTCGGTTCCTTCAAGTCGTGCCGTGCGGAAGCCGACTTCGTCCGGGTCTGAGTCGGCCTCGGTGAAGTCGGTCCCGTTGAAGTCGGTCCGGTCCGTGTCCGACTCGTCGGGCCGTGCCGTACGGAAGCCGGTTGCTTCCGCTTCCGCTTCGTCGAAGTCGGTTTCGTCCGCGTCTGCTTCGGTGAAGTCCGCTCCGGCGAAGTCGACCTCGGTGAAGTCGACCCCGGTGAAGTCGGCTCCGTCGAGCCGTGCCGTGCGGAAATCGGCTTCGTCCTCTTCTGCTTCCGCTCCGGCGAAGTCGGCCCCGTCGGGCCGTGCCGTACGGAAGTCGGCCTCCTCTGGATCCGCTCCGTCCAAGTCCAGTCCGCCGAAGCCGGCCTCATCGAAACCGGCCTCATCGAAGCCCACCCCGTCCAAGCCCGTCCCGCCTGCGCCGAAACCGATCACGCCCAAGCCCGCCCCGCCCACACCCAGCCCGCCGAAGCCGCCTGCACCCACGCCCGTCCCGTCCACGCCCACTCGGCCCAGGCCCGCCCCGCCCGCGCCCAGTCCGCCGAAGCCGGCCTCGCCGAAGCCGCCCGCACCCGAGCCCGTCCCGCCTGCACCCACTCCGCCCAAGCCCAGCCCGCCGAAGCCGCCCCCGCCCAAACCCGCCCCGCCCAAACCCGCCCCGTCCGCACCCCACCGCACGCAGGGCGGGGCGGCCGGGGCGGGTGTGCCGGGGCGGGTGCGGTGGCTGGTGCCGCAGGTGCTCGTGGTCGCCGGGTTCGTCGCCGTCCTGGTGAGCGGCGCCGTCCTCGCCGCCGACCACAAGACGGTCCGGCTCAGCCTGGACGGGGCGCCCCGCACCCTCCACACCTTCGCCGACGACGTGGGCGAGCTTCTCGCCCTCGAAGGCGTCACCACCGGCCGGCACGACCTCGTCGCCCCCGCGCCCCGCACCCCCCTGACCGGCGGGGAGGAGGTCGTCGTGCGCTGGGGCCGCCCCCTCCGGCTCGTCCTCGACGGCAGCGCCCGCCGCGTGTGGACCACCGCCCGCACGGTGGACGAGGCCCTGCGCGCCCTCGGCGTCCGCGCCGAGGGCGCGCACCTGTCCGTCTCCCGCTCCGCCCGCATCGGCCGCGAGGGGCTCGCCCTCGCCGTACGCACCGAACGCGCCGTAACGTTCCGGGCCGACGGCCGCGAGCGGACCGTCCGCACCAACGCCGCCACCGTCGCCGAGGCCCTCCGCCACGCCCGGATCACCCTCCGGGGCCGCGACACGACCTCCGTGCCCCCCGGCGCCTTCCCCCGCGCCGGCCAGACCGTCACCGTCCTGCGCGTCAGGGACCACCGCGAGACCCGCTACGAGAGCGTCCCGTACGAGGTGCGCCGCGTCGAGGACCCGGAGCTGTACCGGGGCACCGAGGTCGTGGACCGGGAGGGCCGCCCGGGCCTGCGCCGCCTCACCTACGTGACCCGCACCGTCGACGGGGTCCCCCGCACCACCCGCAGGACCGGCGAGGCCCTGGTCCGCGAACCGGTGGCCCGGGTCGTCCGCGTCGGGACCCTGGAACGCCCCGCGGCCGGCTCCGGGACGGCGCCGGCCGGTCCGGCGACGGCGTCGGCCGGTTCCACGACGGCGCGGTCCGGCTCCGTCCCCGACGCCGACGGCCTGGACTGGGCCGCCCTCGCCCAGTGCGAGTCCGGCGGCCGCCCCGACGCCGTCGACCCCTCCGGCACGTACGGCGGCCTCTACCAGTTCGACGTCCGCACCTGGCACTCCGTCGGCGGCACCGGACGCCCCCAGGACGCCTCCGCCGCCGAGCAGACATACCGGGCGAAGCGGCTCTACGCGCAGCGGGGGGCGAGTCCGTGGCCGCACTGCGGCCGTAGGCTGTATCAGTGAGCACCACTGAGCCCGACGCCCTCCTCGGCCCCGCCGACGTCCGCGAACTGGCCGCAGCCCTCGGGGTGCGCCCCACCAAGCAGCGCGGCCAGAACTTCGTCATCGACGCCAACACCGTCCGGCGCATCGTCCGCACCGCGGAGGTACGCCCCGACGACGTGGTCGTGGAGGTCGGGCCCGGGCTCGGCTCCCTCACCCTCGCCCTGCTGGAGGCCGCCGACCGCGTCGTGGCCGTCGAGATCGACGACACCCTCGCCGCGGCGCTGCCCGCCACGATCGCCGCCCGCGCGCCCGAGCGGGCCACCCGCTTCTCCCTGGTCCACTCCGACGCCATGGACGTGCGGGAGCTGCCGGGACCGCCGCCCACCGCGCTCGTCGCGAACCTGCCGTACAACGTCGCGGTGCCCGTGCTGCTGCACATGCTCGACCGCTTCCCGACCGTCGAGCGCACCCTCGTGATGGTGCAGGCGGAGGTCGCCGACCGGCTCGCCGCCCGCCCCGGCAACAAGGTGTACGGGGTGCCGTCCGTGAAGGCCAACTGGTACGCGGAGGTCAGGCGCGCCGGCTCCATCGGCCGCAACGTCTTCTGGCCCGCGCCCAACGTCGACTCCGGCCTCGTCTCGCTGGTGCGCCGCGACCCGCCCGCGACCACCGCCACCAAGCGGGAGGTCTTCGCCGTCGTGGACGCCGCGTTCGCGCAGCGCCGCAAGACCCTGCGCGCCGCGCTGGCCGGCTGGGCCGGGTCGCCCGCCGCCGCCGAGGCCGCGCTCCTCGCGGCCGGGATCTCCCCCCAGGCGCGGGGGGAGTCCCTGACCGTCGAAGAGTTCGCCCGTATCGCGGAGGCCCGAGCGTGAGCGTCACCGTACGAGTCCCGGCCAAGGTCAACGTCCAGCTCGCGGTCGGGCCCGCCCGCCCCGACGGCTTCCACGACCTGGCCAACGTCTTCCTCGCCGTCTCCCTCCACGACGAGGTGACCGCCGCCCCGGCCGACTCCCTCCGCGTCACCTGCGAGGGACCCGACGCGGACCAGGTCCCCCTGGACCGCACCAACCTCGCCGCGCGCGCCGCGGAACTCCTCGCCGCCCGGTACGGCATCGCCCCCGACGTGCACCTCCACATCGTCAAGGACATCCCCGTCGCCGGCGGAATGGCGGGCGGCAGCGCCGACGGCGCGGGCGCCCTCCTCGCCTGCGACGCCCTGTGGGGCACCGGTGCGAGTCGCGCCGAACTCCTCGACATCTGCGCCGAGTTGGGGAGCGACGTGCCCTTCTCCCTGGTGGGCGGCGCGGCCCTGGGCACCGGCCGCGGCGAGCGCCTCACCGAGCTTCCGCTCGGCGGCTCCTTCCACTGGGTGTTCGCCGTCGCCGACGGCGGCCTGTCCACGCCCGCCGTGTACGCCGAGTTCGACCGGCTGAGGCCCGACGCCCCCGCGCCCGCCGCCTCCCCGGCCCTCCTCGACGCGCTGCGCGACGGCGACACCGCCGCCCTCGCCGGTGCCCTCGCCAACGACCTCCAGCCCGCCGCCCTCTCCCTGCGGCCCTCCCTCGCCGACACCCTCGCCGCCGGGACCGCCGCCGGCGCCCTCGCCGGGATCGTCTCCGGTTCCGGCCCCACCACGGCGTTCCTCGTCAAGGACGGGGAGGCGGCGGAGGCCGTCGCGGCGGCCCTCGTCGCGTCCGGCACCTGCCGCACGGCGCGCACGGCCACCTCGCCGGCGCCCGGCGCCCGGATACTCACCGCCTGACCGGGCAGCCCTACTTCCCCGTCCCCGCGGCCCCCCGTCCCCGGCCCGGGTCCTCGCCCGGAGGCACCGGTTCCGGCCCTCCGGCCGCGGGAGACGGGGCACGGGGCCCACCGCAGGGGCCCTCCCGGCCGCAGGGGCCCTCCGGGCCGCGGCGGGCCGGGGTCAGGCGGGGGGCCGGCAGTGGTGGAGGCCGGCGGAGGCCGCGGCGAACGCCTTCAGGGCGGTCCGCAACGACGCGTGGTCCAGCGCCAGCCCGTCGTCCGGCACGATCTCGTAGACCCCCGTCCCGTCGGCGCCCGGGCACTTCGCCGTCAACCGGTAGCGCCCCGAGGGCGACCGGGCCGCGCCGTTCGCCGGCAGTGCCCCGCCCCGGCCGGACAGCGCCGTCTCCCCGTACGGCCCGTACGACGCGGTGAAGGTGTACAGCGGGCTGCCCAGGCCGCTCCCCAGCACGCACCGCTCCACCGGCGCCGGCCGCGCCGGGGTCTCCGCGGCCGTGGCCGCGCCCCACCGCCGCGCGGTGGCCGCGTCCACCACGCCCCGGCACGTCCCCGCCGCCCGGGACAGCGGGCGCCGCGCGTCCACGACGGGAGCCGCCACGTCCCCCACCGCCCCCTCCGGGTCGCGGCCCGTGGTGCAGCCGGTGCCCCGCGCGTACGAGCGGGCCGTGTCCGTCAGGGCGGACACCAGGCGGGCCCGGGCCGCGCCGTCCTCGAAGGACCCCCCGTCCGCGAGCCGCCCGTCCGCCACCGCGAGCAGCCCGTCGCCGGACTCGTCGCCGCAGTCCAGCAGCAGCACGGCCCGCCCCCGCCCGGCGTCCGCACCGGCGCCGTACGAGAAGGAGCCCGTCCACCCGCCGCCCAGCGGCACGGCGTCCTGACCGGGGTCCGCCGAGACGCCCGGCCCGAACGGCTCCGCGGCGTTGCGCACCCGCACCTCCACCCCGGCCTCGTCGCCGGGGGCCGAGACGGAGCAGCGCCAGCCGTCCTGCCGCAGCTCGCTCGAAGCGCTCAGCGCGGCGCCCGGCAGCAGCGACCGCACGGGGCCGGCCGCGAGGTGCCCCTCGCAGGCACCGTCCAGCGCGGGCCCGCCGCTCCAGGCGCCGTACCCGCCGGACAGCCAGAACGCCCCGCCGGCCACCACGACCGCCGCCGTCGCGGCGGCCGCCCACCGCGCC
>JAAXOU010000061.1 GCA_012396115.1 Streptomyces somaliensis DSM 40738 | reverse complement strand
GGACCACCGGCGGCCCCGCCCGCGTGGGGAGGGGCCGTCCCGCGGCGGGACCGCGCCGGCCCGCCGCCCCCGCCCGCCCCGCGGCCGTCCGTCCCGGGCCGGTGCGGGGCCGCGGGCGTCAGATCATGCGCCCGTCGTCGCGCAGCGGGTCGGTTTGCGCGACCGGGGCCACGGGCGGGACCACCGCCCTGCGCCGGCGCGCGATGCTCGTGTACGTGGCCACGCCGATCAATCCGACCGCCATCATGATCAGTCCGGCCACGTCCAGGTTGAATCCGCTGATCTGCCAGTCGGTCGCGAAGGTGAGGATCGCGCCTCCCGCGATGAGCAGCAGGCATCCGCCCAGGCCCATGGTGTGCCTCCTCGTCTGTGAACTCGTCCGGAGGCCTTGCGGGTACCCGCTACCGCCACCGCAACGCCTACCGGAACGGGGTCACTTGAGGAAGGCGGTCAGGGCGTTGGCGAGGTGGTAGGGGTCGTCGGCGCCGCACAACTCGCGCGCGCTGTGCATGGAGAGGCAGGCGACGCCGATGTCGATGGTGCGGATGCCGTGCCGGGCGGCGGTGATCGGGCCGATCGTCGTGCCGCACGGCAGGTCGTTGTTGGAGACGAACGACTGCCAGGGCACGCCGGCCTCCTCGCACGCCGCGGCGAACACGGCCCGCCCCTCGCCGTCCGTCGCGTACCGCTGGTTGACGTTCACCTTGAGGATGGGGCCGCCGTTGGGGCGCGGGCGGTGCGTCGGGTCGTGCCGCTCCGCGTAGTTGGGGTGGACGGCGTGGCCCACGTCGGAGGAGAGGCAGACGGTGCCGGCGAGGGCGCGGGCACGGTCCTCGAGGGTGCCGCCGCGCGCGTGGACGGATCGTTCCAGCACCGTGCCGAGGAGGGGGCCGTGCGCGCCGGTGTCGGACTCGGAGCCGTTCTCCTCGTGGTCGAACGCGGCCATGACGGGGATGTACGCGGTCGGGCCGGCGGTGGCGACGGCGGCGAGCGCGGCGGTGCAGGCGTGCACGGAGAGGAGGTTGTCCAGGCGCGGCGCGGCGAGCAGTTCGCGGTCGCGGCCCAGGTAGGCGGGGGGCTCCACGGAGTGGACCATGAGGTCCCAACCGGTGACCTCCTCCGCGGCGAGCCCGGCCTCCCCGGCGACGAAGCGGATCAGGTCGCCCTCGTGGACGTCGTCGCCGAGGCCCCAGACGGGCTGCATGTGGCGCTGGCGGTCCAGCTTCAGCCCCTCGTTGACGCCCCGGTCGAGGTGGATGGCGAGCTGGGGGACGCGCAGCAGCGGCCGGTCGACGTCGACCAGGCGGTGGCCGCCGTCGCGGAGGGTGAGCCGGCCCGCGAGGCCGAGGTCGCGGTCGAGCCAGGAGTTCAGCAGGGGCCCGCCGTAGATCTCGACGGCGACCTGCCGCCAGCCGTGGGCGCCGCTGTCGGGCTGCGGCTTGACGCGCAGGTTGGGGGAGTCGGTGTGGGCCCCCACGATCCGGAACGGCGTGTGGGGGGCGGCGCCCTCCGGCACGTACCACGCGATGATCGCGCCGCCCCGGACCACGTACCTCCCGCCGGCCGCGCCGTCCCACGCGGCGGTCTCCTCCACCTGGCGGAAGCCGGCCTTCTCCAGGCGCTCGGCGGCGGTCGCCACGGCGTGGTACGGGGAGGGCGAGGCCCTGAGGAACGTCATCAGGTCATCGGTGTGGCCGCGGTCGAAGCGGGTGGGAGAGCTGCTCATGCCCACACCATACGGGCGGCCGCCGGGGCGGGCGCAGGGGTTGGGGAGGCGGTGTTGTCAGTGGTGGCTGCGAGCATCGAAGGTGACGACACACCGTTGACCGACGCGTGACCGGAGGTGCACTGGTGGAGACGACGACTTCGGCCGCCCCGTCCGGGGCCGGGCCCGCCCGTCCGGCGGCGCCCGCCTGCGCGGCCTGCGAGGCCCCCGGCGCGCAGTGGAGCGTCCCGCTGATGATGCCGCTGTGCCCGGCGTGCACGAGGGCGGGCACGGGTTCGGCGGACCGCGACCCGGTGCGGCTGGGGGACGTGCTGCGGGTGACGGAGGCGGCGCTGCGCGCGTCCGGCCGCGGCCCGGGGCGGGTCCCCTCGCCGCGCACGGGCTCGCCCATGACGTGCCGGTACTGCGGGGGCGGGGCGCTGTGGCACCGCACGGTGAACGACCGGTGGGTGGCGATCGAGCCGGGGGTGCGCCCGGTGGCGGGGGTGCCGCGCGGCAGGCGCTGGTACATAGCCGGGGACGGCACGGCGGTGAACCTGCACGGCGCCGCCCCGGTGGACACCTGCCGGGTGAGCCACTTCGACGTGTGCCCGGGGCGGGGCCGGGGCTGAGGCGCCCGCGGGGGGAGCGGGACACGGCCCGCCCCCCGGACCGGAGCGTCCGGGAGGCGGGCCGTCGGGGCCGCGGGGGGCGCGGTCAGAAGGCCGTCTCGTCCAGCTCCATCAGGGAGCCGTCGACGTCCTCGGCGACCAGGCGCTCGGTGGTGACGCCCGGCAGGACCGTGGCGGCGAAGAACTTCGCCGCGGCGATCTTGCCCCGGTAGAAGGGGACGTCCTTCGCGGAGGCGCCGGCGGCCAGCTTCTCGGCGGCGACGGCGGCACCGCGCAGCAGCAGGTAGCCGACGACGACGTCGCCGGAGGCCATGAGCAGCCGGGTGGTGTTCAGGCCGACCTTGTAGATGTTCCTGACGTCCTCGCCGGTCGCGGTGAGGTCGGCGAGCATGCTGCCGACGATCGCCTCCAGGTCGACGGCCGCCTTGGCGAGCGCCTCGCGGGCGCCGGCCAGCTCGTCCCCGCCGGTGCCGAGCGCGAGGAACTTCTTGATCTCCTCGGAGAGGGCGTTCAGCGAGACGCCCTGGTCGCGGACGATCTTCCGGAAGAAGAAGTCCTGGCCCTGGATGGCCGTGGTGCCCTCGTAGAGGGTGTCGATCTTGGCGTCGCGGATGTACTGCTCCAGCGGGTACTCCTGGAGGTACCCGGAGCCGCCGAACGTCTGGAGCGACTGGGCGAGCTGCTCGTAGGACTTCTCGGAACCGTAGCCCTTCACGATCGGCAGGAGCAGGTCGTTCAGGCCGTGCAGCGCCCCGGCGTCCTCGCCGGCCGCCTCCTTGACCTGGATCTCGTCCTGGATCGAGGCGGTGTACATGACGAGGGCGCGCATGCCCTCCGCGTACGCCTTCTGCGTCATCAGCGAGCGGCGCACGTCGGGGTGGTGCGTGATGGTGACCTTCGGCGCGGTCTTGTCCATGAAGTTCGCCAGGTCGGGGCCCTGCACGCGCTCCCTGGCGTACTCCAGCGCGTTGAGGTAGCCGGTCGACAGGGTGGCGATGGCCTTCGTGCCGACCATCATGCGGGCGAACTCGATGATGCGGAACATCTGGCGGATGCCGTCGTGCTTGTCGCCGATCAGCCAGCCCTTGGCGGGGTGCTTGTCGCCGAAGGTCATCTCGCAGGTGTTGGAGGCCTTGAGGCCCATCTTGTGCTCGACGTTGGTCGCGTAGACGCCGTTGCGCTCGCCCAGCTCGCCGGTCTCCCAGTCGAAGTGGTACTTCGGGACGAGGAACAGCGACAGGCCCTTGGTGCCCGGGCCGGCGCCCTCGGGGCGGGCGAGGACGTAGTGGAGGATGTTCTCGGACATGTCGTGCTCACCGGAGGTGATGAAGCGCTTCACGCCCTCGATGTGCCACGAGCCGTCCTCCTGCCGCACGGCCCTGGTGCGCCCGGCGCCCACGTCCGAGCCGGCGTCCGGCTCGGTCAGGACCATGGTGGAGCCCCACCGGCGCTCCACGGCGATCTTCGCGATCTCCTTCTGCGCCTCGTTGCCCTCCTCGAAGAGGACGCCGGCGAAGGCCGGGCCGGAGGAGTACATCCAGACCGCCGGGTTCGAGCCGAGGACCAGCTCCGCGTAGGCCCAGACCAGGGAGCGCGGGCAGGCCGTGCCGCCGATCTCCTCCGGCAGGCCGAGCCGCCAGTACTCGGAGTCCATGAACGCCTCGTAGGACTTCCTGAAGGACGCCGGGACCGGCGCGGTGTTCGTCTGCGGGTCGAAGGCCGGCGGGTTGCGGTCCGCGTCGGCGAAGGACTCGGCGAGTTCGTTCTCCGCGAGGCGGCGGAGCTCGTCCAGGACGCTCCTGGCGGTCTCGGCGTCCATCTCCCCGAACGGACCGGTGCCGTAGACCCTGTCGCGTCCGAGGACCTCGAAGAGGTTGAACTCGATGTCGCGGAGATTCGACTTGTAGTGCCCCATGGCGACGGCTCCGTACGGGATCGGGAGGCGGGTTCCTCGTGCATCTACCAGCTGGTAATCACGATGATGCTACCCATGGGTAATAAGGGCAACCCCGCGATCCCGACTGTGACGCGTCACGCCCGCCGCGCGGCGGGCGCGGGCGCCCTCGCGGCCGCCGGGCCGCGGTCCCCGAGGGCGGGGCGCGGCTCGTCCGGGAGGCCGAGGGCTCCCGGGCGGTGTCCGCGCCCCGGCCGGAGGCTATCGCTCCGCTCCCGCCCCCGCCGTACTCGCCATGACGATGCGGTCGCCCTCCGGCGCGGTGTCACCCGCGGCGGTCCCCGTCCCCGCCCCGGCGGGCCGGGAGGATCCCGCACGCCGGGCCGGCGCCGCCCACGCCGACGTGCCGCGGGAGGTCCCGGGGCTCCCGCGGCGGCCGCGCCCCGCAGCACCCCTCCGGACCGGCCGGTTCCGCCCCGGCTGACGGGTCCTCCGGCGACGCCCCCTCCCGGGGTGACCCGAACACCCGGTGCGCTCCGGGGAGTTCGGCCGGGACCGGGACCCGCTCGCGGACGCACGCCCGTGTCCGCGCGCTTCACGGAACCGAACGCCGGGACCCGCTCCCCGCGGGGCCGTCCGCGGTGGGCGCGGTGCGCGGCTGGGGCGCTCCGCGGCGGCGCGAACCCGCCGGGCGCGCGTCACGGGCGGGCCCCGCACTCAGTACCCTTGCGGGCATGTACGGCTACGAGCAGAACCCGGGAGCCCAGCAGCAGTACGCCCCGCCCCAGCAGGGGTACGGGCAGCAGCCGCCGCTGTACCCGGAGCCGTCCCCGCCGTCCCTCACCGACGCCGTGCGCGCGTTCACCACGGGTTCGCTCTCCGCCGAGGACTTCCAGCAGATCTTCGCCACGTCGAGGGTGTACTGCCCGCGCGGCGACAACCCGGGGTTCCTCGCGCTGCACAACACGCAGCAGCCGGTCATCCCGATGTTCACGTCGCTCAAGCAGTTGCGCCGGTACGCCGGCAAGGAGTCCAAGTACTTCGTGATCACCGGCGCCGAGGTCCTGGACCTCCTCCCGACCGGGTACGGCTTCGTCCTCGACATGGAGGGCGACCACCGGATCGTCTTCGACGCGAAGGCCGTCGAGGAGATGGTCGACTTCGCGATGCGCCGCATGTACGGCTGAGAACGCGCCCCGGCCCCGGGCCGTCCTGCGTCCCGGATCGCCCTGTGGTCCGACCTCGTGTCCCGGTCGTCCCGCGCCCGCGCCCGTGCCCGTGCCCGTGCCGCGGCCGCCCCCGCCCGGTCCGCCGGCCGGGGGCGGGCCCGGGTCCGGAACGCCGCGCGGCCACCGGAGCGTACTGGTCCGGTGGCTCGGGGTGCCGTGCGACCGAACGGCCTCCCGCCGCGTCCAAGGGTCGCGTGCCGGGTCGGGAGCGGTCCCGGGGCGCCCCACTGGCAAGAGGTTCAATGTTCAACTAAACTGGGAGTGCGTCGCCCCACCAACCCCCCGGAGGTCCGCCATGCCCGCCGTCACCGCCGAGAACCCGCTGGCCCTGCCCCGTGTCACCGCCCCGGCGGACGCCGCCGCCCGCCCCGTACTCACCGTGACGACCGCGCCGAGCGGTTTCGAGGGCGAGGGCTTCCCGGTCCGCCGGGCGTTCGCGGGGATCGACCACCGGCACCTCGACCCGTTCATCATGATGGACCAGATGGGCGAGGTGGAGTACGCGCCGGGCGAGCCCAAGGGCACCCCCTGGCACCCGCACCGCGGCTTCGAGACCGTCACCTACATCATCGACGGGGCCTTCGACCACCAGGACTCCAACGGCGGCGGCGGCACCATCACCAACGGCGACACCCAGTGGATGACCGCTGGTTCCGGCCTCCTCCACATCGAGGCGCCGCCGGAGGCCCTCGTCATGTCCGGCGGCCTCTTCCACGGCCTGCAGCTGTGGGTGAACCTCCCCGCCGCGGAGAAGATGATGGCCCCGCGCTACCAGGACATCCGCGGCGGCAACGTCCAGCTGCTCACCACCCCCGACGGCGGCGCCCTGCTGCGGGTCATCGCCGGCGAGCTGGACGGCCACCGGGGTCCCGGCATCACCCACACGCCGATCACCATGGTCCACGCGACGCTGGCGCCGGGCGCGGAGGTCACGCTGCCGTGGCGGAACGACTTCAACGGTCTGGTGTACGTCCTCGCCGGGCGCGGTACGGCCGGCGCGGAGCGGCGTCCGATCCACTCGGGGCAGACGGCCGTGTTCGGCGCGGGTTCCTCACTGACCGTCCGCGCCGACGGGAGGCAGGACTCCCGCACCCCCGACCTGGAGGTCGTCCTCCTCGGCGGACGGCCCATCCGGGAGCCCGTGGCCCACTACGGCCCGTTCGTCATGAACACCCGCGAGGAGCTCCTGCAGGCGTTCGAGGACTTCCGGGCCGGCCGCTTCGGCCGCGTCCCGGCCGTCCACGGAGCGGGCGGGGACCTGCCGTTCTGACCCCGGCCGGCGGCACGTCGCCCGTGCGGGCCCCGTCGGGGTGCGGGGCCCGCACGGGCGTGGTGCGCTGGGGGGCGTGTCGCCGCCCCTGCTCCCCGAACCCGTCCGCCGCCTCGCCGCCTGGTGCGTCGTCGTCCTCCTGGTCACGGGCGCCGTGGTCGTCGTCGTCCGCCTGTGCGTCATCTTCCGGACCGCCGTCACCCCGGTCCTCCTCGCCCTCCTCGGCACCGCCCTGCTCGGCCCCCTCCACCGCCGGCTCGTCGCGATGCGCGTCAACCGCTCCCTCGCCGCCGGGCTGACCTGTGCGGCCCTCGTCGCCGTCCTCGGCGGCGCGGCCTACATCGTGGTCGCCGCGCTCGTCGACACCGGCGACCAGATCATCGCCTCCCTGCGCCGCGCCGCCCGGGACCTCGCCGGCCCCCTCGGCGCCGCGGGAACCTCCCTGGAGGACATCGCCGCCAACGCCAGGAACCTCCTCGGCCGGTTCGGCGGGACCGCCGCGTCCGGCGTGCTCAGCGGCATCGGCGTCGTCGGCGAGGTGATCGCCATGGCGGTCCTCGCCCTGTTCCTCGTCTTCTTCTTCCTGCGGGACTCCGGCCGCGCGGTCGGCGCGCTGCGCTCGCTCACCCCCGCGTCGACCGGCGACGTGGTGGAGGCCACGGCGCGGCGCGCGTTCGGGGCCGTCGAGGGGTTCATGCGCGGCACCACGGTGATCGCGTCGATCGACGCCACCCTCATCACCGCCGGGCTGCTGGTGCTGCGCGTGCCGGGCGCGGTGGGGCTGGGCGCGCTCGTCTTCGTCGGCGCCTACATCCCGTACCTCGGCGCCTTCCTCTCGGGGGCCGTCGCCGTGCTCGTCGCCTTCGCGGACCGGGGCCCGGCCATCGCCCTGTGGGTGCTCGGGGTCGTCCTCGCCGTGCAGGTGGTGGAGGGGAACCTGCTGCAGCCGCTCGTCCAGAGCCGTACCGTCCAGATGCACCCGGCCGCGATCCTGCTCGCGCTGACCGCGGGCGCGTCGGTCGCGGGCATCCTCGGCATGCTGCTGGCCGTACCCCTCGCCGCCGCCGCGTTCGGCGTCTTCGGCGAGGTGCGGCGGCACTACGGCCCGGCGGTCGGAGCCCCGTCCTCGTAGAGCTCGAACCAGATGGACTTGCCCTCGCCCCGGGGGTCCACCCCCCAGGCGTCCGCCAGCCCCTCCATCAGCATCAGCCCCCGCCCCGACGAGGCCATCTCGCCCGGCCGGCGGCGGTGCGGCAGCTCGTCGCTCGAGTCCGCGACCTCCACCCGCAACCGGCGCCTGCCGTGCTCCCCGCGCACCTCGGCCACCAGCCGCGCGTCCCCGTCCGTGTGGAGCAGTACGTTCGTCACCATCTCCGACACCATCAGCGCCGCCGAGTCGACCTGCTCCCCGTCCGCCCAGTCGTGCAGCAGCTCCCGCACCTGCCGCCGCGCCGTCGAGATCCGCTCCGGCTCCGCCTGTGCCACCGCCAGCGCCGTACGCCGGGGCGGGACGGGCCGCCCGGCCGGTCCGCCCTTGCGGGACAGCAGGAGCACCGCGATGTCGTCCTCCCGGCGGTCCGCGAGCGGGCCCGTCGTGTAATGCGAGCCCGGTCCGTGCACCGCCTGCACCAGGGAGTCCGCCAGGGTCTCCAGCGAGTCCCGGTGCGGATCGTGGTCCTCCAGGAGCCTGCGGACCCGCAGCCAGCCCGTCTCCATGTCGTGTCCACCGGTCTCCAGCAGGCCGTCCGTGCAGATCATCATCGTCTCGCCCGGCTCCAGTGTCATCCGGGTCGTCGGGTAGTCCGTGTCCGGGACGATCCCCAGCGGCAGTCCGCCGTCCGTCGGCCGGATCACCACCGTGCCGTCCGGCATGAGGACCGCCGGGTCCGGGTGCCCGGCACGGGCGATGTCCAGCGTGCCCGTGGCCGGGTCGACCTCCACGTACAGGCAGGTCGCGAACCGCGCCCCGTCGGCGTCGCCGCCCCCCTCCTCCGTGATCCCGTGCAGGAACCGCGACGCCCGCGAGAGCACGGCGTCCGGCCGGTGCCCCTCCGCGGCGTACGCGCGCAGGGCGATCCGCAGCTGGCCCATCAGCCCCGCCGCACGCACGTCGTGCCCCTGCACGTCACCGATCACGAACGCGGACCGCCCGGCCGGCAGCTGGATCATGTCGTACCAGTCGCCGCCCACCTGCAGCCCGCCGCCCGTCGGCACGTACCGCGCGGCCACCTCCATGCCGGGGATCGCCGGGCCCAGCACCGGCATCATCGTCCGCTGCAGGCCCAGCGACAGCTCCCGCTCCGACTCCGCCGCCCCCGCCCTGGTCAGCGCCTGCGCCAGCATCCGCGCCACGGTCGTCAGCACCGACCGCTCGTCCGGGGTGAACCCCACCTGGTGGGCGAAGGACGCCATCCACGCACCCATCGTCCGGCCGGCGACGACCAGCGGCAGGAACGCCCAGGACCCCCGGCCGAGCCGCCGCGCCAGCGGCCACGTCGAGGGGAACCGCTCCCGGTACTCCTCCTGCGACGACACGTACACCGCCCGCCCGGTGCGGACCACCTCCGCAGCCGGGTCGTCCGAGTCCAGGGGCACCTCCGAGAACAGGTCCTCGTCATCGGGCTCGTACCCGTGCTGCCCTATGACCGTCAGCCGGTCGCCCGTGACCTTGAACACCGCGAGCCCGTTCGGGGAGAATCCCGGCATCGACAGCGACGCCGCCACCCGCAGCACCTCCGCCGTCGACCGTGCCTCCGCCAGGGCCCGCCCCGCGTCCAGCAGGAACGCCTCCCGCGACCGCCGCCAGTCACCCGTCACCGGCGTGTGCGCGGCGCTCCCCGGATCCGGCTCCGCGACCTGCTGCAACGTGCCGACGAACCGCAGTCCGGTCCCGTCCGACATCGGCTTGGCCCGCGACCGCACCATGCGGACCACTTGGCCCTTCTCGTCCATCACCCGCAGCCGCGCCTCGGCGAGGGTGTCCTCCGCGAGCGCCAGACTGGCCACGGCGCCGAACTCGTTCCAGTCGACCGGGTGGACCCGGGAGCGCACGACGCCCTCCGCCACGGCCACGGGCTCGGCGGGCAGCCCGAGCAGCCGGGCCGCCTCGGCGTCGAGTTCGACCAGTCCGACCGTGTGATCCCACCGCCACAGGCCGGTCAGGATCGCGGCCAGGAGCTCCTCGGTGCGCATTGTCCCACTTTAGGAAGATGAACCGAAGTGGCGCCACTGTGTGGGAGCCCGAAACCGGCTGCCCGGTACCCTGGTCCCTGTTTCACGTGAAACACCGCCCCCGATCCGCGAAGACTGGATGAACGACGATGCATCGGTACAGGTCCCACACCTGCGGCGAGCTCCGCGCTTCTGACGTCGGCACCGACGTCCGGCTGAGCGGCTGGCTGCACAATCGGCGCGACCTGGGCGGCATCCTCTTCATCGACCTGCGCGACCACTACGGCATCACGCAGCTCGTCGCCCGGCCCGGCACCCCCGCGTACGAGGCCCTCGACAAGCAGACGAAGGAGTCCGTCCTGCGCGTGGACGGCAGGGTCGTCTCGCGCGGCGCCGAGAACGTCAACGCGGACCTGCCGACCGGCGAGATCGAGGTCGAGGTCTCCGAGGTGGAGGTGCTGGGCGCCGCCGGCCCGCTGCCCTTCACCATCAACACGGACGACGGCGTCAACGAGGAGCGCCGCCTGGAGTACCGCTTCCTCGACCTGCGCCGCGAGCGCATGCACCGCAACATCATGCTGCGCACCGCCGTGATCGCCGCGATCCGGCAGAAGATGGTCGCCCTCGACTTCAACGAGATGGCCACCCCGATCCTCACCGCGACCTCCCCCGAGGGCGCCCGCGACTTCGTCGTGCCCTCCCGCCTCAACCCGGGCAGGTTCTACGCGCTGCCGCAGGCGCCGCAGCAGTTCAAGCAGCTGCTGATGGTCTCCGGCTTCGACCGCTACTTCCAGATCGCGCCCTGCTTCCGCGACGAGGACGCCCGCGCCGACCGCTCGCCGGGCGAGTTCTACCAGCTCGACGTGGAGATGTCCTTCGTCGAGCAGGAGGACGTCTTCCGGCCGATCGAGAAGCTCATGACCGAGCTGTTCGAGGAGTTCGGCGGCGGCCGCCACGTCACCTCGCCGTTCCCGCGGATCCCGTTCCGCGAGGCGATGCTGAAGTACGGCTCCGACAAGCCGGACCTGCGTGCGCGGCTGGAGCTCGTCGACCTCACGGACGTCTTCGCGGACTCCGGGTTCAAGGCGTTCGCCGGCAAGCACGTCCGCGCCCTGCCGGTCCCGGCGGTGCAGGACCAGCCGCGCAAGTTCTTCGACTCGATGGGCGAGTTCGCCGTCGAGCACGGTGCGAAGGGCCTCGCCTGGATCCGCGTCGGCGAGGACATGGCACTCAGCGGCCCGATCGCGAAGTTCCTCACCGAGGACGACGTCAAGACCCTCGTGGACCGCCTCGGCCTGAAGCCCGGCCACGCCGTCTTCTTCGGCGCCGGCGACTTCGACGAGGTCTCCAAGATCATGGGCGCGGTCCGCGTCGAGGCCGCCAAGCGCGCCGGCCACTTCGAGGAGAACGTCTTCCGCTTCTGCTGGATCGTCGACTTCCCGATGTACGAGAAGGACGAGGAGACCGGCAGGATCGACTTCTCCCACAATCCCTTCTCGATGCCCCAGGGCGGGATGAGGGACCTGGAGGAGAAGGACCCGCTGGACATCCTCGCCTGGCAGTACGACATCGTCTGCAACGGCGTCGAGCTGTCCTCCGGCGCGATCCGGAACCACGAGCCGGAGATCATGATCAAGGCGTTCGAGATCGCCGGGTACGACCGGGAGACCGTCGAGCAGGAGTTCGCGGGCATGCTCCGCGCGTTCCGCTTCGGCGCCCCGCCGCACGGCGGCATCGCCCCCGGCGTCGACCGCATCGTCATGCTGCTGGCCGACGAGCCGAACATCCGGGAGACCATCGCGTTCCCGCTCAACGGCAACGCCCAGGACCTGATGATGGGCGCCCCGACGGAGCTGGACGAGGCGCGTCTGCGGGAGCTGCACATCGCGCTGCGCAAGCCGGTGTCGGACAAGTAGCCACGGCGCGGGCCCCGGCACCCCTGGAGGGGGCCGGGGCCCTTCGCATGCCCGGCGCGGCCCGGGACCAGCCGTTCCCGGCCCGAGGGCGTTCCCGGCCCGAGGGCGGCGCTCCGGCCCCCGTCGGGCGGTGGGGCCGGTCCGGACGGCCGGGGCCCGGGCATCGGCCGTGTGGCGTCGTGCGTACGGGGGCGTTCGGGGGGTGGGGGCGTTCCGGGCGGGGCCTCCCGTGGGAGCTGTGAAGGGGGAGACCCTCACGCTCCGCCCCACCACCGAAAGGCCCGACATGCCCGTCCTGCGACGCCCCCGCCTCCTCGCCGCGACACTGCTGCTCGTGCTCCTGTCGTCGAGCGCCTGCGCCGGCGGGGAATCCGACGGCGGGCCCGGCGGGGCCGCCGGGAGCGGGGAGGGCCGTACCTTCCCGCACGCCGCACCGGGGCCGCCCGCCGCGCCCGCCGAGATCCCCGGCCTCGGCCCGGCCGTCCGCGCCGCCGTCCCGCGCGACAGCCGCCAGGCCGTCGTCGTCCGGGGCCACGGCCGCGACGTGAACACCGGCACGGTCACCCTGTACGAGCGCCGGCCCGGCACCGGCTGGGCCGCCGTCTCCGACCCCTGGCCCGCGCACAACGGAGTGCGGGGTTGGACCGACCACCACGTCCAGGACGACCTGCGCTCCCCGATCGGCGTCTTCGGCCTCACCGACGCGGGCGGCCTCCTGCCGGACCCGGGCGCGAAACTCCCGTACGACCGGGACGTCCGCTTCACCGCCACCGGCAGCGGCTCCCTGGGCGAACCGCTGGAGGGGTCGTTCGACTACGTCGTCGCCGTCAACTACAACCGCGTTCCCGGTACGACGCCCCTGGACTGGACCCGTCCGCTCGGTCAGGAGCGCGGTGGCGGCATCTGGATCCACGTCGACCACGACGGGCCCACGCAGGGCTGCGTGTCACTGGACCGCGCCCACATGCGGGAGCTGCTGAGGTGGCTGGACCCGGCGCACCGGCCGGTGGTGGTGATGGGCGACGTGCAGAGCCTGGACCGCTGACCGCTGACCGCTGACCGCTGACCGCAGGTGCGGGATCCGGCCGCGCGGACGGCCGTACCGGACGGCCGCCGGACGCACGGGACCGCCGCCCCGCGGAGGTGGGCGGCGGTACCGTCAGGCGTCCTTCTTCGGCTCCTCCAGGCGCGGGAAGAGGACCGCGCCCTTCGTCACCACCGCGCCGGCCGGGAGCCGGCCCCAGGTGCCGGCGTCGGCGATCGGCTGGTCGGCGAGCGCGCCCAGGGAGGGCTCCGCGCCGAGGGACTCCCACAGCTTCCGGGACGTCTCCGGCATGACCGGGTTCAGCAGGACGGCCACCGCGCGCAGCGACTCGGCCGCCGTGTAGAGGATGGTCGCCAGGCGCGCGCGGCCCTCCGGCGAGTCGTCCTTCGCGACCTTCCAGGGCTCCTGCTCCGTGATGTAGCCGTTGACCTGCTTCACGAAGTCGAAGACCGCCAGGATGCCGCCCTGGAAGTCCAGCTCCTCGCCGATCCTCCGGTCGGCCTCCGCGACCGCCTTCGCCAGGCCGTCGTGGATCGCCTGCTCGGCCTCGCCGACGGCCGTGGCCCCCGGCAGGACGCCGTCGAAGTACTTGCCGACCATCGCCGCGACGCGGGAGGCGAGGTTGCCGTAGTCGTTGGCCAGCTCGGAGGTGTAGCGGGCGGTGAAGTCCTCCCACGAGAAGGAGCCGTCGCTGCCGAACGCGATCGCCCGAAGGAAGTACCAGCGGTAGGCGTCCACACCGAAGTGGGAGGTCAGGTCCTGCGCCTTGATGCCGGTCAGGTTCGACTTCGACATCTTCTCGCCGCCGACCATCAGCCAGCCGTGCGCCGCGACCCTCCTCGGCAGGGGCAGGCCCTGCGCCATCAGCATCGCGGGCCAGATCACCGCATGGAAGCGCAGGATGTCCTTGCCGACCAGGTGCACGTCGGCCGGGAACGTCGACTCGAACTTCGCCTGGTCGGACCCGTAGCCGACGGCCGTCGCGTAGTTCAGCAGGGCGTCCACCCACACGTAGATGACGTGCTTGTCGTCCCACGGGATCGGGACGCCCCAGTCGAAGGCCGAACGGGAGATCGACAGGTCCTGCAGGCCCTGCTTGACGAAGTTCACGACCTCGTTGCGGGCCGACTCGGGCTGGACGAAGCCCGGGTTCGCCTCGTAGAACTCCAGGAGCTTCGGACCGTACGCGGAGAGCTTGAAGAAGTAGTTCTCCTCCTTGAGGACCTCCACCGGCTTCTTGTGGACCGGGCAGAGCTTCGCGCCCTGCTCGCCGTCGACCAGGTCACCGGGGAGCTTGTACTCCTCGCAGCCCACGCAGTACGGGCCCTCGTAGCCGCCCTTGTAGATCTCGCCCTTGTCGTACAGGTCCTGCACGAACTCCTGGACGCGGTCCGTGTGGCGCCTCTCCGTGGTGCGGATGAAGTCGTCGTTCGCGATCTCCAGGTGCTCCCACAGGGGCTTCCAGGCCTCCTCGACGAGCCTGTCGCACCACTCCTGGGGGGTGACCCCGTTCGCGTCGGCCGTGCGCATGATCTTCTGACCGTGCTCGTCCGTGCCGGTGAGGTACCACACCTTCTCGCCGCGCTGACGGTGCCAGCGCGTGAGCACGTCGCCTGCGACGGTCGTATAGGCGTGGCCCAGGTGAGGAGCGTCGTTGACGTAGTAGATGGGGGTCGATACGTAGAAGGCCTTCGCGCCTTCTACCCCCTGCTTCTCGGATCCAGTGGCCGCCATGCCGAAATCCTATCGGGCGGCCGAAGCGTCCCTCACCTCCCTTTCTCCCCGTCCGCCCCCGCCGGCCTCCGGGCCGCCGGGGACCGACGGGCCGCCGGGCCGACGGGGACCGACGGGCCGCCGGGCCGACGGGGGCGGACGGAGGCGGGGGAGGCGGGCGGAGGCGGGCAGGGACGGGAGCACGGCGGGGAGGGGGCCCGGTCACGGCGGCCGGTCCGGCCCCCGCGCGGGCGCCTCAGACCGGCCAGGAGGCGAGGAGCTCCCGGTAGAAGCGGGCGTGCGGGGTCTCGCGGGGAGTGGGGCCGGCGTGGAAGAAGGCGGCGTTGTCGACGTCCAGCTTGCGCAGGTAGTCGAAGGCCTTGCCGTCCTCCTCGCCGAACGCGACGAACTGCCAGAACACCGGCCGTCCGGTCGCCGCGGCCTCGGCGAGGGCCTGGGTGGCGGCGGTCCTCGACTCGGGGGCGCCGTCCGTCTGGAAGACCACCAGCGCGGGCCGGTCGGGGTGGGCCCCCTCGTGGTGGGCGAGCACCTCGCGGACGGCGCGGTCGTAGTTGGTGCGGCCCATGCGGCCGAGGCCCTCGTGCAGGGCGTCGATCCGCCCCTCGGCGTTGTCGAGGGTGAGGTCGCCGGTGCCGTCGACCTCGGTCGAGAAGAACACGACGGGCACGGTCGCGTCCTCGTCGAGGTGCGCGGCGAGCGCGAGCACCCGCTCACCGAGCTGCTGGGCACTGCCGTCCTTGTAGTACGGGCGCATCGACCCGGACCGGTCGAGCACGAGGTACACCGCGGCCCGCGTGCCGGTGAGGCCCCGCTTGCGCAGCACGGCGCCGGCGGCCTTGTACGCCTCGACGACGCCCGCGGGCGCCACGGCCCTGACCCGCCGCAGCGCGACGGCGGGCTGCCCGCCCTCGTCCTCCGGCTCCGGGCCGGCGGCGTCCCGGCCGGGGACGTTCTCCGGGGAGGCGGCCTCGGACCCGGGCTCGGGAGCGGGCTCGGCCTCGGCTTCGGGAACGGTGGCGGTGGCTTCCGGGGCGGCGGCCTCGGGCTCCGAGGGGGCGCTCTCCTCCCGGCCGACGCCGCCCTCCGGGGCGGGGGCGGCCTCCGGGGCGGAGGCGGCCGGTACGGCATCGCCGTCCGCGTCGTCCGAGTCCGGGGCATCCGCGTCCGTACCGTCCGAGTCCGGGGCGTCCACGGCTTCGGGCTCCTGCGGCGCGGCCCCGGCGGCGGTGGGCTCGGCGGCCTCCGCGTCCGCCGGTTCGCCCGCCGTGCCGGCGGCCTCCGCCCCGGCCTCCTCGACCGGCGCCGGCCCGGACGCGGGCCCGGTGACGTCCCCCGCCCCGCCCTCGGCCCGGTCCTTCAGCCCGGCCCCGGCCCCGTCCTTCGGCCCGCCCTCGTTCCCGGCCTCCCGCGCGCCCTCGGCCCCCGGCCCGGCGGCCTCGGCTCCGGACGGCTGCGCGGCCGGTTCCCCGGCGTCCGGGGCCTCCTCGGAGTCGGCCCGGGCCGCCGGGACCGCGGCCTTCGGGTTGTCGAAGGAGGCCGCCACCAGCTCCGCCGCGACCTCCTCCGGGGTCGGGCCCTGGCGCTCCGCCTGGGACGGGACCGTCGGCGGTTCGTCCTGGGGCACCGTGCGTTCCGCCTGGGGCGGCACGGAGGGAGTGGCCGTCGACTCGTCGCGCCCCGCCTCGCGGTCGCGTCCGAACACCTTGCGCAGCAAGCTCCGAATGCCCATGGGCCATGGCCTTTCGCATATTGGGTGCCGTGTATGTCCGTACTGCTGGGAATACCTAGAATCATCCCTGGCCAGGGCGGACACGTAAGGTTAGCCGCCCGGAGTGGCGCGCGAGGGCATCGTCCGTCCATGTCAAGACCGCCCTTGCCGCCCTCCGTTCACCGTGCGTTCACCCTCGTGTCCTCGCCCTGCTCAAGGGTGCGTCTAGCGTCGCCGCCGGACGACCACGACATCACGTCGGCGCGGTGCGCGCCGAAGGAGGAACACCGTGCGCAAGCTGCTGCCGCTGCTCACCGGGACCCCGCACGCCGGCGGCCGGTCCGCCCTCACCTGCCGTTACCGCTGCGGCGACGCCTGCTTCCACGAGGTGCCCAACACCAGCGACAACGAGTACGTCGGCGACGTAATAGCCGACGCCCTCTCCCGCCGTTCGCTGGTGCGCGCCGCCGCCGTGGTGACCGCCGCCACCGCCGTGGGCGGCACCGTCCTCGGCGCGGGCGCCCCCGAGGCCCACGCCGCCCACGCCGCCCGGGCGGCGCACCGCCGCGGCACGTCGCCGGGCGCCCGCGGCCTGCGCTTCGCCCCCGTCGCGCCCAACACCGCCGACGAGGTCACCGTCCCGCGCGGCTACACCCGGAGCGTCGTCATCCGCTGGGGTGAGCCGATCCTGCGCGGGGCGCCCGCCTTCGACCCGGACCGGCAGTCCGCCGAGGCGCAGGCCGGGCAGTTCGGCTACAACAACGACTTCCTCTCCCTCCTCCCCCTGCGGGGCGAGCCGGGCCGCCAGGTCCTCGTCGCGAACCACGAGTACACCGACGAGGTCCTGATGTTCCGCGGGTACGACCCGCAGAACCCGACCCGCGAGCAGGTCGAGATCGCCTGGGCCGCGCACGGCCTGTCCGTCGTGGTCGTCCAGGAGGAGTACCGCACCGGCAGGCTCACCCCGGTCACCCGGCACCCGCTCAACCGCCGCCTCACCGCGACCAGCGTGTTCGAGATGACCGGCCCCGCCGCCGGCAGCGACCTGCTGAAGACGTCCGCCGACCCGTCGGGCCGCAAGGTCCTCGGCACCCTCAACAACTGCGCCGGCGGCACCACCCCGTGGGGCACCACCCTCCACGGCGAGGAGAACTTCAACCAGTACTTCGCGAACGGCTCCACCGCCACCGACAAGCGCTACGGCCTCAACACCGGCGCCACCGAGCGCAAGTGGGAGCGGTTCGACAAGCGCTTCGACGCCGGTCAGGAGCCCAACGAGTCGCACCGCTTCGGCTGGGTCGTCGAACTCGACCCGTACGACCCGCACTCCACGCCCCGCAAGCGCACCGCGCTCGGCCGGTTCAAGCACGAGGCCGCGCAGCCCCGGCTGACCCGGGACGGCCGCCCGGTCGTGTACATGGGCGACGACGAGCGGTTCGACTACTTCTACAAGTTCGTCTCCGCCAAGCGGATGATGAAGGGCGACTCCCGCGCCGCCCGCGAGCACAACCTGACCCTCCTCGACGAGGGCACCCTCTACGTCGCGAAGCTGACCGGCGACTCGCCCGCCGCCGAGATCGACGGCACCGGCAAGCTCCCGAACGACGGCGAGTTCGACGGCTCCGGCGTGTGGATCCCACTCGCCACGGGCGACGTGTCGCACGTCCCCGGCATGACCGCCGACGAGGTGTACGTCTTCACGCGCCTCGCCGCGGACAAGGTCGGCGCCACCAAGATGGACCGCCCCGAGGACGTCGAGCCCTCGCCCCGCACGGGCCGCGTGTACGTCGCCCTGACGAACAACTCGCAGCGCGGCACGGACGGCAGGCCCGGCGTCGACGAGGCGAACCCGCGCCCCAGGAACAAGCACGGCCAGATCCTGGAGCTCGCCGAGCACTGGGACGACCCGGCGGCGGACGGGTTCGCGTGGCGGCTCTTCCTCGTCGCGGGCGACCCGAAGGACCCCTCCACGTACTTCGCCGGCTACCCGAAGGAGGAGGTGTCGCCGATCTCCTGCCCCGACAACCTCGCCTTCGACGCCTACGGCAACCTGTGGATCTCCACGGACGGCAACGCGCTCGGCACCCACGACGGCCTGTTCGGCGTGGCCGTGCACGGGGAGCGGCGCGGTGAGCTGAAGCAGTTCCTGACCGTCCCGGTGGGCGCCGAGACGTGCGGCCCGATCATCCAGAACCGCCGGGTCCTCGTCGCCGTGCAGCACCCGGGCGAGGTCGACGGCGCCTCCGTGGAGAAGCCGGCCTCCTCCTGGCCCGACGGGCCGGGCAAGCTGGTCCGCCCGGCCGTCGTCGCCGTCTACCGCGAGGACGGCCGCCCGATCGGCGTCTGACCGCGGCCGGCCCCCGGCCCCCTCCGCCCCCGCTCGCCCCCGCCCGGCTCCACGCGGCTCCACGCGACGGGGACCGGG
>JAAXOU010000060.1 GCA_012396115.1 Streptomyces somaliensis DSM 40738 | reverse complement strand
AGCACCGCCGGCACGGGGCCGGGGCGGGCGGCGGCCGCGGCGAGCGCCCGCTGCGCGTCCGTCACCCTCCGCAGCTCGTGCAGCCGCGCGTCCGCCATCAGCCGCCACACCGCCCGCGCGACCGCCGCGAACGTCGTGCCCGGTTCCACCTCCACCAGCGGCAGCCCGTACCGCGCGCACGCCGCGGCCAGCGCCCGGGGCACCGTGTCGTACACCGGCGTCACCCCGAAGCCCAGCGCCGCCGCGCCCGCCTCGGCGGCCCGCGCGACGAACCCCTCCGGGTCCGCCAGTTGCACCCCGGCCGTGAGCAGCAGCTCCCCGCCCAGCAGGTACGGGTACGGGTCGGCCATCTCGGAGGTGTGCACCCAGTGCAGCTCCGTGTCCGGATCGCCGGCGACCAGCCGCAGCCGCAGCTCCCGCCGGGCCAGCAGCGCGGCCAGCCGCACCGGCGGGGCGAACGGCACCAGCGGCTCCGTCATATGCACTTCCTCCATTCCGTGCTCCCCGAATGGAAGAAACGTACACTTCTGTGGCCACCGGGCCACCCGTACCGTCGTATCCATGGACGTCGTGTGACGTACGGCGCGAGCGCAGGAAAGAAGGCACCCCCAGATGAGCAGCACCAGCGGCACGCCCCGCGGCCCCGTCGACTCCTCCCGCGTGCCGCGCTACGCAGGCCCGGCGACGTTCGCCCGGCTGCCGCGCCTCGACGAGGTCGGCACGGCCGACGTCGCCGTGATCGGCGTCCCCTTCGACTCGGGCGTCTCCTACCGGCCCGGCGCCCGCTTCGGCGGCAACGCGATCCGCGAGGCGTCCCGCCTGCTGCGCCCGTACAACCCGGCGCAGGACGCCTCGCCCTTCGCCCTCGCGCAGGTCGCGGACGGCGGCGACGTCGCCGTCAACCCGTTCAACATCAACGAGGCCGTCGAGACCGTCGAGGCCGCCGCGGACGACCTGCTGGGCACCGGCGCCCGCCTGATGACGCTGGGCGGCGACCACACCATCGCCCTGCCGCTGCTGCGCTCCGTCGCCAAGAGGCACGGCCCGGTCGCGCTGCTCCACTTCGACGCCCACCTCGACACCTGGGACACCTACTTCGGCGCCGAGTACACCCACGGCACGCCGTTCCGCCGCGCCGTCGAGGAGGGCGTCCTCGACACCGAGGCGCTCTCCCACGTCGGCATCCGCGGGCCGCTCTACGGCAAGCAGGACCTGACGGACGACGAGAAGATGGGCTTCGGCATCGTCACCTCCGCCGACGTCTACCGCCGCGGCGCCGACGAGGTCGCCGACCAGCTCCGCCAGCGCATCGGCGACCGCCCGCTGTACATCTCCATCGACATCGACTGCCTCGACCCGGCCCACGCCCCCGGCACCGGCACCCCCGAGGCGGGCGGCATGACCTCCCGCGAGCTGCTGGAGATCCTGCGCGGCCTGGCCTCCTGCAACCTGGTCTCCGCCGACGTGGTCGAGGTCGCCCCGGCGTACGACCACGCCGAGATCACCTCGGTCGCCGCCTCCCACACGGCGTACGAGCTGACGACGATCATGTCCCGGCAGATCGCGGCGGCCCGCTCCGCCGGGGCGTGACCGGCCCGCCCCGCGGGCGGCGGCGCCGTTCCGCACCGCCGCCCACGGAGGCCCGTCCCGCATGACCCACGACCACGGCCCCGTCCCGCGCCCCACCGCCGCGCAGACGGAGGCCGCCCTGAACCCTCCCGCCCGTCGCCCGACCACCGCCCCTCAAGGAGGCGCTTCGCGCCGCGTGACGCCCGGGCGGACCGGCGGCGACCTCGTCGTCGAGACCCTGCGCGGCCTCGGCGCCACGACCGTGTTCGGGCTGCCCGGGCAGCACGCGCTCGGCCTGTTCGACGCGCTCGGCCGCTCGGACCTGGAGTACGTGGGCCTGCGCGTGGAGAACAACGCGGGCTTCGCCGCCGACGCCTACGGCCGGGTCACCGGCGAGGCCGCGCCGCTGCTGCTGTCCGCCGGGCCCGGCGCGCTGACCGCGCTGCCGGCCCTGCAGGAGGCCGCCGCGGCCTCGGCGCCCGTCGTCGCGATCGGCGCCCAGGTCCCCCTGCGCGGCCTGGGCGGTGGGCGCCACGGCTACCTGCACGAACTGCGCGACCAGCAGGCGTCCTTCCGCGACGTGGTGAAGTCGGTGCACCCGGTGCGCGCCGCGTCCCAGATCCCCTCCGCCGTCGCGGCGGCCTGGGAGTCGGCGCTCACCGTCCCGCACGGGCCGGTGTGGGTGGAGATCCCCGCGGACGTGCTGTCGGCCCCGACGGAGCTGCCCGTGGTGACGGCGCCGGAGGCGTTCCCGCGCGAACTCGCCCCCCGGCCGGAGCTGACCGCGCTCGCGGCGCACTGGCTGTCGCGGGCCGAGCGCCCGGCGATCGTCGCGGGCGGCGGAGTGGTGCGCTCCGACGCCTCCGGCAAGCTGCTGGCCCTCGCCGAGCGGCTGTCCGCGCCGGTCGTGACGACCTTCGGCGGCAAGGGCGCCTTCCCGTGGGAGCACCCGCTGTCGCTCCAGTCGTGGTTGGAGGACCGGCACACCACCGACTTCCTCCAGGACGCGGACGTCCTGCTGGTCGTCGGCTCGGGGCTGGGCGAGTTGTCGTCGAACTACCACACGTTCCGGCCGCGCGGCCGGGTCGTGCAGATCGAGGCGGACCTGGGGAAACTGGAGTCCAACCACCCGGCGCTCGGCATCCACGCGGACGCCCGCCCGGCCCTGTCGGCGCTGCTGGAGGCAGTGGGGGAGCGCCGGGACCCGGCCGCGCCCGACCGTGTGCGGAAGGTCCTGGCGGCCGTCGGCGAGCGGCTCGACGCGCAGGGCCTCACCCTGGAGCGGCGGCTGCTGGCCTCCGTGCGCGGCGCGCTGCCGGACGCCGCGCCGTCCTTCTGGGACATGACGATCCTCGGGTACTGGGCGTGGTCGGCGTTCGACGCCCGCCGCCCGGGCACGATGCACTCCGCGCAGGGCGCGGGCGGCCTCGGCTACGCCTACCCGGCCGCGCTCGGTGCCGCCGTGGCCGACCGGAGCCGCCCGGTCCTGGCGGTCTCCGGCGACGGCGGCGCCCTGTACTCGATCGCCGAACTGGCCACCGCCCGCCAGCACGACCTGCCGGTGACCTGGCTGATCGTCGACGACGGCGGCTACGGCATCCTGCGCGAGTACATGACGGAAACCTTCGGCCGGGCCACCGGCACGGAGCTGGCGCGCCCCGACTTCACGGCCCTGGCCCGGTCGTTCGGCGTGCCGGCGAAGCGGACCACGCCGGAAGAACTGGAGGACGACCTGCGGGAGGCCCTGACGGCGCCCGGCCCGTCGGTGGTGGTGCTCCCGGCGGTCCTCCGCATGTTCGCGCCGACCCACGCGGAGGACTGACGGGCCGTCAGGAGGCGTACCGGGTCACCAGATGGACTCGACCCACTCCGGGTGGTCGATGAACGGGTTCCGGTTGTGCTGGTACCTGTTGTAGATCAGCTCGTTGCGGTTGCGCTCGAACGCGTCCGGCGGGTCCTGCACGTTCCACTGCTTCAGTACGGAGAGGCGGCCGTGGAACGGGACGGTGCCGTTGGTGACGGCGTCGTTGGGCTCCAGGTCCGGCCAGCCGTCGGTGCCCTCGTAGCGGACGGCCATGTAGAGGATCATGCGGGCCACGTCGCCCTTGTCGGCGGCGCGCGGCTCGAAGCTGTTGGAGTCGGTGTAGCTGCCGGGGGCGCCGCCGACCGCGCTGCCGCCCGTGTCGAAGTCCTTGTTGCCGCGGATGCTGTTGACCTGCACGTCGCACGGGCGCAGGTGGTGCAGGTCGGTGCCGGGCCCGGCGGAGGTGCCGAAGTCGCCGTGGGACTGGGCCCAGACGTGCTCCCGGTTCCAGTCGCCGACGTCGCCGCCGTTGAGCGTCTTGCTGCGGGAGGTGCCGCTGTAGAGGAGGCGGACGTTGGCGCTGTTGGCCGGGTCCTGGTCGGTGGTCTTCAGGGCGTCCCAGACGGCCGTGTACGAGATCTTCGTCTGGTTGCGGATGATGGAGTGCAGTGCGCTCTTGAGGCTGGTGCCGGTCTTGCCCGCGGCGGCGGCGTAGTACGTGTCGTCGTACGCGGTGACGGCGCCGCCGGTCGCGGACGCGGTGGCCGGGGCCGTCGCCCCGGGGGCCGGGACGGCGGCGGCCCCCGGTACGGCCGCTCCGGCGAGCAGGACGGCGGCGGCCAGGACGGGGAGTTTCCAGCGGCGTGCGGAGGCGGCCGGGGATGACGGCATGGGAGTCCTTTCCCGAGGCGGGACGCGACTGAACGTTTCGGCGATCTACGCGGGTTGAACGCCGCGGCAAGGGGAGGGTGCCACGCCCGCGCCCACCGCGGCGTGAACGGAACGGATCGGTCCCGTGTCGTTGTCATGGACGTGCTGATACGCCGGAAGGGGCGTCAGAAAGGGCTTCCGGAAGGGGCGTCCGAACGGGGCGGCACGGGCGGCGCGGGATCGTCCGCCACCGTGGAGCCGTCGCACGCTCCACGGGCCTTCGTCGCGCCGGGACCGTCCGTACCACGCCGCCCCGCGCCGCTCCCCGACCCGGCCGGCGGCACGGAGGACCGGTGGGTGACGCAGATCACCCGGCCCGCCCGTCACAGGCGCGGGGCCTGCCGCATCCCGTGTGCGAACTGCTCGTACGACGGGAGACACACATGAGGATCGTGGTGGTGGGGGCCGGCTACGCGGGGACGATCGCGGCGAACCGGCTGGCCAGGAAGGTGAGGGCGGCGGAGATCACGGTGGTCAACCCCCGTCCGGACTTCGTCGAGCGGGTGCGGCTGCACGAGTGGATCGCCGGGACCGGGGCCGCCACGGCCCCGCTGGCGTCGATGCTGAGCGAGGGGATCGCGACGCGGGTGGGCACCGTCGACGGGATCGGCGACGGCCGGGTCGCCCTCGGCGACGGGACCGGCCTCGACTTCGACCACCTGTTCCTCGCGGTGGGCAGCACGGCCGCACCGCTGCCGGGCACCGTCGAGGTGGGCACCTGGGAGGGCGCGGAGGAGGCGCGGGCCGCGCTGGCCGGACTGCCCGCCGGGAGGGCGGTCACCGTCGTCGGCGGCGGGCTCACGGGCATCGAGACGGCGTCCGAGATCGCCTTCGGCCGCCCCGACCTCCGCGTGCGGCTCGTGGGGCGGACGATCGCCGCGGGCCTGTCGGAGGGAGCGAGGGAGCGCGTGCGCACCGGCCTGGACCGCCTGGGCGTGGAGGTCGTGGAGGACGCCGTCACGCGGGTCGACCCCGGGACCCGGGCGGGGGACGGCGACGCGGTGCGCCTCCGCTCGCGCTCGCCGGCCGCCTCCGACCTCACGCTGTGGGCGGTCGTCGGCGGCGTGCCCGACCTGGCCGCCCGCAGCGGGCTGGAGGTGGACGCCGAGGGGCGTGCGGTGGTCGACCAGTACCTGCGCAGCGTGTCCGACCCGCGGATCTTCGCCGTCGGCGACTGCGCGGCGGTTCCCGGTTCCCGGGCGGCCTGCGCGACGGCCATGCCCCAGGGCGCGCACGCGGCGGATACCCTGGCCCGGATGGTCCGAGGCCGCGAACCCGCCCCCTACTCCATGGGGTACGCCGGACAGGCGCTGAGCCTGGGCCGGCGCGACGGGTTGCTGCAGGTCGACCGCAGGGACGGCACCGCGGCCCGGCTCCACGTCGCCGGGCGTACCGCGGCCGTGGTCAAGGAGCGGATCTGCCGCTACGCGCGGTCCAGCGCCCGCACCGCCGTCTACACCTGGCTGCGGGGGGCGGAGTGACCGGGCGGCCGGACCCCGCGGACGAGTTCACCGCCCACAGGGCCCTGCTGTTCTCGATCGCCTACGAGATCCTCGGGTCGGTGGCCGACGCAGAGGACGTGCTGCAGGACAGCTACCTGCGGTGGCGGTCGGTGGACCGCGCCTCGGTGGGGAACGCGCGGGCCTACCTGGCGCGGATCGTCACCCGGCAGGCGCTCGGCGTGCTGCGGTCGGCCGCCCGCCGCCGGGAGAGGTACGTGGGGCCGTGGCTGCCCGAGCCCCTGGCCACCGGCGCCGGCGACGCGCCCGGCGGCGTCGACCACGTGCTCACGGGCGAGGCCGTGACCACCGCGATGCTGCTGGTCCTGGAGGCCCTGACCCCCGCCCAGCGCGCGGTGTTCGTGCTGCGGGAGGTGTTCGGCTTCGACTACGCGGAGATCGCCGCCGCGGTGGGCAGGTCCGAGGCGGCGGTGCGGCAGCTGAACCGGCGCGCCCGCGACGCCGTGCGCGCGAGGCGGCGGACCGCGGTCGCCACCCCCGCCGAGGCGCGGCCGGTCGCCGAGCGGTTCCTGGCGGCGGCCGCGACCGGCGACCTCCAGGGCCTCATGGACCTGCTCGCGCCCGACGTGGTGCTCCTGGCCGACGGCGGCGGGGTCGTGAGCGCGGCGCGGCGCCCCGTGGCCGGGGCGGACAAGGTGGCCAGGCTGCTCCTCGGGCTCCTGGACAAGGGTCTCCGCATGGGCGAACTCGACGTCCGCGCCGGCGCCTTCAACGGAATGCACTCCGTTGTGGTGCTCGTCGACGGCGAACTCGACCAGGTGACCTCGATCGAGGTCCGCGGCGGCGCCGTGACGGCCGTGTACTGCGTCCGCAACCCGGAGAAGCTCGCCCGGGTCACGGTGTGACCCGCGCCCCCCGGGGTCCGGGCGGCGTGGTCCCGCCGGGCTCCCCGCCCCCGGCTCAGCAGTGCCCCGCCCGGCTCGACACCTTGAACGCGTACTCGGGCAGCTTCACCGCCGCGGCGTCACCGGGAAGCCCGGGAGCCACCGTCTCGACGTGTCCCACCCGCGTACGGGTGACCGTCATGCAGAAGGTCGTTCCGGCCCCTCGGGCCCAGACCTCGTAGCGGGCCCGGCCGGACTCCACGGGGCCGACGAGGTCGGCGTTCACACCGAACTGCGGAGCGTCCCCACCGCCGTGCTCACCCACTTCCTGCTCGATCGTCGAGGCGTACGCGTCGAAGTCGGCCGACTCGTCGACCGTCACCGGGTCGCCGTAGGCGGAACTGCCGTCCAGGGCCCGTGTCGCGCCCTCGACCGCGCTCGTCAGCTCGTCGCCGCTCCACTCCGTGCCGTCCTCCACGGCCAGCCCCTGGAAACCGACGACGACACCGCCGAGCGCCGCGGCGACCAGGACGACGCGGGCGACCGTGAAGGCGGAGTCCGGGACGTCCGGGGCCGAAGGGTTCCACGACTCCCGCAGGGCGCGCACGCGGTCCGCCCCGACACAGGCCATGAGGAGCAGCAGGGCACAGACCGCGAACAGAAGAACCGTCAGTCCCGACATTCCCGCCCCACTCCTCCACGCCGCTGCCGTGGCTCGCTCCGACCATCGCCGTACGGCGACGGCACGCACCCGTATGTCATACCGCAGACGGGCGCTCCGCGGTGTCCTCCCGGCCGGATCCGCCGGGCGGTGCGGGCGCACCCGGTCCGGTGAGGACTTCGGCGGGCGGCCGGCGGCACCCCCGCCGCCGGCCGCCCGGCGCGGGACGGCCCCGGACCGGTCCTAGGCCCAAAGGAGGATCTTCCCCTCCCCGGACGCCTCCGGGGATGAAAATACGACTCCCGCCTGTTGGGCCTTCCGGCAGAGCAGCGGAGACGGGAGGCCGGAACGTGACGTCGGCGACGGGGGAACGACAGGCGCGCACGGCGGAGCGGGGGTGGGCCCGCAGGCTGTGGGGCTACGCCTGGCGGCACCGCCTGGACGCGGTGCTCGCGCTCGGCTCGTCGCTGGGGGGCATGGCCGTCATGGCGCTCGTCCCCCTCATCACCAAGATCGTCATCGACGACGTGATCGGCGCCGGCGCCGGCTCCCTCGGCCCGTGGGTCGGCGCGCTCGTCGCCGCCGCCCTCGCCGTGTACGCGCTGACGTACGTCCGCCGCTACTACGGCGGCCGCCTCGCCCTCGACGTCCAGCACGACCTGCGGACCGAGATGTACGGGACGATCACCCGCCTCGACGGCAGGCGCCAGGACGAGCTGTCCACCGGGCAGGTCGTCGGCCGGGCCACCAGTGACCTCCAGCTCATCCAGGGCCTCCTCTTCATGCTCCCGATGACGCTGGGGAACTTCCTCCTCTTCTTCATCAGCCTCGGCATCATGGCCTGGCTGTCCCTCCCCCTCACCCTCGTCGTCCTCGCCGTCGCCCCCGCCCTGTGGCTCGTCGCCAAGCGCAGCCGCACCCGCCTCCACCCCGCCACCTGGTACGCCCAGGTGCAGGCCGGGCACGTCGCCGGGGTCGTCGACGGGGCCGTCACCGGCGTACGGGTCGTCAAGGGCTTCGGCCAGGAGGACCAGGAGACCGGCAAGCTCCGCGCCGCCGGCCGGGAGCTGTTCGCCGCCCGCCTGCGCGCCGTCCGGCTGAACTCCCGCTACACCCCGGCCCTCCAGGCCGTGCCCGCCCTCGGCCAGGTCGCCATGCTGGCGCTCGGCGGGTGGCTCGCCACCCGCGGGGAGATCACGCTCGGCACGTTCGTCGCCTTCTCCGCCTACCTCGCCCAGCTCGTCGGCCCCGTCCGGATGCTCGCCATGGTCCTCACCGTCGGCCAGCAGGCCCGCGCCGGCGTCGAGCGCGTCCTGGAGCTGATCGACACCGAGCCGTCCCTGCGCGACGGCACCCGGGAACTGCCCGCCGACGCCCCCGCCGGCATCGAGTTCGACGACGTCTCCTTCGCCTACGGCGACGACGGTCCCCCCGTCCTCGACGGCCTCTCCCTCACCGTCCGGCCCGGCGAGACCGTCGCCCTCGTCGGCGCCTCCGGCAGCGGCAAGTCCACCGTCTCGCTCCTGGTGCCCCGGTTCTACGACGCGACCGGCGGCACCGTCCGCGTCGGCGGCCACGACGTGCGCGACCTCACCCTGCGGTCGCTGCGCGCCGCCGTCGGCCTCGTACCGGAGGACAGCTTCCTCTTCTCCGACACGGTCCGCGCCAACATCGCCTACGGGCGGCCCGACGCCACCGACGAGGAGGTCGAGGCCGCCGCCCGCGCCGCCCAGGCCCACCGGTTCATCACCGACCTGCCCGACGGGTACGGCACGACCGTCGGCGAGCACGGGCTCACCCTCTCCGGCGGGCAGCGCCAGCGCATCGCCCTGGCCCGCGCCATCCTCACCGACCCGAGGCTGCTCCTCCTCGACGACGCCACCTCCGCCGTCGACGCGCGCGTCGAGCACGAGATCCACGAGGCGCTGCGCTCCGTCATGACCGGGCGGACCACGCTCCTGGTCGCCCACCGCCGCTCCACCCTCAACCTCGCCGACCGCATCGCCGTCCTCGACGGCGGGCGCCTGTCCGACATCGGCACCCACGAGGAGCTGCGGGAGCGCTCCGCCCTGTACCGGCGGCTGCTCACCGACCCCGAGGAGCTGGGCGGCGCCTCCTCCGGCCACCCCGCGCGGACCGGCACCCCCGACCGGGACGACCGCACCGACCCGGACGACCGCACCGTCCGGGACGAGCTGGACGCCGAGTTCGACGCCGAGCGCGGCGTCACCCCCGCCCTGTGGGACCGCGAGTCCGCCGCGCCCGGCCCGGCCGCCGCGCCCGGCGCCACGCCCGAGCTGCTCGCCCGGCTGGAGGCCCTGCCGCCCGCGACCGACACCCCCGACGTGGACGAGGACCGCGCCGTGCGGCCCGAGGAGTCGTACGGGCTGCGCCGCCTGCTGCGCGGCTTCGGGGCGCCGCTGCTGGTCAGCCTCCTGCTCGTCACCGTCGACGCCGGGGCGGGCCTGCTGCTGCCCGTGCTGATCCGGCACGGCATCGACGAGGGCGTCACCCGGCTGGCGCTCGGCGCGGTGTGGGCCGCGTCCGCGCTGGCGCTGCTCACCGTCCTCGTGCAGTGGGCGGCCCAGGTCGGCGAGGTCCGCATGACCGGGCGGACCGGGGAGCGGGTGCTGTACGCGCTCCGCCTGAAGGTCTTCGCCCAGCTCCAGCGGCTCGGCCTCGACTACTACGAGCGCGAGCTGACCGGCCGGATCATGACCCGGATGACGACCGACGTGGACGCCCTGTCCACCTTCCTCCAGACCGGCCTGGTCACCGCCTTCGTCTCCGTGGTGACCTTCTTCGGGATCATGGTCGCGCTCGTCGTCATCGACGTGCAGCTGGCGCTCGTGGTCTTCGCGACGCTGCCCGTGCTGGTCGTCGGGACGTTCTTCTTCCGGCGCGCCAGCGTCAGGGCGTACGAGCTGGCGCGCGAGCGGATCGGCGTCGTCAACGCCGACCTCCAGGAGTCCGTCGCCGGACTGCGGATCGTGCAGGCGTTCCGCCGGGAGCGGTCGGGCGCCGCGCGGTTCGCCGAGCGCAGCCTGGAGTACCGCGAGGCGCGGGTGCGCGGCCAGTGGCTGATCTCCGTGTACTTCCCGTTCGTGCAGCTGCTGTCGTCGCTGGCCGCGGCGGCGGTGCTGGTCGTCGGCGCGGGCCGCGTCGACGCGGGCACCCTCACCCCCGGCGCCCTCGTCGCGTACCTGCTCTACATCGACCTGTTCTTCGCGCCCGTGCAGCAGCTCTCCCAGGTCTTCGACGGCTACCAGCAGGCGACCGTGTCCCTCGGCCGGGTGCGGGAGCTGCTGCGCGAGCCGACCTCCACGCCGCCCGCCGCCGACCCGCGGCCGGTGCCGTCCCTGAAGGGCGAGATCGCCTTCGAGGACGTGTCGTTCCGGTACGGCGACGACGAGGAGGCCCTCAGCGGCGTCCGTCTGCGCATCCCGGCCGGGCAGACCGTCGCGTTCGTCGGCGAGACCGGCGCGGGCAAGTCGACGCTGGTGAAGCTGGTCGCGCGGTTCTACGACCCCACGTCCGGCCGGGTCACCGCCGACGGCACCGACCTGCGGGAGCTGGACCTGGCCGGCTACCGGCACCGCCTCGGCGTGGTCCCGCAGGAGGCGTACCTCTTCCCCGGCACCGTGCGGGACGCCATCGCCTACGGGCGGCCCGACGCCACCGACGCCGAGGTGGAGGCCGCCGCGCGGGCGGTCGGCGCGCACGAGGTGATCGCCACGCTGGACGGCGGGTACCTCCACGAGGTCGCCGAGCGCGGGCGCAACCTGTCGGCGGGCCAGCGGCAGCTGATCGCCCTGGCCCGCGCCGAACTGGTCGACCCGGACGTCCTGCTGCTCGACGAGGCGACGGCGGCGCTCGACCTGGCGACGGAGGCCCGGGTCAACGCCGCCACCGAGCGCCTGGCGGGCCGCCGCACCACCCTGGTCGTCGCCCACCGCCTGACCACCGCCGCCCGCGCGGACCGCGTGGTGGTCATGGACCGCGGCCGGGTCGTCGAGGACGGTACCCACGACGAACTCCTGGCCCGCGGCGGCCGGTACGCCGACCTGTGGCGCACCTTCACCGGCGAACCGCAGCACGTGGGGTGAGGTGCCGGGAGCCGGTGAGCGGATCCCGCGCGGGTGCAGTCGCGCCCGTGCCGGACGGACGGCCCCCGGCCGGTCCTCCACCGGCCCCCGTCACCCGTTCGGCGGCGGACACCGCCCTCAAGCCCCGGCACGATCCGGCCGATGGATTCCGTATGCCCGATTCGAGTGCGCGGCGCCGCACGGTACTCGCCGGCGCGGCCCTGCTGACCGCCGGCGGAACACCACTCCTGGGAGCGTCTCCCACCCAGGCCGCGAGCCGCGTCGTCGGAGAACGGCGGGTGGACGAGCGGCTGGTCGAGCTGACCCTCGACTCCCCGGCCCTGGGCGGCCCCGGCCGCGTGGCCCTGCTCACCCCCCGCGGCTGGGACCGGCGCGGCCCCGACGACCGCTGGCCCACCCTCTACCTGCTGGCGGGCGGCGACGGCGACCACACCACCTGGACGACGCTGTTCCGCGTGCAGGAGCTCGCCGAACTGCGCGACGTCCTGGTCGTCATGCCGGGCATGCCGCTGTTCGGGTTCTGGACCGACTGGTGGAACCACGGCAGGTACGGCCCGCCCAGGGTGCGCACCTACCTCCTGCGCGAGGTCGTGCCCCTGGTGGAGCGGGACTACGGCGCCGGGACGCGCAGGGCGGCGGCGGGCGAGTCCCAGGGCGGCTTCGGCGCCCTGGGGATCGCCGCCCGGATCCCCGGCCTGTTCGGCGCGGTCGCCGCGTTCGGGGCCCCGGTGCACCCGATCCGGCACCCCGAGGTGTGGCTGTCGGGTGCGAAGTTCGTGGGGGTGGACGGCTACGCGATCTTCGGGGACCCGTGGGAGCAGTGGAAGGTGTGGCTGGACTGGGACCCGTTCCACCACGCCGAGGGCCTGCGCCGCACGCCCGCCTACCTCGCCTCCGGCGACGGCACCCCGGGGCCCCTCGACGGCGAGGAGCCCGAACCGCACATCCCGGGAACCGAGAAGTGGGTCGCCCTGGCGGGCGACGGCGTCGTCTCCGTCACCGAGGCCGTCTGCGCGGAGGAGACCCGGATGCTGAGCCACCGGCTCAGGTCCCTGGGAGCGCCGGTGACCACGCACATCTACCCCGGGACCCACACCGGGACCTACGGGTACCGCGAACTGCGGCACGCACTGCCCGTGCTGCTCGCCGCCCTGCGCGACCGCCCGCGCCGGTAGCCGGAACACCACCGGGACGTCCCGGACCGCTGTGGGCGGCGCCGACCGGAAACCCATGGGATCCCCGTCCAGGAGGCGACGGACGGCGGGGCCGCCGGAGCAGCCGCGGACGACGTGCGATCGGGGTCGGTGTCCGTGGAAGAACCGGCGGGTCCAGGCGACGGGTTCGGCCCGGCCCCGGATCCCGCACCACCGGAGCAGGCCGTACCCGGGGCGGTTCAGACGGACGTGCCCGGCCTCAAGTCGTACCTCGACGACATCGTTCGGACGAACCAGGACGACTGGCGGAAACAAGCTCTGGAGGAGTTCCGGAAGAACGGTGGGAAGCCGGTGGCCTTCCCGGTCGAGGTGAAAGCTCCGGAAGGCTTCTCCTTCTCCAAGGAGATCGACGAGAACTGGTTCTTCGCGGTAGGTGGCGCCAACTCCAACGTCACCGGCGTGGTGACGGCCGTTCCCGACGAGAACGGCAATCCCGAGATCAGCCTTGATTACCAGGCCAACGTGTGGGACCGCTACAACTGGGACGAGGGCAAGAGCGTCGAGATCGGGCCGATGGAGATCCCCGACGGGCAGATGGCCAAGCTGCACCGTGTGGGACTCGCCCAGGAGTTCGGCATGTCTGGAAGCAGCGGCGTCCAGCACTACGAACTGGGTTCGACACATCCCAACGAAGACCCGCTCCCCGGTCCCGAAGAGAGCAGGGACGAACGAGTGGATCCCGGCCGCGAGCAACAGCAGGACCGTACGGACCGAAGTCCTGGGAGGGGCGTCAGCCGATGAGAGGAGGCCATCAGGACGGGATCGCCCGCGTCGACCACTTCGCGGGCCGTGGACGGCTCATCGCATGGGTGGCAGCGGGTGTGATGGCGATCTCCCTGGGAGCGGCGGGGTGTGGTGGTCACGGTGCGGTCGGAGGTGGAGGACACCCCACCGGTGACGGCGGCCGCGAGACGCGAAACGCGACGGACTCCCTGTGGGCAGCGGGCATCACGCCGGAGTGGATGGGCATGCGGATGGGCCTTTCGGTGCCGACTGCGGCGAAGTCACCCCAGGCCGCGTACAAGGTCACCTCACGCTTCGACACGGGCCTGCTCACCTTCACGCTGTCCCGGTCCGAGGCCGAGGCGTTCCTGAGGAAGAATCCTCCGAAAGGCAAGTGGCTGAAGCCCACGGCAGCCGCGACCGACGTCGAACCACACGACTTCGCCCACTTCGGTCTGCCGGAGCCGGAGACGTTCAAGGACGGCCTGCGCTACGGCTACACCTGCCCGAGCACCGGCACCCCCCGGGCCACCGGGTCGCCTTCCGGCGCGACCGAGGATCCGTTCGCCTCGTCCGATGCGCACGACATGTCCGATGAGCGCTGTGTCCGCGTGTACGCCCACGAGTACGCTCCGGACCGCACCCGCATCTATCTCCGGGCCCACTTCGAACCCGGGATCAGCGACCTCCCGGTGACCGCGGCACCGTCGCCGAACTGAGAAGGGCCCTGTCGGCGCTCCCCGCCGGAAGGCGGGCAGGAGTCCTCCGCGGTCGGATCACCGGACGGCTCCCAGGGCGGGGGACGGCGCGGGAGGGGGCCTGTCCGACGGCTTCCACCGCACGCGGCGGCGCTCGGGCCGGGTGCCCGGTGGGGGCGGGGTCCGCCGCACGAGGACAGCGCTCCGCGGTCGGGCCCGGCGCCCGGCCGGTCGGGCACCGCGCCCGGGTGGTCCCGCCTGTGTCCGGCCGGACGGCCCCTGGTGGGATGGGGGCATGAGCACGAACAACACCGGGCCCCTCGCCCCGTCCCGTCCCCTCTCCGCCCGCCCGCTGCGGGTCGCCTCCCTGGTCTGCGGCATCGGGCTGCCCCCGCTGTGGCTGTCGGCCTGGCTGGTGCCGCTCTCCGGGGAGCGGGGCGGCCGGTGCCTCATGTACGGGGAGACCTGCGGCGGCAGCTGGCCGGAGGGGACGCTCCCGTTCTGCTTCACCGCGGTCGCCGTCGCCTGCTGCGTCGTGCTGTTCACGCCCGACCGGGGCGCGCGCACCGCCACCGTGCGGCGGTGCGCGCTGGGCGTCCAGCTCCTCTTCTCCGGCGTCGCCCTCCTGTGGGTGCTGACCTGGCCCGCCTGACCGGAGGGCAACCGTCCGGCGGTCTTGCGCGTCGTACGGGTGTACGCGGACGAGTCGAGGGGGCGGCGAGTGATCGGGTGGGGTACGGAAGCGTGGAGCGGCCGGGTCGCGGTCGCGGTGGCCGCCGCGGTCGCCGCCGGGGTCCTCGGGGCCGCCGCTCCGGGGGCGGCGGCCGCGCAGGCCACCGGGCCGGCCGGCTGCCCGGGGCGGCTGGCCAAGTCCGTCAGGTTCGCCACCGGGGAGCTGCGGGTCTACAAGAACCGCCAGTACGCCTGCGCCCTCACCGTCGCCAAGGCCCCCGGCACCCGCCGCTCCATGGCCGTCACCCTGCAGTCGCGCGGGGGCCGGGCCGTCACCGACGCCGGGCGGTTCACCCACCGGGCCGGACCGGTGACCGTCCACGCCCTCAACCGCTGCGTCCGCGCCACCGGTTCCGTCTCCGGACGCGGCGGCGCCACCGGCTGGATCCTCTGCTGACGCACCGTCAGGCGGCGTACCGCCGGGCGGCGCACCACCGGGCCGCCCGGCCGGGGGGTGGTCACGCACCCGCGCGCACCGCTAGGTTCACCGCGACCGCAACGAACCCAGTGGAAGGCAGCGCATGCGCACGACGCTCAGATGGCTGCTGTCGCTCGTGGTGCTCATAGGCACCCTGAGCACGGCCGGGACGGCCACCGCCGCCGGCCGGGACAGCGCCGCCCCGGACATCAAGGACCGCCTCCTCGCGATCCCCGGCATGTCCCTCATCGAGGAGCAGCCCTACCCCGGCTACCGCTTCTTCGTCCTCGGCTACACCCAGCCGGTGGACCACCGCCACCCCGCGAAGGGCACCTTCCAGCAGCGCCTCACCCTGCTGCACAAGGACACCAGCCGTCCCACGGTCTTCTTCACCAGCGGGTACCACCTCAACACCAACCCCCGCCGCTCCGAGCCCACCCGGATCGTCGACGGCAACCAGGTGTCCCTGGAGTACCGTTTCTTCACCCCCTCCCGCCCCCAGCCCGCCGACTGGTCCAAGCTGGACATCTGGCAGGCGGCCTCCGACCAGCACCGGCTGTTCACGGCGCTGAAGGGCATCTACGACCGCAAGTGGGTCGCCACCGGCGGCTCGAAGGGCGGCATGACCGCCACCTACTACGAGCGGTTCTACCCGCGCGACATGGACGCCGTCGTCGCGTACGTCGCCCCCAACGACGTCGTGAACCACGAGGACTCCGCCTACGACCGGTTCTTCACGACCGTCGGCAGCCGGGAGTGCCGCGCCCGGCTGAACGCCCTCCAGCGCGAGGCCCTCGTCCGCCGCGAGCCGCTGCGGAAGAAGTACGCCGAGTGGGCCGCCGCCGAGGGCGCCACCTTCCACACCGTCGGCAGCCTCGACAAGGCGTACGAGGCGGTCGTCCTCGACTTCGTCTGGGGCTTCTGGCAGTACTGGGGCGAGCAGGACTGCGCCAACGTCCCGGACGCCGCCACCGCCACCGACGACGCCGTGTACGACACCATCGACGCGTACTCCGGCTGGTCCTTCTACACCGACCAGGGCCTGGAGCCGTACACGCCGTACCACTACCAGGCGGCCACCGAGCTCGGCTCGCCCAGCCTGCGCATGCGCCACCTCGACGGCCTCACCCGCTACGGCTACCAGCCCGCGCGCGCCTTCGTGCCGGACGACATCCCGGTCAGGTTCAAGCCGTGGGTGATGCGCGACGTCGACACCTGGGTCCGCCACAACGCCCGGCGCATGCTGTTCGTCAACGGCGAGCACGACCCGTGGAGCTCCGAGCCGTTCCGCGTCGACCGGGGCGCCAAGGACAGCTACGTCCTCACCGCGCCCGGCGCCAACCACGGCGCCAGCATCGCCGGCCTGACGGAGCGGGAGCGCGACCTCGCCACGGCGAAGCTCCTGGAGTGGACGGGCGTCGCCCCGGCCGCCGTCCTGGCCGACCCGGACCGCGCCGCGCCGCTCGCCCGGTACGACGCCCGCCTCGACAAGCGCGAACTCATCCGCGAGCCGCGGTTCCTACCGTAGCGCCCGCACCCGCGGGGGACGGGGCCGCTCAGTACGACAGGCCGTACCCGATCGGGTACAGCACCCGCGACGGGTCGTCCGCGCGCCGCACCGGCACCGGCAGCCGGCCCTCCGGGCGGGCGCGGCCGGCGATGACCCGGGCGGCGGCCCGCAGCTCCACGTCGGTCCAGGCGTACGCGGCGAGCGCCGCCCGCTGCCCCGTCAGATGCGCGACGTCGTACGGGTTGCGGACGGCGACCGCGACGACGGGCACGCCCGTCGCGGCCAGCCGGGCGACGAGGGTGCGCTGCGTGCTCGCCGCCGACACGTTGTACGTGCCGACGACGACCGCGTCCCGGCCCGCCGCCGCCGCGACCGCCTGCTCGATCCGGGCGGCGGACGGGGCGGTGCCCGTGGACAGGGCGGTCGCGGTGAAGCCGAGCTCCGTGAAGGCCGCGGCGAGCGTCGCGGTCGGCGGGCCCGTCGTCCCGGACGGCGACGCCGGGTCGGCGCCGACGACCAGCAGGTCGCGGTGGGCGAGCCGGTTGAGGGGCAGCAGCCCGCCCTCGTTGAGCAGCAGCGTCGTCGTCGCCTCCGCGATCCGGTCGGCCGCGTCGAGGTGGGCCCGCCTGCCGACGACCCGGTCCACCTCCTCGCGGCTGGTGTACGGGTCGCGCAGCAGGCCCAGCCCCGCCTTGAGCCGCAGGACGCGCAGGACCGACTCGTCCAGCCGTTCCCCGGAGACCTCCCCGCCCCGCACGGCGTCCAGCACCGCGTTCCAGGCCAGGTCCAGGTCGGGCGGGTTGAGCAGCTGGTCGCAGCCCGCCTTCAGCGCCAGCACCGGCACCCGGTCGTCGCCGTACCTGGTGCGGACCCCCTCCATGGCGAGCGAGTCGGTCACCACCACCCCGTCGTGGCCGAGCCGTTCCCGCAGGATGCCGGTGAGGATGGGCCGCGACAGGGTCGCCGGGTCCTCCGACGGGTCCAGGGAGGGCACGACGATGTGCGCCGTCATCACCGACTCGATCCCGGCGGCGATCGCTGACCGGAACGGCGGCGCGTCCAGGGCCTCCCACTCCTCGCGCGTGTGGTGGACGTACGGCAGTTCGGTGTGGCTGTCGGCGACGGTGTCGCCGTGGCCGGGGAAGTGCTTGGCGGTCGCCGCGACACCGGTGCCCCGGTACCCCCTCACCTGCGCGGCGACCATCCGGGCCACGGCCCGCGGGTCGGCGCCGAAGGACCGCACGCCGATGACGGGGTTGGCCGGGTCGACGTTCACGTCCGCCACGGGCGCGTAGTTCTGGCGGATGCCCAGCGCGGCCAGTTCGAGGCCGGCGATGCGAGCGGCGCGCCGGGCGGCGTCCCGCGCCCCGGACGCGCCGAGCGCCATCGCGCCGGGCAGCAGCGTCGCGGGCGCGCCCACCCGCGCCACGGCGCCGTGCTCCTGGTCGGTGGAGACGAGCACCGGCACGGGGACCCGCTGGGCCAGCGCGGCCCGCTGGATGCCGTCGGACAGGTCGGCGATCTGGTGCGGGTCGCGGGTGTTGTGCGCCCAGGTGAAGTAGACGATGCCGCCGACGTGGTAGCGGGCGACCAGCTCGGCGGCGGTGCGCACGCCGATCTCCCGGAGGTTGGCCTCGGCGTCGGCCCGGTCGGGGTGGGTGGCGGAGTGCCCGTACACCCGCATGACGAACAGCTGGCCGACCTTCTCCTCGAGGCTCATGCGGGAGACGATCCGCGCGAGGCGGCGCTCCTGCCCGCCGCCCGCGGCGGCGGACGGGGGGAGGGCGGCGGCCCGCGGGACGGCGGACCCGGCGGCGGTGGCGGCGGTGGCGGCGAGGACGGTGCGTCTGGAGGTGGCTCGGTGGTGCACGGGGGCTCCTTCCGGCCGTACGTGACGGGGAAGCGGAGGAAACTTCCGGGACGTCACACGTAGGCGAAAGCAACTGCCGGGTCAAGGACGCGCGCAGGACGGCCCCGCGTCCGGCGCCCTCCGACGACCTGAGTGCCGGACACGGCGCGGCCGCCGGCCCCCGCGCCGCGCCGACCGCCCCGCCGACCGCCCCCGGGCGTCATCGGCCCGGGCGCGTGAAGCCCGCCCAGCCCGTCGGGTCCGCGCCCTCGGTCAGCT
>JAAXOU010000006.1 GCA_012396115.1 Streptomyces somaliensis DSM 40738 | reverse complement strand
ACCCGCCGTCAGCCGGGAGCGCGGTGAGGGGGCTCACTCTTTCGAAGGAAGGTCCCCCGCCGCTCCCCCGGCGGTCCCGCGCGGCCCCGCGACCGCGGCCACCTGGCACGGCCGGTCCCGGGCGGCGAGGCGCCCCGCCGCCCGCCCGGCGGGTGATTGTGAATCATTTCACCCGCCCCCTTGGCCGGGTGTGCGTTTCCGTGCTGTGATGCGTCCGACCCAACAGCCCAGTGGTGTGCTCGGGGAGGGCAATGTGGCGCATACCGCCATGTCTGGTTCCGGAACGGCCGAAGGTGACGATCCCCTCCAGACGGCGGTATGGCGGCTGCGCTCCCGCGCCTGCTGGACCGACGCGGCCGCCCTGCTCGCCCCCGCCGCCGGCGACCCGCCCATCGCGGTGCAGCGGGCCGCGCTGCTGATCGAGCGGTGCCTCTACACGGAGTCCGGCTGGGCGGAGGCCGAGGAGGCGCTGCGCGCCGCCGAGGCCGCCGCCCGGGCCGACGAGGAGCGCGGCGCCGCCGCCTGCGAGCGCGGTTACCTGGCGTACGCGGCGACGGTGCACGGGGTGCGCGACCGGGCGGACGAGGCGCGGGCGGCGCTCGGCCGGGCGGCGGCGCTGCTCGGCCCGTCCTCGCCGGGGCGGGCGCTGCTGGACTTCCGGCGCGGACTGCTCGCCCAGTACCTCGCGGACACCCCGCAGGCCGCCCGCGCCGCCTACCGGCGGGCCCACGCGGCGGCCGCCGCGCGGGAGGACGCGCTCCTGCTGTCGTTCACCTGGCGGCAGCTGGCCGGTCTGGCGCTGCGCGAGGGCGAACTCGCCGAGGCGCGGCACGGGTTCGCGGAGTCGCTGCGGCTGCGCGAGGAACTGGGCTACCTGGTGGGCACGGCCCCGGCGCTGGCCGCGCTCGCGGACGCCGAGCCGGAGCCGGAGGCGAGCCGTCTGCGGGCCGAGGCGCGGCGGCTGTTCCACCTGCTCGGCGGCGTGCCGACGTGGCTCGCCGCCCACCTGAGGCCGCGCCCGGCGGTCTGATCCCGGCCGGACGCGCCGGCACCGCCCCGTGGAGCACCGCGCGGGCGGCGGGCGCAGCGCGTTTCGGGCGCGGGCGCGGGGGCACGCGTCCCGGTACGTCCCGGGAGTTGCCGGAGGTGGTCCGCATGCCAGGACGCGAAGAGCTGCCCTCGACGCTGGAACGGTCCTCGGAGGAGGCCCGGCGGACCTGGATCGGGGCGCACGACTCGGCGGTCGAGCGGTACGGGGAGGGCGAGCGGGCCCACCGGATCGCCTTCAGCGCGCTGAAGCACACGCACGAGAAGGTCGGCGACCACTGGGAGCGGAAGGAGGGGGGCCGCAGGGGGCCCTCCGACCCGCGCGCCGCCGCCCCGCGCGGCGAACCGGCCCGCAGCGGCGAGGGCGTCGACGAGAACGCCTCGAAACGGCACCTGTACGACCTGGCGAGGCGGCTGGGCGTCGAGGGCCGCTCCCGCATGTCGAAGGCCGAACTGGCGCGGGCGCTGCGCGAGGAGAACCGGGCCCGGACCCGCCGGGCCCGGGAGCGGTGAACGGGCCCGGCGGGCCCCGCGCCACCGCCGGGCCCGCCGGATCCGGGGGCACCGCGCCGCGTCACACCGGGCGGAGCCGCCGCTGTACTGGACCGCGACGTCCGCCTCGGTGCCGTGCCAGGTGGTGTGCACGCTCAGGTTCCCCGTGAGCACCCCCAGCTCCACGGTGCGGACACCCCCCGTGCCCGCGAAGACGTTGACCGTCGTCCACGACGCCCAACCGGTCATGGCCGCACCCCTTTCACCGTACCGCGTGGCTCACCGGAGGGACGGTGGCGCCGGCCGGGGCCGAGGCCGGAGCACGGGGTTCGCCCGGCGCTTCCCGGGAGGGCCGGAGAGCGTTCGTCGGTCCTAGCAACCACCATGCGCCGGGTGCCGGGCGGCGTCGACCCGGGGGCGCGGGCCCCTGCGGGACCCGGCCGTTCCCGCGCTCCGGGCGCTCCCGCTCCCGGCGGGGCGTATATCCCGCCGGAAGCGGGGGACCCGGAGAGTCGGGACACGCAGCCGCGAGCCACGAGGATGGGGTGTACGCGTATGACGACCCGTCACATGACGCGAACGCGAGCACGGCCGGGCCGGATCGGCGTCCGCCCCGCGGAGGAGGTCGAGTCGGCGTACCGGTCCGTGGCCGCCCGGGCCCCGGCGCGGTGGGACCCCGTCGGCGGGCCCGCGCACGCGCCGGGCCGCCACGCACCGCGGGACACCGGGCGCGCGCCGGAGCCGGGCCTCCGGCGGGAGCGCGCACGACGGGGGGCGGAGGCGGAGGCGGGCGGCGCCGGGGCCGAACCGTCCGACGCGGTCCACGAGGGGGTCGCCGCCGCCTACCGGTGGGCGCTGGCCCGCGAGGGGCACGGGCCTGTCACGGGCGTGCCCACCCGCGAGGTGCCGGCCCTGTGGCGGCTGACCGCCGAGGCGGACGCCGCCGCGGTGCTGCTCGACGACCCGGTGTGCCCGCCGCGGGACCGCGCGTACGCGCAGGGGGTGCACGACGCGCTGGCCTGGCTGTGCGGACAGAGCGACGACCGCGCCGTGTGACCGGCGGCCGGACCGCGTGACCGGCGCCGGGCCGCGTGGACCGGCACCGGACCCGCGGGGCCCCCGCCCGCCGTCCTCCGTTGGCCCCGGTGCGCCCGCCGCCCCGGCGCCCTCTCAGCGGTCCGCGGGCTCCCCGTCCTCCGCGCCGTCCCGCTCCGTCCGCGGCCGGGTCCGCAGCTCCTCGTTGAGCCGCTGGGCCTCCTCGAGCTGGTCCTCGAGGATGATGATCCGGCAGGCCGCCTCGATGGGGGTGCCCTGGTCGACGAGTTCGCGGGCCCGCGCGGCGATCCGCAGCTGGTAGCGCGAGTACCGGCGGTGACCGCCCTCCGACCGCAACGGGGTGATCAGCCGGGCCTCGCCGAGCGCGCGGAGGAAGGCCGGCGTGGTGCCGATCAGCTCCGCGGCGCGGCCCATGGTGTAGGCCGGGTAGTCGTCGTCGTCGAGGTTGTCGGTGGGATTGTGCCGCGCTCCTGGAGCCATGCGCGCCTTTCGTCCTGGGCGTCCGGGTGAGGCCGGTCTCACGGGCGGATGTGCCTCGCGCGGGAACGGTAACCGCCGCGAGCGGTCAATGTCTATTCCGGCCGGTGCAGATTCCCGTCGGGCGGGACGGTAGATTTCCTCCCCCGGGGAAATCCCCTGCCCGAATTCCGTGCGGATGCGAAATCCGCGTGCTAGTGTCGTAGCCAGTTGCAGTTGTGGTTCCCAGAGCTTCAAAGTGCCCCCCCGTCCCACGGCGGAGGAGCATTTTTGTGTGGCCGGTTCTTTCGATCCGGCGCGGGGCAATCATCGCGGCGACGCGAGGCTCGCACGGTGCGGGTCCAGAAATTCCCCGTGAGGAGAAGAATTATGGCTACTGGCGTAGTGAAGTGGTTCAACGCGGAAAAGGGCTTCGGCTTCATCCAGCAGGACGGTGGCGGTGCGGACGTGTTCGCCCACTACTCGAACATCGCGACCAGCGGTTTCCGCGAGCTGCAGGAAGGCCAGAAGGTCACCTTCGACGTGACGCAGGGCCAGAAGGGCCCGCAGGCGGAGAACATCGTCCCCGCCTGACGACGAGGCGTTCCGACGCCGCCGGGGCCCGCACCTTGGGTGCGGGCCCCGCGCCGTTCCCCGGCGCCGCCGCCCGGCCGAGACCGGCCGGGCGTGCCGCCGCCCGCCCGGCTGAATCGAGGGCCGTGAATTCCTCGATATCGTATTGAGGAACATTTCCATGGCCCGTACGTCCCCTTCCCGGAGCCAGCATCCGCGAACCCGCCAGGCGGCCGCCGCGCCGGTCCGCCGGGCGAAGAGCACCCAGTCCGGGAACACGCCGAAGTCCGCCGAGCCGGCGAAGTCCGCGACCTCGAAGTCGCCGAAGTCCGCCAAACCGGCTACCCGGGCGCAGTCCCGCCGCCGCTCCGCGCCGCCGCCCGGCGACTTCGCCCCGCCGGTGACCCGCACCCCGCCGCTGCCGCCCGTCGCGGCCTTCGCGGACCTCGGCCTTCCCCCCGCGCTGCTGCGCGCGCTGGAGGCCGAAGGGGTGACGGCGCCCTTCCCGATCCAGGCGGCGACCCTCCCGAACTCCCTCGCCGGCCGCGACGTACTGGGCCGGGGCCGCACCGGCTCGGGGAAGACCCTCGCGTTCGGCCTCGCGCTCCTCGCCCGCCTCGCCGGGGTCCGCGCCGAGCCCAAGCGTCCGCTCGCCCTCGTCCTCGTCCCGACGCGGGAGCTGGCGCAGCAGGTGACCGACGCCCTCGCCCCGTACGCCCGCGCCCTCGGGCTGCGGCAGGCCACGGTCGTCGGCGGGGTGTCGATCGGCCGGCAGGTCACCGCCCTGCGCGCCGGGGCGGACGTGCTGGTCGCGACCCCCGGCCGGCTGCGGGACCTCGTCACGCGCGGCGACTGCGCCCTCGACGACGTGGACATCACCGTCCTCGACGAGGCCGACCAGATGACCGACATGGGCTTCCTGCCGCAGATCACCGCCCTGTTGGAGCTGACCAGGCCCGACGGGCAGCGGATGCTGTTCTCGGCGACCCTCGACCGGAACGTCGACTCCCTCGTACGGCGCTACCTCCACGACCCGGTCGTCCACTCGGTGGACCCGACGGCGGGTGTGGTGACGTCGATGGAGCACCACGTCCTGCACGTCCACGAGACCGACAAGAACGCCACGGCCACCGAGATCGCCGCCCGGGACGGCCGCGTGATCATGTTCCTGGACACCAAGCACGCGGTGGACCGGCTCACCAAGCACCTGCTCAAGAGCGGCGTACGGGCCTCCGCGCTGCACGGCGGCAAGTCCCAGCCGCAGCGGACGAGGACGCTGGCCCAGTTCAAGGAGGGCCACGTCACGGTGCTCGTCGCGACGAACGTCGCCGCGCGCGGCATCCACGTCGACGACCTCGACCTGGTCGTGAACGTCGACCCGCCCGCCGACCACAAGGACTACCTGCACCGCGGCGGCCGCACCGCCCGCGCGGGCGAGTCCGGCAGCGTCGTCACCCTCGTCCTGCCGCACCAGCGGCGCGACATGGACAACCTGATGAGCCACGCGGGCATCCGCCCGAAGACGACGTCGGTGCGGTCCGGCGACGCCGAGCTGACCCGCATCACCGGCGCCCGCACGCCGTCGGGGATACCGGTCGTGATCGCGCCCCCCGCGCCCCCGGCCCGGGAGCCCGGCGCTCCGGGCTCCTCGACCCGCCGCCGGTCCGGAACGCGTCGCGGCCCGCGCCGCGCGCCGCACCGGCGGTGACGCCCCGCCGCACCGCGGTGCGCCCGTCCCTCCGCTCCGACCCCGTGAGGCAACCATGCGCTGTGTGATCGCCCGTTTCCCGTTCGACTTCGTGACGAGCGAGGTGGAGGCGCTGATGGCCGACGTCCGTCCGGAACCGGCGGTCGGGCCGTGCGCGGTCATCGGCCGTCGCACGTACCCGGTCAAGCAGGTCGGGGAGGTCATCACCCGTCAGGACCGCCGCGACTTCACCGCCCTGGAGGTGACCAGGGTGCTGCGCCGCCTCGGCTTCACCTGCGTGACCCAGCCCCCGGCGCCCGCCACCGACCTGCCGGCCTGACCCGGCCGCCGGCCCGGCCCGGCCGGCCGCGGGGGCGTCGAACGTCCGGCCCGGCCGGGCGGCCGGCGCCCCCTCAGCCGTCGGTGTAGCTGAAGTCGCCCACCGTCCAGGCGCTCACGTCCTCGATGGCCACGCGGTACATGCCGCCCGTCTCCGGGATGCCGAGCGTGCCCTGGAGGATCCTCGCCACGTGGAAGTGGAGGTGCGTCGGGGCCCCGTCGCGGGACGGGCGGGGGCCCTTCGCCGGGGACGCGAACACCCCCGCGAACCCGCCCAGCCGCTCCGAGTCCCGCAGGACCTCCGCCACCCGCTCCCGCCACGCGGCCTCGGGAGCGAGCCGTCCCGTGATGACCGCGCCGTCGACCACGACGGTGAGCGACATCTGGTTGGACCGCTCCGACTCGACGGTGGCCGCGACATCCACGAGCAGTGCGTCAGGCTTCGTCATGCCCCGAACCTACAAGCCCGGGCGCCCGAACGGGACGCCCGTGCACGCGTCGTTTCCGACCGGGTCGCTCCGGCGGGACCCGTCGTACCGTCAGGAGGCGCGGCCCCGGCGGGAGCCGCCGCCCCGTCAGGAGCCGTCGTCCCGGGGCCCGTCCTCCGGACGCCGCCCCTCGGACGCCGACTCGCTGCTCTCCAGCCAGGACCGCGCCGGGCCCGCCGGCCGCGTCGTGTCGACGCTGAGGTGCAGCAGCGTCCCGCCCTCCGGCCCGGCGGGGTAACTGCGCTGCTCCGTGGAGGCGAAGCAGCGGCGCACCACCTCCGCCACCCTGCGGGCCACCTCGGGCGTCGCCGCGACGACCCGTACCTCGGCGTGGCCCTCGGAGGGCAGCTTGTCGTCCTCGTGCACGGCGATCTCCTCGGTACGGCGGTGGGGCACTTCGGGCGCGGCGGGGCGGAACGGACTTCACGGCCCGACCCCCGGCACGCGGCCCCCCGGGCGGCGCAGGCCCCGGCGGGCGGCCCGCGGCACCCCTCCCGCAGACTACGCGCTCCGCTCCCGGCCGTCCGCCCGTTCGGCGCCCCGCACCACGGCCCCGCCCCGTCCGGAGGACACCCCGCGCCCCGCACCGGCGGGCCCCGGGAATCGACGAGCGGTCCGCGGACCGAGGGGACGACCTTCCATACGATTGAGTACGGACGCGGGGGAGGCGGCGTGGAGCGCCGACCCGCCCGGAGACGACGGGCGGGCGGCCCCGGCGTCCGCCCCGGCACCGGCCCCCACGACGAAGGCGGGCGGCACGGTCCGCCGGGAGGGCGCGGTGGTGATCGTCCACGCCGACGACGAGGACCTCGACGGCACGCCGCCGACCCGGTCGGAGATCGACGAGGAGAACGGCTTCCCCGTCCTCACGTTCACCGACCGCATGCTGCGCCCCGAGCACGGAGTGGGGGCGGCGAGCGCCGCCCCGTCCGCCGGTGCCACCGCTTGAACCGTCCGGAGGGCGGGTAAATAGAATCGGCTCCCATGTCTAAGCCTGACGAGTTGCTCGTCGACATCGCCGCCAAGGTCGAGTCCGGACAGAGCAACCAGATGTCCCTGAGCGTGGTCGCGGGTGGGGCCGTCATCACCGGCCGACTGGCTCCCGAAGCGGTGTGGCGGCAGCGCGTGTCGGAGGTCCTGGCGGACTCGTCCCGCCTGGGCGAGTTCGCCGGAGCCTTCGTCGCGTCGGCGCCGAAGGAGGGCCCGCCGACCCATCTGCACTTCCACGTCGCCCGGATCCTGCAGGGGACGGTGGGGATCCCGGAGACGGGCGGGATGTACCGCGTCTCCATCGAGGACGTCAGCGCCTGGACCGTGGGCGACTTCAGCTACTCCGACCACTGACCCGCCGCCACCGCGGCGAGCGGAACGCACGACGGACCGAGGGCCCGGCCGGAACGCTCCGGTCGGGCCCTCACCGCTGCTCGGAGGCGGTCGGCGTCCGCCCGTCCGTCAGGCCGGCGCGGGAGTGCCGAGCAGGGCGGACGCCCGCTGGAGCGGGGTGACGTCCGCGAGGGCGGCCTCGGGGGCGGTCCCGGGGGCCGGCCGGCAGACGAAGCCGAGGCGGGTCATGGCCCGCACGACCTCACCGGTGCTGAAGTCGCGGCGGTCCTGGCGGGTGATGACCTCCCCGACCTGCTTGACGGGGTACCGGCGGCGTCCGATGGTCACCGACTCCCCGGTGACCGGTTCGGGCTTGACGCCCTTCATCGTCTCCAGGACACCGGCCTTCGTCAGGTGGAACGGGAAACGGGCGATGACGCAGCGCATGGGACCTCACGGGGAGAAGAGGAGGGAGGATCGGACGGGGCGGTTCGGCGGGAGGGACGCGAGGTCCCGCCCCCGTCCGCGGGCGGCGCCCCCGGACGGTCGCGGTGCACCGCGGGCCCCGGACCGGGGGCCGCGGACGGGGCGGGCGGCCTGTGACCGCCGAGGACGTCGCGCAGGCGGATCCGGTCCGTGTACGAGGGGCTCTCGCGGACGGCGGTCAGCCGGGCACGGGTGACCAGGCCGGTGCACCGGCCGTCCTCGTCGCACAGGAGCAGGTGGCCGGTGCGGGCACCCGCCATGACGGACGGGGCCACCTCGACGGTCATGCCGCCCCGGACCCGCGGTCCGGCCTCGTCCGCGGTCCCGGCCGCCGCCCCCTCGACCGGGGCGGTGTTCGCGGGGCGGGGCTGCGTTCGGACCACGGTCACAAAGGGCTCCTGCGGGGTGGACGGGCGCCGGTCGGGGGACGGAGGGCTAGGCGGTCGAACCCAGGGCGGGTCGCCGGGCGGAGCGGCGCACGGCCTGGGAGGGGCGGTGGCGCCTCGGGCGGGAGGCGGTGCCGCGCCCGGCGCGCTCGGGTGCCGGCGCCGTGATGACGACCGGGACGCCGGAGGGTGCCTGCGCGCCGGTGATGCGGCTCAGTTCGGCCCCACCGGAGCGGACTTCGGTGATCCGAGGGCGGATGCCGGCGTCCGACATGAGGCGCGCCATGCCGCCCCGCTGGTTCGGGGTGACGAGGGTGACGACGCTGCCGGACTCGCCCGCGCGGGCGGTGCGGCCGCCGCGGTGCAGGTAGTCCTTGTGGTCGGTCGGCGGGTCGACGTTCACGACCAGGTCGAGGTCGTCGACGTGGATGCCGCGCGCGGCGACGTTCGTGGCGACCAGCACGGTGACGTGCCCGCTCTTGAACTGCGCCAGCGTACGGGTGCGCTGCGGCTGGGACTTGCCGCCGTGCAGCGCGGCGGCCCGCACACCGCTGTCCAGCAGGCTGCGGGTGAGCCGGTCGACGGCGTGCTTGGTGTCCAGGAACATGATCACGCGGCCGTCGCGTGCGGCGATCTCCGTCGTGGTGGCGTGCTTGTCGGCGCCGTGGACGTGCAGCACGTGGTGCTCCATCGTCGTGACCGCGCCGGCCGAGGGGTCCACGGAGTGGACGACGGGGTCGGTCAGGTACCGGCGCACCAGCAGGTCGACGTTGCGGTCCAGGGTGGCGGAGAACAGCATCCGCTGCCCTTCGGGACGCACCTGGTCGAGCAGCGCGGATACCTGCGGCAGGAAGCCCATGTCCGCCATCTGGTCGGCCTCGTCCAGCACGGTGACGTCCACCCGGTCCAGCCGGCAGTCGCCGCGGTCGATGAGGTCCTTGAGCCTGCCCGGGGTCGCGACGACGACCTCGGCGCCACCCCGCAGCGCGCCCGCCTGCCTGCCGATCGACATGCCGCCCACGACCGTGGCCAGCCGCAGCCCCAGCGGCCGGGCGTACGGAGTGAGCGCGTCGGTCACCTGCTGTGCCAGCTCGCGGGTGGGGACGAGGACCAGGGCGAGCGGCTGCCGGGGCTCGGCGCGCCGGCCCGCGGTACGGGCCAGCAGGGCCAGCCCGAAGGCGAGCGTCTTGCCGGAGCCGGTGCGGCCGCGGCCCAGGACGTCGCGGCCCGCGAGGGTGTTGGGCAGGGTCGCGCCCTGGATCGGGAACGGTACGGTCACGCCCTCGGTCCGGAGCGCGGCGAGCAGCTGCTCCGGCATGTCGAGATCGGCGAACGCCTCGACGGCGGGCAGCGCGGGGGTGATCGTCCTGGGCGGCGCGAACTCACCCCGCACGGCGGCGGGCCGGCGGCCCTGGGCGCCGGAGCGCCCGGTACCGCCGGAACGGCCGGAGGCCGACGACCCGAAGCGGCCGGAGCCGGTAGCGCCGGTGCGGGTGCGGGTGCGGTCGTTCGTGCGTGTGCGGTTCATGGGAACCCTCCTCGATGCGGCACATATCAAGGAATTCCCGCATCGGAAAGGCAGCGCGGAGAATCGCAAGAACGGGCCGAATGGAACCCGGAAGCGAATCTGGTCGGCAGGAGATCCCTGCGGACACAGGCGCGGAAACGGGTGGTTTGGTGTGTGGGCGGAACCCGGGGGGTGCGGCCCGGGGGCGTCGCTCAGGTCGGGGACGCGGGCCCCTTTGGTTTTCCCGCACGCGAGTCGCTGCGGGGAACGCGTACGGCCGGGGCCCGCACCCCGAAGGATGCGGGCCCCGGCTGCGTGGTGCGCGTCGGCGTCAGGCGGGAACGATGTTCTCGGCCGTCGGGCCCTTCTGGCCCTGCGCGATGTCGAAGCTCACCTTCTGGCCTTCCAGCAGCTCGCGGAAGCCCTGGGCGGCGATGTTCGAGTAGTGGGCGAACACGTCCGCGCCGCCGCCGTCCTGCTCGATGAAGCCGAAGCCCTTTTCCGCGTTGAACCACTTCACGGTGCCAGTAGCCATGTCATATCTCCTTCGGGGTGCAACGGAAGCGCACTGTGCGGATTCCGTGTCGCCGCATGATTAACCCGCCCGGAAAATGACCGGAAATACAGAAGCAATCCCAGTGGAACAGAGGTCGACCGGGATGCTTGAAGTTTGGGAACCACAACTGCAACTGACATCGACAGTAGCACGTTGTGGCGCCCTGTGCGGATCGAGAATTCACCTTCCGTCGTGGCGGTGAAAACCCTCACCGTGCGGTTTGTTAAAAGCTCACCCCGCGGGGGCAGATATGGATTCGTCCCCGCACGATGTTTTCGATGGGGCCCTCCGCGGGCCGTGGGACCGGTGGGCGGGGCCCCGGCGGTGAGGCGGGCGGAGGCGCGGGCGGGGGAGTGGCGTCGGCCGGAGGGGAGCGGACGGCGCCGCCGGCGTCGCGGCGGATGTCCGCCCGGTGAGGGCCGGCGGGCGGGGTGGACGGCACGGAGACGGTGATCCGGTCCCCGCCGACGTACCCGGGCGCCAGGGTGGGGACCAGGACCAGGCCAAGACCAGGGCCAGAACCAGGCCAAGACCAGGACCAGGACCAGACCAGGGCCAGGGCCAGGCCAGGGCCAGGATGCGGCCGTCTTCGGGGCCCCGCGCTCCCTGACGGGCCGGGAACCCCCGGTCGCGCTCCCACACGCGCCGGGACCGCCCGGTCAGGGCCTCGAACGCCTTCTCACCGTCGACGACTCCGATCGTCCGCGTCCTGCCTGCGGATTCGCCGCCCGCCTGCCGGACGGCGTTCCGGGGCGGTGCGGAAACGGGGGTGACGGAGGTGGGGTGACGGAGGCGGAGGCGGGGGCGTCGGCGGCGGGGGTGAGGGGGGCTTTGACGAGCTTTCCCGAGGGGCCGCCGGGACCGCGGACGTCCTCGGCGGCCCCTCGGGCCGTGCCGCCCGTGGGCGGCGCTCCGGCGTGGCCGGAGCGCGGCTCACAGGCGCTTCGCGCTGCGCAGGGCCTTCGCGTAGTAGCCGCTGCCGTCCAGCCTCGACGCTCCGCCCTTGTCGCCGATCGTGGGGCCGTTGGCCTCCTCCCGGCTGGAGATGAAGATCTTGTGCCCGTCGGTGTCGTTGCCCACGTACATGCCGACGTGGTCCAGCCGTTCCTTCGTACGGGCGTCGAGTTCGAAGAAGACCAGGTCACCGGGCTGGAGCACGTCGATCGACGTCGGCTTGGCGGACTCCGCCCCGCCGCCCAGCGGAATGACGTCCACCCCGAGCTTCGAGCGGGCCATGCCGTTGGAGGTGCGGGGCAGCCCGTCGCCGAGTTCGTCGGTGGCCATCAGCGGATAGCGCGCCCGGTAGCCCAGCACCATGCGGATGTAGCCGGAGCAGTCGACGGACCGGGCCCGCGCCGCCTCGGGCTGCGCCGTGGTGCCGTTCCGGAAGGTGTAGGGGATGCCCAGGTAGTCGTAGAAGTCGGAGTTCTCCAGCCGGTAGTCCGACCCTTCGCTGCCCTTGGGGTTGACGGGCCCGAACTGCGCGTCGCCGGCGTACTTGATCCCGGTGTCGTCCTGCTTCACGGGCGCCTGGTCGATGTACTGGAAGGCGATCGCGAACAGGTCGTCCTCCCTGCTCCCGAAGTTCTCCTCGAACCACTCCCTGAACCACGTCTTCTTCTCCGCGCCCTCCTTCCACGGTTCGGGCAGCAGCCGCACCCAGTTCTCGGTGACGATGCGGGACTCCGTGTTGGCCGGCTCGGTGAAGGTGCGGCTGGGGCCCGTGAGGGTCGCGGTGCGGGCCCGGTCGGTGAAGGTGGCGAGCACGTCGCCGTTCTCGCCCCGCAGCACCGAGCGGGCCGGGTTCCGCAGCCGCTCCCAGGTCTGCTTGCCGGGCGACAGGCCGGCGCCGGCCGACACGGGATCCGGTTTGTCCGTGATCGCCTGCACGGTGGGCGCCTTGTCCCGCTCCTCCTCGCGGAGCTCCACGGTGAGGTACGCGCTGACGGCGAGCAGGGAGATCACGGTGACGGCGTGGAGGGCGCGGCGGGAACCGCGCTTCGTCCTTGCGCTCATGGTTTCGACTCCGAACGGTCGGTCAGGCGGACGGCATGACGCCGAGCAGGATCCCGGCGGTGAGGACGACGTAGGCCATGAGCGTCACGGAGCCGGTGGCCAGTACGGTCGGGCCCTTCGGCTGGCGGACCAGCTGGTAGGCGATCAGTCCGGGCACGATGAAGCCGAGGGTCTGGTTCGCGTACAGCAGGGGGAACTCGGCCTGCAGCACGATCATCACCGTGCCCTGCAGCACCACGCCGATCAGCACGACCGTCGCGAACAGGCGCTTGCCGTAGAGGATGACGTACTTCTGCGTGAGCAGCGTGCAGACGTACGTGAGGACCGTCACGCCGACGACCATCGCGGCGCGCTGCAGGTCCTCGACGAGGGTGAGGGCGAGCCAGCCCGGGGTGATCATGCCGCCCGGGGACAGGTTGGTCGTCAGGTAGCAGACCAGCGAGAACAGCAACCCGAGCGCAATGCCTATCGCGGCGATCTCGGGGGTGAGGACGGCGGGGATCAACGGTGCTCTTCTCCTGAGCCGGGCCACGCGTCGGCTTGCTGGTGCTGCCGCGGCACGTATGGCTGCTGGTAGTGGGACTCGTATGCCGGTGAGTAGTCGGCGAAGGGGTCGAGGTGGGGCGCGTACGGTTCCGCCGGGCCTCCGGCCGGCTCGGCGCCGCTCCCGCGGGCGTCGTCCGGCGCCTCGTCCGGCTCCTCGTCCGCGGGAAGCTCCGCGAGGTGCTCCAGCAGGTGCTCGCCCTGCCCGTGGATGTTGCCGATGGCGACGAGGGACGAGTCGGGCCCGAGGTGGCCGAGCAGCCGGCCCATGAACTCCTCCGGGTCGCGCCGGTCGCCACCCAGGTCGATCGCGCGGGAACGCCACTCGGCGGGGATCGCGTCGATCGCGCTCTTGGCGGGGTGCCCGATCACGAACACCGCGTCCGGTTCGAGCTGCGGGATGATCTCGCCCATCTGGCCGTTGCGCTCGACCCGGTCGGGACGGCAGTTGATCACCACGTTCAGCGGCCGGTGGATCGCGCCCAGGCCGAGCAGCTGGTTGATGTTCATCAGCGTCGACTCGGGGTCGTTCGCCGCGAAGACGTTCGCGAACCGCAGCCGCTTGCCGTCGTGGGTGCGGTACCGCTCGACGGAGAGCACGCCCGGGTCCGGCGGGGCGTCGTACATGCCCTGGAGGGCGGTCGCGCGGTCCACGTCGAGCAGTTCGGCGACGGTCAGCGCGATGGCCACGTTCTCCTTGAAGGTGAACCAGCTGAAGCCGCGCAGCTCCTCGTCGGTCACGCTCTCGGGGTCGGCGTACACCAGTCGGCAGTTCCTGGCGTCGGCCTCCTCCTGGAGGATGTGGAACCGGTCCTTCTCGGCGGTCACGCAGATGCCGCCCTCCGGCATGGAGCGGGACAGCGAGCGGGCGACGTCGTCGAGCGTGGGGCCCATCTCGGCCAGGTGGTCCTCGCGGACGTTGCAGAGGACGCCGATGGTGGAGCGGATCAGCTTGGACTGGTTGATCTCCTGGAGGGCCGGCATGACGGCCATGCACTCGATCACCAGGGCGTCCGGCCGGTACGCGGCGGCCCTGCGGACGATCCCGATCTGCTCGACGACGTTGGCGATGCCGAACTTGCGGTAGACCGGCTCCTCGGTGGCGTCGGGGTGGATGAACCGCGCCGCGGTGCCGGTCGTCTTGGCCACGGTGGTCAGGCCGCCGCCGCGCAGCGCGCCCGCGCACAGCCGCGTGATGGAGCTCTTGCCGCGGATGCCGTTGACCAGCACCCGGGTGGGTATGCGGTCGAGGTTGGCGAAGTGGCGCCGCTGCTCGACGACTCCGGCGATCAGCAGGATCGCGCAGCACACCACCAGCACGGTGTAGAGGAAGAGCACGGTCCGTCAGGTCCTTCCGGTCAGGGGGACACCGTCCCGCTTGCGCGTCTCCTGGAGCTGCTGGCGGATCAGCTCCAGGCTGCGGACGACGGCACCGACCTCGTCGTGGTGGTGCGGGTACAGAACGGTGCGGCGGTCGCCGGCGGCGAGCGCCTCAGCCCTGCGGGCCAGGTCCCGCAGGGGCCGCCCCACCACGATGTGCAGCCAGCCGAGGCAGGCGGCGGCCGCGGTGAGGCCGAGCAGACCGACCAGCACGGTGCGGTTCTGCAGGGTGTACTCGGGGACGGCGAGGTTGGCGGTGGGCTTCCAGGTCACCACCGTCCAGTCGAGCGACTTCGCGGCCCCGCCGCCCGTGAACGGGGCGGCCGCGGCGATGTGGAGGCCGCCGTCGCGGTGGAAGGCCGAGCGGGGGCGCGGGCCCGCCTCCTTCGCCCGGGTCTTCCGGGCGAGGGCTTCGAGGCCCTCGGAGGGCAGGTCCTGGAAGGCGCGGTAGCCGTTGTTCCCGCCCAGCACCCGGTGCTCGGCGTCGACCACCCGCACCTCGCCGAGGCCGGGCCTCTGGAGCAGCGCGTTGATGAAGTCGATCCGGAACTCGCCCACCACGAAGGAGCCCTTCCGGCTGGGCACCTCGGCGTAGCCGGCGACGACCGGCTCCTCGCCCGAGTCGTTGAGGAGGGCGACCGCCTCCTTCCCCGGGCCCTTGCCGGCCGGGCGGTAGGGGTCCCCGCCGGTGCGGGCGAGGACGCCGCCGTCGGCGTCGAGGACGTAGACCGACCGGTAGCGCGAGTGCTCCCGCGCGGTCCGGTCGAGGGCCTCGGTCATCTGCTCCGGCGTCGTACGGTCGCCGATCAGCGAGGCCACCGACTCCAGGTCGGCGTGCCCCTCGTTGAGCGCCCGCCGGACCCGGTCGGCCAGGGTCTCGGTGCGTTCACGCTGGTCCTCGACGAGCTGCTTCGGCACGGAGGCCTCGCCGTCGGCGCGGTTGACGAGCAGCGCCAGCGGGGCGGACCACAGGAGGATGAGCGCCGCGCTCGCGCACACCAGGCCGCGGACCCCGACGCGGCGGAACCGTCCGGCGGCCGCGGTGGTGGTGCCGGCGTCACCGGACTCGCCGGACGCGCCGACGAGTTGGCGCCTCAGCCGCTCCAGCGCCTCGCCGATCCGTGCCGCCTCCCCGTACGCCGGTACGCTCACCGGCCGCTGGAGGTCGCCCCGGGTGAGCCGGCGGCTCTCCAGGAAGAGCCGGATCAGCGGACGCTGTACGAGACCCAGCAGCAGGGCCACCGCGAGCCCGCCGATGACCAGCAGGGCTCCGGCCGCGACGATGCCCAGGAGGGAGTCCCTCTCGCGCGCGGGCTCCTCGGGGACGTCCACCATGGCGACGACCGTCAGGCCGAGGCCGCTGGCGACGGTGCTCCCACCGGGCTGGGGCGCGGCGAGCGTGGCGTAGCCGGCCGCGGTCCGGCCGCCGTCGCGCGCGCCGCCGACCAGGCTCCCGCTGACCCCGGGGAAACCGCCGGCACCGGGCTCCTTGGCCTCGAGGGGGTGCTGCCGGGCCTTTCCGGCGGCGATCTCGGCGAAGGCGTCCAGCTGCTTCCGGGCGCGCTCGGCCTTCTCGCGCTGCGCACTCGACGGGGACCGCCCGGTCTCGGGGAGGCCGTCGCCGCCGAGGACGGTGCCCTCGGAGTCGATGACGGCGATGGCCCGCGACCCGCCGAGGCTGATGCCGGGGAAACGCAGGTTCCTGGAGGCGACGAGGAGCTGCTGCGGCTGCCCGGGCCAGGAGAGCAGGGCGAAGGAGAGCAGGCGGGTCTCGCCGTTCGCGAGGCGCACCATGCGCGGGTCGAGTCCGCCCGGCTCCGACAGCTTGCCCCGGTCGATCGCCGTCAGCGGCACGTTCTCGCCGCGTGCCGCGAGGAGCCTGCCGGACCTGATCTCGATGACGGCCGTGCCGTGCCACTTCTGGTAGACACTGCCGATCCTGTCGAGGACTGAGTCGGCCGAGACCGGGGTACCGCTGTTGAGGAGCGCGGCCGCGCGGTTGAGGTCGGTCACGCTCTCGTCGAGCGAGGCGCGCATCGCGACGGCGCCGTCCTCGGCGAAGTGCTGCTGGGAGGTGAGCACCGCCTCGGGGATCGCGTCGTGACCGACCCTGCCGAGGCTGAGGGCGGTGAGGGCGGTCAGCGAGAGCAGGAGGGCCGACAGGACGGCGATGGGAGGGCGTATGCCGCCGAGCAGGGACATGTCGGCCCTGCGGCGGACCTTGTGCCGCCGCTTCGTCCCCGAAGCTGCCACGGGTGTGTGTTCCTCTCCTGTTGTGCGCGGGCGGTACGTGCGGGTCCGCTGTGGGGTCACGGACAGGGCGCAGCACCGGAATCCGAGGACCGATGCCGCCGCCGCATGGTCGTACGGCGGTCCGGGCCCGTGGACGAAGGATCTTCGAGGGGCGGTTCAGCGCCTCCGGACCGCTCCCGGCCGGTGCCGGGGAGGGGACGTACGACACGGGGCCGGGCGGCCGTGAAGTCGAGGGGGAAGGTCGTGAACCACGCTGTTATTGTCATACAACAATGACCGAGGTTCGCACCAAAAACCCGAAGTTCATCGGAAAGTTCCTGGCCACGGTCGCGGTCATGGCATCTGTGGTTCATGTCACGTCGTGCAGCGGGTCACGATCCGGACCGGTGGAGCCGTCCGCGGGGCCCGAGCGGCACTCCGTCGACCTCGGGGAGCACATCTCCGCGTTCACCGGCGGGCTCGGCCCGCGGGGAGGGTACCGCGAGCCGGTTCGCGGGGAGCGCCGGACCGTGGCGGAGGGCGTCGGCCTGTTCCTCGACGGCCGCCGCGCCGAAGCCGGGCGGCACCTCGCCGGCGTCGGCTTCCGCGTCCGCACGCTGACCGACCGGGCCACCGGCCGGCGGTACGCCGAGATCGCCGACGCCACGGAGGCGCGCGCCGCGGCACGCGGGTGGGGACGGGTCTACGTCGACCTCGACTCCCCCTCCCGGTGGTCGGTGCAGGTTCCCCACCCGGTCGCCGACCTGGACAGCGAGGACGTCGGCGTCGCGATGCTGCGCGGTACGCCGGGAGGGGTGCTGGTGCTGGCGGGAGCGCACCGCGCGGCCGGCCGGAAGGACGCGGCCGACGTCTCGCACCGCCGGGACACCGTCTTCCACGCGGTGTGCGACGAGTTGCTGGAGCGGCGGCTCCCGGGCATCCAGGTGCACGGGTTCGACGACGCCACCGCCCCCGGGTACGACGTGATCATCTCGACCGGCTCGGGGACGCGGGGGAGGGAGGCGGGCCGGGCCATGTCCGACGCCCTGCGGGACCGGGGCTTCGACACCTGCCGCGCCTGGAGCCGGAACTGCCCGCTGGAAGGCCGGACCAACGTACAGGGCCGTGCCGCGGAAGAGGCGGAAGTACCCTTCCTCCACGTGGAGTTCAGCCGGAGCGTCCGCGAGAGCGGGAGGAGCGTCTCGCGGGTCGCGCAGGCTGCGGTAGCGGCCACGGCGGCGTGGTCCGCGGACTGAGGGGCCGTCACCCCCGCGCCCCGGCGGCCCGCCGCCGCGTTGTTTCCCGCCGCCGGTACAACCTTTGGGCCGGAAGGCGGTCCCACAAAGGGAGTTCGGACACGAACACCCGTAGACGTGGGAGGCACCCCGATGAAATCCCGTCCCCGCCGCGCGGCTGCCGCGGCCCTGTGCACCGCCGCGGTCCTCGGCGTGACCGGGCTGGCCCCCGGCGCGGCCAGCGCCGCCCCGCCCCCCGCGGGCGGCACCCGCGCGGACTTCAACGGCGACGGTTACGCCGACATCGCCATCAGCGCGCCCGCGGCCACCGTCAACGGCCTCAAGAAGGCCGGAGCCGTCACCGTCCTGTACGGCTCCGCCGACGGATACGTCACCACGAACAGCGCGACGGTGTCGCAGGCCGCCCCGGGGGTGCCGGGCGACCCGACCGCCGAGCGGCGCTGGGGGCACCTCGGCGGCAACGGCGACCTGGACGGGGACGGTTACGACGACCTGATCGTTTATGAGGGCTCGAGCTGGACGGTCCTGTGGGGCAGCGCCGAGGGACTGAACGGGGGCACCGAGCTGTCCTTCGGCTCGAGCACCCCGGGTTCCCCGTCGTTCTACAACAGCAGCGCGGGGATCGGCGACGTCGACGGCGACGGCGCGGCGGACCTCGTCGCCCCCGCCGCAGTGGGCTACGAACAGTACGGCGTAGCCGTCCTCCACGGCCCGGTGAGCCGCGCGGGCGTCCCCCGGAAGACGGTGTTCCGTCACACCGCCGCGGTGGACGGCGGTTACACGCCGAGCACGCTGTCGGTGGGCGACATGACGGGCGACGGAGTGGCCGACGTGGTGACCGGCGGCACCATAAAGCCCGGTGGCGCCCCGTCGGGCCTGCTCTACGTGGGGTCCGCCGCGGGCCTGACCCCGGGCGGCACCCTCAGGCGGGACTGGAGCAGCGCCTTCGGCGACATCAACGGCGACGGCTACCAGGACTTCGCCAGCGGCGACGGCGACGTGACGACCCAGACCCCCGGCGGGGTGGTCTACGTCACCTACGGTGGGCCCGACGGCGTGAGCAGGACCCTCGCGCCGCGCACGTTCACCCAGGCGACCCCCGGCGTGCCCGGCACGGACGAGAAGAGCGACCGGTTCGGTGACAGCGTCGCCCTCGGCGACACCGACGGCGACGGCTACGCGGACCTCGTCATCGGGGCGCCGTGGGAGACCGGCACCGACGCCGTGACCACCAGCGGGGCCGGAGCGATCACCGTCCTGCGCGGCGGCCCCGACGGCGTCACCACCGCGGGAGCCCAGTCGTTCACCCAGAACGCCGAGGGCGTGCCCAGCACGTCGGAGGTGTCGGACCACTTCGGCTCGGCCGTCCTCGTGACCGACGGCCGCGGCGGCGGCGCGCCCGAGGTCTTCGTCGGCGGCAACGGTGAGGACGGCTGGCTGGGCCGGGTCTGGAGGCTCCCCGCGACGGCCGGGGTCACCGGAGCCGGCAGCACCAGCTTCAACGGCGGGGACCTCGCCGGTGTGTCCGGGGCCGCGCACGTCGGCGAGCAGTTCAGCCACTGACGCCCGGCCTACCCGGCCCCCGCCCCGGCCTCCCCGCCCGGTGGCCGTGCCGCACGGCACGGCCACCGGGGCGGCGGAACCCCGACCCGACGGGCCGGACGGCGAGGCGCCCGTGGGACACGAGCCCCGGGGCCACCGCACCGACCCGGGGCCCGTCGCCGGGGCGGGCGACGGGAGCCGAACCCGCGCTCTGCGCCTGGGAACCAAGGGCGCCTGAAGATCCGTATGGGCCTTGACCGGGGAGAACTCCCTTGAAGGGGGCGCTGTGAGACATGCGAACCGTCCCCTGTCGACCGTGGTTGCCCGAGGCGAAGGGCACGGACGGGCACGGCCGCTGTGCCCCCTGCTCCGGCCGCCTGTCGGTGAGGTCACGGCCCGCCTCCACCCCCGGGTGTGGTTGCCCCGGTCACGTGAATCGCCCAACGACACCATGTTGGTGGCATACTTTTCTCCATACATCACCAACACCACGGTGCCCGGGGAAGGGAGTCACGACATGTCCGTGACCCAGATCGACATCGATGACGAGGCACTCGAACGCACCATGGCGTTGTCCAAGGTCAGGACCAAGAAGGAGGCGGTCAACCTCGCGCTCCGCTTCTACGCCGAGCAGCAGGAACGCGCGGCCCTCATCGGCCGCCACTTCGAGCGCGCCCGTGAGTGGGGCGCCGTCGAGGACGCCGAGCGCCTGCACGAGGCGGAGAAGCGCAACCGGTGATCTACCTGCTCGACACCTCCGGCCTGATCCGGCTGCTCCGTGCCCCCGAGCTGCAAGCGGCCTGGCACGACGCGATCGACGCGGGGAGCGTTGCCTCGTGCTACCCGCAGCGCGCCGAGTTCCTGTACAGCGCCCGGGACCGCCGTGAGTACGACGAGATCGCCGAGATGTTCGCGGACCTGTACCCCGATGTGTCGGTCCCGAAGAACGCGGGACGCTGGATCGAGGCCGTCCAGCGCCACATGGCCCGGTCAGGAGAACACCGCAGCGCCTCCGCGGTGGACCTCGTCATCGCCGCCACCGCGGCCCACCACGGGCTGACCGTCCTCCACGACGACGCCGACTACGCCACCGTGGCCCGCCATGCCCCCGAGCTCAGCCAGCACAACATCCACGACATCGGCTCGGCGTGAGCCGGACTCCCCGGCCGGCGACTGCCGCCCAGGCTCCCGCTCGGCCCACCGCAGCGTCGTCGCACTCGAACGGGACATCCGCAGCTGGATCAACGAGCGGAACAAAACCCCAAACCGTACGTGTAGGTCAGGATCGCAGACGGGATCCTCGAAACCCTCGCCGCCTACCCCACACGAACCAACGACTCAGGGCACCGGATCCGTCCCGGTGTTCGACCCCGTGTGGCCGTCGGCCCCGGTGTACGTAGCCGTACTTCCCGAGGTTCCTCACGGGGTCTGGCCAGCGTCGTCGACGATGCCGCTGGCCACGAGTGCCACAGAGGACACGACCGTGCCCTTCTCGCCCCAGGCGCTGTCTTCCAGCAGTACGGTCCGTTCGCCCAAGAGGCGGGCCGTGCTCTTGTCGAGGATCCATTCCTTGCGCTCGCCGGCGTGCACGCGGACGACGGCGACGCCGCGCCGTCCTGCGGCGTCTACGGCGTCGGGCACGACGTCGACTCCGGGGATGAGAGCGGCGGCCCGGTACAGGGCGGCCGTGAGCTCCGGGCCGGCGGCACCGCTGCGCAGCAGATCGCCGATGGCGACGAAGGACTGCTGGTCCGGTCCCGTCGTGGAGTCCGAACCGGCGCCGTGGTTCTTTTCGGCATCGTCGCGGATCACCTTCAGCAGGGCTTCGGGATCGGTGGGCAGGGTGGACAGGAAGTTGTACGTCGGCGAGTTGAGGTTGCCCCCGTCCTCGGAACCCGGGAGCACACTGTCCTTCCCTTCCTCGCGTTGCAGGGTGCTCTCGCTGCCGTCCACCGACGTCCACTGCTCGATGTTCTCGCTCTCGCGCAGGAGAGCCGTCCGCCCGTTCCGGTTCTCGGACAGCGCCGATGTGTGGCCGACCGTCTTGACGTACACGTACTGCCCGGCGCGTGCCTTCTTCTCGGGCGTGGCGTCGGCAGCCAGGGCTGCCCTCTCGAGGAGTCGGACCGATGCCGCGGTGGCCGGGGGCACCTGTCCGGGTCCACCGGAAGCGCCGGAGCCCATGCCGAGAACGACGACGGCGGCGCCGGTGGCCAGGGCGGTTCCCAGCACCAGGACCATCCGCCGACGCAGCCGCGGGGCGGGACGGTGAGACCGCGCCCCGGCCTGGCGGTCGACCTCGCCCAGTAGGTGCCGACGGCGGGCCTCCATGCGTCCGGTGGGGAGTTCCGGGTAGGACGGCGCCGGAAAAGCCCCCTGTGCCTGCTCACGCTCGAACCGCTCCCGCTGCTCCGCGTTCATCGTGTCCCCCTCCTGTGGGAAGTGCGGGTTGTGGCCACCCCGCTATGGGGGGTGTGTCCGCTGCGGCGCTGTGGTTCCGTACTTCGCGCATCGGCCGCCAGTTCTTCCTCGACGAGTCTGCGCAGCTTTCCTCTGGCCCTTGAGAGCCGGGACCGTACGGTGCCGACCGGAACTCCCAGTGCTTCGGCGGCGGCCGCGTACCCGAGGTCGGACCAGACGACCAGGGTGAACACCTCGCGCTCCGTCCGTTTCAGGCGCCGCAGCGCCCGGGTGACGGCGGCCAGCCGCTGACCGTCGGCCATCTGCCCGACGACCTCGTCGGAGAAGTCGGGCAGTGGCTCCGGGAGAGGCAACCGGGACATCGCCTCCCGGTGCCTGCGGGCTGTCCGGGCCGTGTTGCGCATCACGTTGGTCGCGATGCCCAGCAACCAGCCGCGGACGCTGCTGACTTCCTCCGCCAGCTTGTCGCGTAACCGCCACGCCTCAAGGAAGGTGAGGGACATGACGTCCTCGGCGATGGCCCAGTCGCCTGTCGTCCGGACGGCATGGGCGTAGACGACCCGTGCGTGCTCGTCAAAGATCTCGCCGAACGCCGCCCGATCTCCGGACCGGATCCGTTCATTCAAGGGGGACTCCACAACCACACGTGTCCGCAGACCCGCATCGGTTCCACCCACACCGTCAGGAGGTGAGTGCGATCACGTGACCCGGCACGTCGGGTGTCACCGGAAGGCCCCCCACACTGCCTCCCCGGCAACGAAACGGATGTAGCGACCATCCGCGTGGTCCCCTTGATCTCGTGACCATCGCCGACGAGGGCGGAGCCGCACTTGTCGGCGCGGGCGCAGTGCGGCGCGCGTACCCTCCGGGGCGGGCGTTCCCGTGGGACGGGGCACGCGAGGCCCCTGGAAGGTCTAGGCAAGCACAAAGGCCCGGGTCCACGACCTGGGCCTTCGCTATGGAGCGGGTGACGGGAATCGAACCCGCGCTCTGAGCTTGGGAATCACTGGTGCCTACGGCCACTTCGAGGCTGTGACCTGCTGAAACAGCTCTCCTGGACGGAGCGTAGTGCTCCTACGGGGAACCGCTGTTGACCGCTGTTCTCCGCTCCATCTGGTGCACTTCTGGTGCGGCCATGGTGCCCACACCACGGCCGCACCTTTTGATCCGTAGCTCTACAGAGATCGGTCGGAGATGGTCATACCGGTTGCTCAGGAGTTTCTGAGGGGGGTTGATGGTCAGGGATGGTTGCTGAGGTTGCTGTATCCGGTTGTTGTACAGCTGCCGCAGCCTCACGGGCACGGGTGAGGTTGTTGCGGGCTTTGAGGGTGTCGGGGTGGTCGGTACCCAGAATCTGCTCGTAGTCGGCTAGGACTCGCTCGCGCAGGTTGAGGGCGTCTTGGTCCCGTCCGGCATCGCTGTAGGAGTTGGCGAGGTTGTTGCGGGTGCTGAGGGTATTGGGGTGGTCGGCACCCAAAATCCGCTCCCGGTCGGCTAGGACTCGCTCGCGCAGGTTGAGGGCGTCTTGGTCCCGTCCGGCATCGCTGTAGGAGTTGGCGAGGTTGTTGCGGGCGGCAAGGGTATTGGGGTGGTCGGCACCCAGAATCCGCTCGCAGTCGGCCAGGACCCGCTCGTTGAGGTTGAGGGCGTCTTGGTCCCGTCCGGCATCGCTGTAGGAGAGGGCGAGGTTGTTGCGGGCGGCAAGGGTGTCGGGGTGGTCGGCACCCAGAATCCGCTCGTAGTCGGCTAGGACTCGCTCGCGCAGGTCGAGGGCGTCTTGGTCCCGTCCGGCAGCGCTGTAGGAGTTGGCGAGGTTGTTGCGGGTGCTGAGGGTATTGGGGTGGTCGGTACCCAAAATCCGCTCGTAGTCGGCTAGGACTCGCTCGCGCAGGTCGAGGGCGTCTTGGACCCGTCCGGCAGCGCTGTAGGAGAGGGCGAGGTTGTTGCGGGCGGCAAGGGTGTCGGGGTGGTCGGCACCCAGAATCCGCTCCCGGTCGGCTAGGACTCGCTCGCGCAGGTCGAGGGCGTCTTGGACCCGTCCGGCATCGCTGTAGGAGAGGGCGAGGTTGTTGCGGGCGGCAAGGGTGTCGGGGTGGTCGGTACCCAAAATCCGCTCGTAGTCGGCCAGGACTCGCTCGCGCAGGTTGAGGGCGTCTTGGTCCCGTCCGGCAGCGCTGTAGGAGTTGGCGAGGTTGTTGCGGGCGCTGAGGGTGTCGGGGTGGTCGGTACCCAAAATCCGCTCGTAGTCGGCCAGGACTCGCTCGCGCAGGTTGAGGGCGTCTTGGACCCGTCCGGCAGCGCTGTAGGAGTTGGCGAGGTTGTTGCGGGCGCTGAGGGTGTCGGGGTGGTCGGTACCCAAAATCCGCTCGCAGTCGGCCAGGGCTCGCTCGTTGAGGTCGAGGGCGTCTTGGATCCGCCCGGCAGCACCGTAGGAGAGGGCGAGGTTGTTGCGGGCGGCAAGGGTGTCGGGGTGGTCGGGGCCGTGGATTTTGCTGCTGAGGTGGAGGAAGGTTTCGTTGTACTGGATTGCCTGGTGGTAGAGGCCCGCTTCGGTGAAGCTGCTGCTCGCCTGGTAAACGCATGGGTGGGTGGTGGGCTGCCACAGGGCCGGGCGGGTGACCTGGTCGAGGTGGACCACGTTGGCGCGCAGAAGGGCGGCCAGTTCTCGTTCCTCATGGTCGTGGCGGGGCCACAGGCTGGTGAGGGCGTTGGCGGCGGTGCGGGCGGTGGCGGGCAGTGTGTTGGGGGGGATGGTCTCTCGGACGGCGCGGGCGGTCAGGGCGTGCATGCGCAAAGGGGCGGTATCGGTGTCCTGGGTGATCAGGACGTAGGTGCGCAAGTGTTCGAGCGCACTGTGAACCTCCGCCTCGGTGACAGGCGCATGGTGTTTACGCAGGTAGCGGCGTTGTGGGGGGCGTGCGGTGCGCAGGTGGTCGAGGGCTTCGGGGGTGGCCCATGCGGTAGCGGGGTGGCCGAGGGGGTCCATGAGGGCGGCGAGGTGCAGCAGGGGTCGGGCCAGTTGGCTGGTGTCGGCTTCCTCGACCGCGTCGAGGGAGAGCAGCAGCGAGGCGGTGACAGGCCGGCCATAGCCTTCGGTGTCCGCGCTCGTCGGCAGCAGGTTCCCCAGCCGGCTGCCAGTGTCGCGTAGCAGGTCCAGGTAGGCGGCCATCGTGGTCCGCTTGTTGATCAGATACGCGGCGGCATGACCGAGCGCGAGGGGAAGATAACCGAGTTCGGCCGTTATCTCGCCGGCCTGGTCGGGGTCGTGCAGGTGGGGGTGGCCGGCGTCGGTGAGCCGGCGCTGAAGGTAGGCGCGGGCCTCAAAATCCGTGTAGAGGCCGATCCGGATCAGGGCGCGGCCCTGGCCGCTGAGCTGGGCGTCCTCACGCCGCGTGGTGGCCAGCACCCAGCCGCGGCGGCTGCCGCTGTCGGGCCACCACTCCCGGAGGGCGGCCAGGTCGGTGATGTCGTCCAGCACCACCAACCACCGCCGCCCGGTCACCGCCAACCACCGCACAAACAACCGCGCCGCAGCCTCCTCATCGTCCGGGGAAGCTCCAGGAAGCTGCAACTTGTCGGCCGCTTCCGCGTACGCGCTGACGACCTGACCGGTATTGGTGGCACGCACCCACACCAGCACATCCAGTCCGGCCTCGCCGGAACGCTCCTGATCGCGCAGCTCCCGCGCCAGCACCGCCGCAAGCTGGCTCTTGCCCACCCCGCCGGGACCGGACAGCACTGCGTCACTGCCCTTGCCGCGCGCCGCCTCCACCTTCTTGCGCACCTGCATGCGCGGCTGGAAAGCCGCGGCCGGGCGCGGAACATCCCCCACCCACACCGGCCACTGAACCGACGGCCCCTGCACCGGCGCGGGATGTACATGCATATCCCCCGCCACCTGCGTCACATCCCGGTGTGCCCGCGCCGCCTGACGCGCACGCCACTGCCCCGGACCCCCCACCATCTGCTGTCTCCCTTGCCTCAGGCCCGGTTCCCGCCGACCTGATCGATGTCTCCCGTACCGTCGGAGCGTGCCTTTTGCCGCACGTCCTCACGCACCACAGCACCCGGTGATCCCGCCCCCGCGCCCCGGCTGCCCCCCGTCTGCCAGATGTTGCCCCCGCCGCGTGCCGACTGCCGCACCCGACGCGCCCCGGCCCCACCGGCCTGCGACGCCCACCAGACCAGGGCGGCCAGGACCCCCGCCGCCACCACGCTGGCCACCGGAGCGATCACTTCCCACGGGTCCCTGCCCCCCTTCGACAGCACCGCCCACGGCACCGCCACCACAGCGAACGCCAGAGCCGAACCCACCACCGCCACCAACCACCGCAAAGCAACCGGCACCATCCACCCCCGGACAACCACTCAGAGACCAGCCTTCGGACCGACCATGCTGGCACGCAGACACCCCCGCCCACCGCCCAAACCCGCAAACCCCCGTCAGCCGATACCTGCACCTCTGGCACCGAGGTCGGTGGAGCGGCTTTGGGCGGGAGCTGCTTTGGCGTGAGTGATCATGGCCCCGTAAGCTTCCGGCGCGTCGGGCAGGTAGTGGACCTGCCCGGTAAAGCACGACGTTGGGGCCATGATCTTCGAGGCTCGCGCCAAAGTGGCTGCCTAAAGCCGCGGAGCCGACCGCCCCAGCCACGACGCACCCCCTCTGTGACATCAAGCGACTGATCGCTGTAGAGCGCGGCATGGGCGCCGGCCGGGCTGGAGCGGGGCGAAGACAGGAGCGCAGGCCCGGCCGGGGACCGGGCCGCGCGCGGGGAGCGGAGCGAGCCGCCTTGAACCCGTAGAGAAGGTTGTAACTCAGCCGATGTGAGGTGGTCTGAAGTTACTTGCACAGCTCGGTAGTTCAACGTTCTCGCGATGTGCAGAGGGCGATGGCATCCCATCGGCTCGGCTGGGTGCCGAGTAGGCATCGAGTAGGCATCAAGGGACGCTCGGAGTATCGGCGCCTCGGTGGTGGTGAGGTCCTGGGTCCAGCATTCGCACCAGTAGCCGCGGGCGGGGCTGCTCACAAAGTCGCTCCTGTCGGGTGGACCGCGAGGACGTAGCGGGCGCTCTCGTCGTGGAGGGTGAGTTGGTAGCCGGTGCCTGCGGTCATGTAGGCGAGGGCGCGTTCGTGCTCGGTGTCGTCGGCCAGCCAGTGCAGGCCCGGTTGGGCGTGAGGGGCGTCGAGTTGGTCCGTGATGTGGCGTGTGCGCTCCTGTAACCAGCGCAGTGCCAGACGTGGGCTCGCGGCGTCGTGTGATCCCAGTGGGATGGCGCGGACCTCGTGCAGGGGATAGGCGGCGGCCGTGCACCGGTAGGGGAGGAACGGGCCGTCCGCGTTCGATGCGCGGTGGCGTAGGAATCTCAGCATGGGCGGTCTTCCGGGGAGCCGGCTCCGGTGAGGAGTTCCGCGGTGACCGTGTAGCCGCCGTGGTTGTCGTGGACGACGACCCGGTGGGCGAGTGCGTTGACCATGCTCAGGCCCCGGCCGTGCTCGGCCCGCTCGCCCTGCCGCCGGGCCTTCGGGACCGTACCGGCTCCTCCCTCGTCCGTCACCGACAGGGCCACCACCCGCGGGGAGACGGCGACCGCCAGGTGGAAGCTGCCGGACCGCGTGCCGCTGGCCGTGTAGAGGACGGCGTTGGCGCTCAGTTCGCTCACGATCAGCTCTGCGTCGTCGACCAGAGGAGAACCGCGCAGGATGTCGCGGGTCCAGCGGCGGGCTCGGCTGACCTCTTCCGGGAAACCTGGGCAAGACAGTCCCCAGACCCGGGCCGTACTCGTATACTCGTGCATACAAGTTCCTTCATGCTGGTAGGCCGCCATGTGCAGCGGGTTCGGGCTAGACGAGTTTCACTCCGTCGTGGGCGCGGACGGCCGGCGGGGATATCGCGTCGAGTGCGTCCAGGACGCGGATCGCGTACGCCTCGTCGGCGAGTTCGGTGACTTCCTCACGGGTGGCCCAGCGCAGCGCGCGGGTCTCCTCGCCCGTGGTGGGCGTGCCGTCGGCGGCCTCGCAGCGGAAGACCAGGGAGACGATCAGGCCCGTCATGTTCTTGTAGACACCGGTCAGGGTCGCGGGAAGCGCGATCTTGATTCCGGTCTCTTCGAGGACTTCGCGCTGGAGGGCTTCGGGAATGGTCTCCTCGCGTTCGAGGACTCCGCCCGGGGGTTCCCAGTGGCCGTTGTCGCGGCGCTTGATCAGGAGGGCCCGGCCCTGGTCGTCGACGATGACTCCGGCGACGCTCACGGAATGCGGACGGTCGGTGCTCACGGTCCTCGGCCCTCTCGGCTGGCTAGGCTCTCCACCGTAGCAACAACACTCGCCCACTCGTCTAGATACCTAAAGGAGTACACGTGTCCCCTCTCCGCTCCGGCCTGCTGGGTGCCCTCGACCCCACGAGTGATCGTGCGGTCTTCCGGCAGATCGCCGACCAGTTGCGCGAAGCCATCGACCGCGGCCGTTTCAAGGAGGGCGAGAAGCTGCCCTCGGAAGCCGAGCTCGTGGAGCACTACGGGGTGTCCCGGATGACCGTCCGAAACTCCTTCTCCGTCCTCCAGGGGGAAGGGCTGGTGCACGCCGAACACGGCAAGGGCGTCTTCGTGCGACCCCGGCCGCCCGTGCGGCGGCTCGCCTCCGACCGCTTCGCCCGGCGCCACCGGGAGCAGGGCAAGTCCGCATTCATCGTGGAGGCGGACGCGGCCGGCAGTCACCCCCAGGTCGACAGCCTGGAGGTCAAGGAGGAGAAGGCCGACCAGGACGTCTCCACCCGGCTCGGGTCCGTACGCCGTGTGCTCGCCCGTCGCCGCCGCTACTTGCTGGACGGCCGCCCGGTGGAGTTCGCCACGTCGTACCTGCCGCTCGACATCGCGCGCGGTACGCCGATCGCGGAACCCAACCCGGGGCCCGGCGGGATCTACGCCCGCCTTGAGGAGCTGGGCCACCGCCTGGACCACTTCGAGGAGGAGATCCGCGCCCGGATGCCCTCGCCGGACGAGGTCAAGACGCTCCGGCTGGCCTCCGGCGTGCCCGTGATCCATCTGATCCGGACCGCGTACGACACGGAAGGGCGGCCCGTGGAGGTCTGCGACACGGTCATGGCGGCGGACGCCTACGTCCTGTCGTACCAGCTCCCGGCGACCTGATCGCGGGGGCGGTGGCGGTGCGCGGGGGTGCTTCTCCGAACTCGTACACCCCAACAGGCATACTCGTATAGACGAGTGGGCAAGCTGTGTGGCAAGGTGGTCGTCGTTCCCGGAGATCGGGTTCGAAGGTCACATCTTGTATAGACGAGTAGATGGGGAGAAGTCTTGCGTACCATCCGCGTGGAGACCTCGGCCGCGACGATCCTGCTGACCGAGGCTCCCGAGCCGAAGGTTCGCGACCGCCAGACGGGCGAGGTCGCCAAGGACGCCGTGAGTGGTGAGGCGCTGATGACGGTCGGCGTCGTCTACATCGAGGACGGGGAATCGTCGCTGCTCAAGGTCACGGTTCCGGAGAGCGGCGTTTCCGAGGGGCTGGTTCTCGGCTCGCCGGTCTCGCTGCCGGGACTGGTGGCCCGCCCGTGGGAGAGCGTCTTCAACGGGCAGCAGCGGCACGGCATCGCCTTCCGCGCCGCCGCCGTCACCCCGGCCGCCTTCCCGGCCGCCGTGGGGGCCGCCTGATGACCGACCTGACGACGCTCCTGGAGGTGGGTGGCCCCCTCGCCGCACTCGGTGGCGGGGCCGCCTATGCCCGGGCCAAGCACCCGGCGGTCTACTGGTCCGCGGTCGGCCTGCCGGTCTCCACGGTCCGGCTGCTCGCCTCGTACGGCTCGGTCATGGAGGCGTGCGGCCTGACCGTGGCGCCCTCCCGGCTGCGGGTCCTGGCGGTCAAGGCCACCACCCGCCGTGAGGTCCGGCCCGTGCCGCCCCGCCGGGGCATCATCCGGCCCACCTCGACCGGATTACGGCTCCGGCTGCGGCTCGCTCCGGGGCAGGAACCGGCGGACGTGGCGGCCTCGGCCGAACGGCTGCGGCACGCCTGGGGGGTGCACGCCGTGTACGTCAGGACGGTCAAGCCGGGTGTCGTTGAACTCCGGCTCGTCGGCTTCGACGTGCTGCGGCGGGTGCGGGTGCCCCGCAAGGTCGACGCCGGGCTGCTGAAGGTGCCCGTCGCGCTGCGCGAGGACGCCACCCCCTTCGTACGCGACTACCGGACCATCCCGCACCAACTCACCCTCGGCGCCACGCTGTCCGGCAAGTCCATGTACCTGCGGCACCTCGTCGCGGGCCTCGCCCGTCAGCCGGTCGCGCTGGTCGGCATCGACTGCAAGCGGGGCGTGGAGCTGGCGCCGTTCGCCACCCGGCTGTCGGCTCTGGCGACCGACCCGGAGCAGGCGGCCGAGTTGCTGCCCGCGCTCGTGAAGGAGATGGAGGACCGGTACGACCTGATCAAGACCCGGCAGGGCATCGCACCCGACACCCCGGCGGAGGAGATCACCTCCGACGTCTGGGGTCTGCCGGAGAACGAACGGCCCACACCGATCGTGCTGTTCGTGGACGAGGTGGCAGAGCTCTTCCTCGTCGCCACGAAGAAGGACGAGGAACGCCGGGACGAGATGGTCACCCAGCTCATCCGCCTGGCCCAGCTCGGTCGGGCCGCTGGCATCTACCTGGAGGTGTGCGGGCAGCGCTTCGGCGCCGAGCTGGGCAAGGGCGCGACCATGCTGCGGGCCCAGCTCACCGGCCGCGTCTGCCACCGCGTGAACGACGAAGCCTCGGCGAAGATGGCGCTCGGCGACATCGCCCCCGAAGCGGTCATGGCCGCCTGCGCCATCGCACCCGAACGGCCGGGCCTGGCCGTGGCCGGTGACACCTCCGGCGGCTGGTCCCGCATCCGCACCCCGTACCTCTCTCTCGGAGAGGCCGCCGACATCTGCCGCAAGGCGGCACACCTGGCGCCCGACCTGCCCGCGCTCAAGCCCTTCCGGCCCGACGTGCCCGTACGGCCGGTCGAACCCCCGGCCCCGGTCGTCCAGCCGCGTCCGGCGACCGGCTGACCGTCCCCTTCCCGACCCGGTCGGCGTGACCGCCTCACGCCACGTCCCTACCCCTCCCATGCCCGAACCCGAAAAGGAGCCGCCGCATGCGCGTCCACCTGGCCCGCGTCGACGCGGTGCTCGTCCAAGCGGTCATCGCCGCCGCGCTGTCCTTCGCCCACCTGCATGACCTCGCCTCGGCGGCCGGGCAGGACGGGTGGAAGGCGTGGGCCTACCCCGTATCGGTCGACCTGCTGCTCGTCGCCGCCTGGCGCCGGCTGCGGACCGGTGAGGCGAAAGCGGCCGGGTGGTGCTGGTTCGTGATCGCGCTCGCCGCCTCCCTCGGCGCGAACGTCGCCACCGCCGGCCTGCTCGACATGGACCAGGTCCCCGCCTGGCTGCGCATCCTCGTCGCGGGCTGGCCCGCGGTCGCCTTCCTCGGCGGAACCCTCCTCGCCCACTCCCCACCGCCGACGGCGGACAAGGAAACCGAGTCCGCCCAGCGCGATGAGGACATCGAGGACCAGGAGGACGACCCCGAACCCCCGCCCGAGGAACCGTCCACCCGGCCCGCCGCCGTGGAAGCACCACCCGCGCGGCCCGCCGTGGCCGTCCCGGCCGCCCTGGTCGAGCACGCCCGCAAGGTCGCCGCCGAGCACCACGCCCGTACCGGAACACCCATCGACACCCCGACCCTGCGCGCCCGCCTCGGCGTCCCCGCGCCCCTGGCCGAAGCCATCGCCGCCCACCTCTGAGAGGAGACCCGCATGACCGCCCGTCGCCGCTTCCGCTCCGTCATCCGCATCGGCCCGGTACAGGTCGGTACGTACTACGACGGCCGCGGCCGGGAGAAGCACACCGCCGCCTGCACGGCTCCGCGCTGCGGCTTCTCCGCCGACTACGACAGCCGTGCCGCCGCCGAGCTGGCCGCCCGTACCCACCGCTGCCCCGTCCGCTGAAAGGACCCGCACATCGTGACCGTCAGCCTGCCGCTCGTGGTCGTCCTCGGCTTCTTCGCCTGGGGAGCGGTCAAGTTCCTCGGCGTCCGCACGTGGATCGTCGTCGTGATCGCCCTCTTCGGCTTCTGGCTCTCGCAGACCTTCATGGCCCCCGTCATCGAGTCCGGCACGCGCTCCGGCGTGGACCTCATCAACGGCTCACATGACTAGACGAGTAGGTAAGGAGAACTTCGCCGTGTTCCTGCCCAAGTACCCCGACAGCCCCACTCCGCCGCCCGCGCCCACCCCCACCACGGCCGACCGGGCGCCCGCCCGGCGTCCGGCCCCGCAGGTCTCCGTCAGCACCGGAGCGGTCACGGCCGTCCTCGTCGGCGGCGTCGTGCTGACCGCGCTCCTGGCCGCCGTCGCCGTCACGGCCGTCTCCGTGGCCGTCGCCGCCGCGGTCCTGCGCTCGCTGCTGCACGACCAGTACCGCCGCTGACGCACCGGACCCCGGGGCGGCCTCGATACCGCCAAGCATCCGCCGCCCCGGGGCCCTCTCCCTCCAGCCGAACCAGAAGGAGAAAGCCATCATCACCCGCGCCACTCCGCCTCCGCTCCGCGAACTCGGCGAACTGGCCGCCCTCGGCACCATGCCCGCGCTCATGCGCCAACTGTCCGGCCTCGGCGGCTGCACGCACCCGATCCGTCTCGACGGCCGCCGCACCGAGTACGACGTGAACACCCGTACCGGTGAGATCGGCCGCGTCCTGCGCCACCTCGACTCGGCCGACTTCCCGGCCGGACAGCTCCTCGTGCGCTGCAACAACCGGCGTACGACCCGGTGCGCGGCCTGCGCCGAGGTGTACCGCCGCGACACCTTCCACCTGATCACCGCCGGACTGCGCGGCGGCAAGGGCGTCCCCGAACAGGTCGCCACCCACCCGCGGGTCTTCGCCACCTTCACCGCTCCCGGCTTCGGCCCGGTCCACAACCGCCCCACCGGCCCGGCCGGCACGGTCCGCCCCTGCCGATGCGGCGCCCGCCACGACCAGGACGACGCCGTCCTCGGCACCGCCCTCGACCCGGACACCTACGACTACGAAGCGGCCGTGCTGTGGAACGCGCACGCCGGTCCGCTGTGGCGGCGCTTCTCCATCTACCTGCGTCGGGAGGTCGCCAAGCGCGCCGGCCTCACCCAACGGACCTTCCGCGAACACGCGCGGGTGTCCTTCGCCAAGGTCGCCGAGTACCAAAAGCGGGGTGCCGTCCACTTCCACGCCGTGATCCGCATCGACGGCCCCGACGGCGGCGACACCCCGCCCCCGCCCTGGGCCACCGCCGAGCTGCTGACCGACGCCATCCGGGCCGCCGCCACCGCCGCCCGCGTCGACGGCCCGGTCGTCGACGGCCGCGCCCACACCTTCACCTTCGGCCGCCAACTCGACATCCGTACGATCCGCTCGGCCGACTTCGACGGCGGCCGGGAACTGACCGAACGGGCCGTGGCCGCCTACATCGCCAAGTACGCCACCAAGGGCGCCGAGACCGCGACGGGCGCCCTCGACCGGCCGCTGAAGTTCGCCGCCGAACTCGCCCAACTCGACATCAGCGACCACGCCCGCCGCCTCATCCGCACCGCCTGGACCCTCGGCGCCCGCAAGGACCTGCAACACCTCCGCCTGCGCGCCTGGGCCCACATGCTCGGCTTCCGCGGCCACTTCTCCACCAAATCCCGCCGCTACTCCACCACCCTCGGCACCCTCCGCGACGCCCGCGCCGCATGGCGCCGCGCACAGGCGCTCGCCTCCCTCCCCGACGGACGACGCCCGGCCGGTGACGACCCGGACGGCCGGGAGGAGACGACGTACGTCCTCGCGCACTGGGCCTACGCCGGTACCGGCCTCGGCCTCGCCGAAGAGTGGCTTTCCGCGTCCCTCGCCCGGGACCTCCAACCCAACCGGGAAACCGCCCGCGAAGCCCTGTACGCCATGAAAGGAGACCGGTCGTGAGTGACGTCCTTCTGACCGTCGAGCAGGCCGCCGAACGCCTCGGCACCACCACCCGCTTCCCCCGGCGGCTCATCGCGGAACGCCGGATCGCCTTCGTGAAGGTCGGCCGCCACGTCCGCATACCGGCGCGGGTCCTGGAGGCGTACATCGAGGGCAACACCGTCCAGCCGATCCGCCGCCGGCGCTCCCGCTACGGAAGGGCGGCCTGATGGGGAACAAGAAGGGCACCCGGCGTCGGTTCGGTGCCGTACGTCAGTACCGCTCCGGTCGCTGGACCGCGAGCTACCAGGGGCCGGACGGGCAGGAATTCCGTTCGCCCGAGACGTTCGCGACCAAGCGGGACGCGGAGGTCTGGCTCTCACAGATCGAAGCCGACCTGTCGCGCGGGAACTGGCAGGACCCGGACGCGGGTGCCGTGAACTTCAAGGAGTACGCCCTCCAGTGGGTCGACGAACGCGGGCTCGCCGCCACGACCGACGAGCTGTACCGGCGCCTCCTCCGGCTGCACCTCCTCCCCGCCTTCGAGGATCTGGACCTCGACGAGATCACCGCCCCGCGTGTCCGCACCTGGCGGACCGAACGCCTCAAGGCCACGGGTGCCACGACCGTTGCCAAGGCGTACCGGCTCCTGAAGGCCATCATGGAAACCGCCGTCGACGACGAGCTGATCCGCCGGAACCCGTGCCGCATCCGGGGCGCGGGCAAGGAGGCCGCCGCCGAACGGCAGATCGCCACCGTCGACCAGGTCGACGCGCTCGCCGACGCCGTCGGGCCCCGTTGGCGGCTGATGGTCTTCCTCGGGGCCTACGGGCCCATGCGCCCGGAGGAACAGGCCGAGCTGCGCCGCAAGGACGTCGACCTGGACGCCATGACCATCCGGGTACGCCGTGCCGCGCCCGAGCTGACCACCGGCAAGCGTGCGGAAGGGCCCACCAAGTCCGAAGCCGGAAGGCGGGTCGTCGTCCTGCCGGCCTTCCTCCGGGCCGACCTCCGGCGCCATCTCGACTGGTACGCGGAGAAGGGGCCGGAGGGGCTGCTGTTCGTAGGGGAGAAGGGCAAGCCGTTCCGCCGCTCGACCTTCGGGCGCACGTGGCGCCGGGCCCGTGCCGCGGCCGGCCTCCCGGAGGGCTTCCGGTTCTACGACCTTCGCCACACCGGGCACACCCTCGCGACCCGTTCGGGCGCCACGCTCAAGGACACGATGGTCCGCGCGGGGCAGTCGTCGGAGAAGGCCGCGCTGATCTACCAGCACTCGGACCTGACCCGGCAGCAGGAGGTTGCAAGGGGGCTCGACGACCTCGTGCGGGCCGCCCGCTGGAAGGGCACCGACCCGTCATCTGGTGCGGATCTGGTGCGCGACGCTTAGCGTGGTCCAGACAACAGACAAGGCCCCGGTCACCGACCAGGGCCTTCGTCGTGGAGCGGGTGACGGGAATCGAACCCGCGCTCTGAGCTTGGGAAGCTCATGTTCTACCATTAAACTACACCCGCGCAGCGGCCGTTGATCCCGGTCGCATCGTCGCTCACTTTACCCCATTCGCAGCCCCCGGTGTGTCGCGCCGTGGGGTTTTCACGTTTCGGGGGCGGGGGTCCGGCGCTCGGGGCCCGGGGATCGGGGCATAGGGTGAGGGCCGGGGTGCCGCGTGGAGCGGTGTCCCGTTGATCCCCTAATGTGGCTGTCTCGTCCACCGCTTGTTGGGGAAAGGGCTTGATGGACTCCATGGAGCGAACCGTCGTCCGGTGTGCCGAGGGGCACGTGTTCAGCACCGCGACGTTCCCGATGCAGAACCTCGGCACCGGGCGGATCGGACCCGGGCGGCTCATCCGCTGCCCGCGGTGCGCGCGGCTGCGGCACGCCGTGCCCGTGGGGGCGGCCGAGCGGGCCTAGCGCCCCGTACGGTTCCGTCGCCGCTGATGGGAGGCGCGCGGGCGTCCGTCCGGTTGGGGCGGTCCCGCGCGCTCTGCGTATCCTCGGGGCGTGCTTCTCTCAGACAAGGACATCCGGGCCGAGATCGAATCCGGGCGGGTGCGGATCGACCCGTACGACGGATCCATGGTGCAGCCCTCGAGCATCGACGTGCGGCTCGACCGCTACTTCCGGGTGTTCGAGAACCACCGCCACCCCCACATCGACCCCGCCGTCGAGCAGGCCGACCTCACCCGGCTGGTGGAGCCGGACGGGGACGAGGCGTTCATCCTCCACCCCGGCGAGTTCGTGCTCGCCTCGACGTACGAGGTCATCTCCCTGCCCGACGACATCGCCTCCCGGCTGGAGGGGAAGAGCTCCCTCGGGCGGCTCGGGCTCGTCACCCACTCGACCGCGGGTTTCATCGACCCCGGGTTCTCCGGGCATGTCACCCTGGAACTGTCGAACCTCGCGACCCTGCCGATCAAGCTGTGGCCGGGGATGAAGATCGGTCAGCTGTGCATGTTCCGGCTCAGCTCGCCGGCCGAGTTCCCCTACGGCAGCGAGCGGTACGGGTCCCGGTACCAGGGGCAGCGCGGCCCCACGGCCTCGCGGTCCTTCCAGAACTTCCATCGGACGCAGGTGTGAGCATGGGCGGTGCGCGGGAGGACCTGACGTACGAGGGGTTCGGGTGCGCGGTGCGCGAGCTAGCCCGGACCGTCGCGGACGACGGCTACGAGCCCGACATCGTGCTGTCCATCGCCCGCGGCGGCGTCTTCGTGGCCGGCGGGCTCGCCTACGCGCTCGACTGCAAGAACATCCACCTCGTGAACGTGGAGTTCTACACGGGCGTCGGTACGACGCTGGAGATGCCGGTGATGCTCGCGCCCGTCCCGAACGCGATCGACTTCGGCGACAAGCGGGTCCTGATCGCCGACGACGTCGCCGACACCGGCAAGACCCTGAAGCTCGTCCGCGACTTCTGCCTCGGACACGTCGCCGAGGTCCGGTCCGCCGTCATCTACGAGAAGCCCCGCTCCCTCGTGAAGTGCGAGTACGTCTGGAAGCGCACCGACGAGTGGATCAACTTCCCGTGGAGCGTCGAGGGCCCCGTCGTCCGGCGTCCCGGGCAGGTCCTCGACGCCTGAAGGCGGAGGACCGCGGAGGGGGGAGGGGCCGGTGGCCCCTCCCCCCTCCGCGGTGGTTCCCCGGTGCTCCCCGGGTGCTACAGCGTTCCCAGTTTGACCAGCGACAGCAGCGCCACCAGCTGGATCGCCGACGCGCCCAGGGCCTTCGGCCACGGCAGGTCGTGGGACTTGCCCACCATGGAGGTGAACAGCGCGCCCGCCGCCAGCCACGACAGCCAGCCGATCACCTGCACCAGACCGTTCTCACCGCCCAGGAACATCGCGAACAGCAGGCGCGGGGCGTCCGTCATCGCCATGATCAGCATCGACAGGCCGACCGTCGGCTGCCACGCCCCGTCGCCGCCGAGCTGGCGGGCCAGGGTGTGCGTCACCGCGCCGAGGATCAGTCCGCCCACGACGAACATGACGCCGGTGAGCAGGACGGCCGGCACCGCGGTCGACATGGTCGAGTTGATCGTCTCCTCGCGGGCCTTGTCGAAGCCGAACAGCGCCAGCAGGCCGTACACGAAGGTGACCGTCAGGGCCGGCAGCCAGACCGCGTGGTCCCGCATCCGCCAGAACGTCGGACCGGGGCGCAGCACGATGCCGGTCAGGAGCTGCTGCCACGGCAAGGGCGGCCCCGAGGGGGCGGCGGGGGCCGCCGGGTGGGCGTCCGGCGGCCCGTAGGGGTCCTCGTGGATGCTGAACATCCGGGTGTGGCCCGGGTTGTTCGCGGTGTGCGCGTGGGGCGCGTACGCCTGCGGGGGGTGGTGCGGCGGGGCCGCCTGCTGCTGGTGGCGGGGGTCGCCGAAGTACTCGGGTTCGCCGTGCGTGCGGTCGTCCCCCGGCCACTGGTGCGGCGAGGCGTAGGGCGGTGCGTCGCCGCCGCCGTACGGTCCCTGCCCCGGGTACGGGGGCTGCTGCCCTTGTTGGTGCGGGGTGCGGTTGCCCCGGCCGCGTCCGATCCTGAATCCAGCCACGTGTACGAACGTACCCGGTTCCACCCGTACGGGCGTACTCGCCCGTACGGCGGGTCCCGTTTGCTGCCGAGCTGTGACATGCCCCGGGACCCGGCGACGGAACGGCCGGGTCCACCCCCGGAGGGCGGACCCGGCCGTTCCGTCGCGGGCGGTGCCGGGGCGGGGTTACTTCGCCGGCTCCGGCTCCGCGGCCGCGTCGGACGCCGGGGCCTCGGGCGCCGGCGTCCTCACCGACTCCAGGAGGAGCTGCGCCACGTCCACGACCTGGAGCGACTCCTTGGCCCGGCCCTCGTTCTTCTTGCCGTTCACCGAGTCCGTCAGCATGACCAGGCAGAACGGGCAGGCGGTGGACACGATGTCCGGGTCGAGGGACAGGGCCTCGTCGACGCGCTCGGTGTTGATGCGCTTGCCGATGCGCTCCTCCATCCACATCCGCGCGCCGCCGGCGCCGCAGCAGAAGCCGCGCTCCTTGTGGCGGTGCATCTCCTGCTGGCGCAGGCCGGGGACGGCGGACATGATCTCGCGCGGCGGCGTGTAGACCTTGTTGTGCCGGCCCAGGTAGCACGGGTCGTGGTAGGTGATCAGGCCGTCAACCGGGGTCACCGGGGTGAGCCTGCCCTCGTCGACGAGGTGCTGGAGCAGCTGCGTGTGGTGGATGACCTCGAACTCGCCGCCCAGCTGGGGGTACTCGTTCGCGATCGTGTTGAAGCAGTGCGGGCAGGTCGCGACGATCTTCTTCGACGACCTGGGCTTCTTCGTCGACGGCTCGTCCTCGTCCTCGCCGAACGCCGTGTTCAGCATCGCGACGTTCTCCTGGCCGAGCTGCTGGAACAGCGGCTCGTTGCCCAGGCGGCGGGCGGAGTCGCCGGTGCACTTCTCGTCGCCGCCCATGATCGCGAACTTGACGCCCGCCATGTGCAGCAGCTCCGCGAAGGCCTTGGTGGTCTTCTTGGCGCGGTCCTCCAGGGCGCCGGCGCAGCCGACCCAGTACAGGTAGTCGACCTCGGAAAGGTCCTCGACGTCCCTGCCGACGATCGGGACCTCGAAGTCGACCTCCTTGGTCCACTCGACGCGCTGCTTCTTCGCCAGGCCCCAGGGGTTGCCCTTCTTCTCCAGGTTCTTGAGCATCGTGCCCGCCTCGGACGGGAACGCGGACTCGATCATCACCTGGTAGCGGCGCATGTCGACGATGTGGTCGACGTGCTCGATGTCGACGGGGCACTGCTCCACGCAGGCGCCGCAGGTGGTGCAGGACCACAGGACGTCCGGGTCGATGACGCCGTTCTCCTCGGCGGTGCCGACCAGCGGCCGCTCGGCCTCGGCGAGGGCGGGGGCGGGGACGTCCCTCAGCGTCTCGGCGGACGCCTTCTCCTCGCCCTCCGCCGTCTTGCCGCCGCCGGCGAGCAGGTACGGCGCCTTGGCGTGGGCGTGGTCCCGCAGCGACATGATCAGCAGCTTCGGGGAGAGCGGCTTGCCCGTGTTCCAGGCGGGGCACTGCGACTGGCAGCGGCCGCACTCGGTGCAGGTGGAGAAGTCGAGGATGCCCTTCCAGGAGAAGTGCTCGACCTGGGAGACGCCGAAGACGGTCTCCTCGGCGCCCTCCTCGTCGTCGAAGACGGTCTCGAAGTCGATCTCCTTGCCGCCGGAGGTCATCGGCAGCAGGGCGCCCAGCGCGGTCTCGCCGGTGGCGTTGCGCTTGAACCAGATGTTGGGGAAGCCGAGGAAGCGGTGCCAGGCGATGCCCATGTTGGTGTTGAGCGAGACCGTGATCATCCAGATCAGGGAGACGCTGATCTTCACCATGGCGGCGAGGTAGACCAGGTTCTGCAGGGTGCCGGTGCTCAGTCCGTCGAAGGCGAGGACGAGCGGGTACGACACGAAGTAGGCCGGGTCGTAGGAGTCGACGTGGTGCAGCGCGCCCTCCAGGCCGCGCAGGACCAGGATGACCAGGCCGATGGTGAGGATGACGTACTCGACGAAGTACGCCTGCCAGGCCTTGGAGCCGGCGAAGCGCGACTTGCGGCCGGGCCGGGACGGCAGGCTCAGCAGCCGGATCACGATCAGGACGGCGATGCCGAGGACCGTCAGCAGGCCGATCAGCTCGGTGTACATCTCGAACGGCAGGAAGCCGCCGATGACCGGCAGGGTCCAGTCGGCCCGGAAGAGCTGCCCGTACGCCTGCGCCAGGGTGGGCGGCAGGGTGAGGAAGCCGACCGCGACGAACCAGTGCGCGAAGCCGACGATCCCCCACCGGTTCATCCGGGTGTGGCCGAGGAACTCCCGGACCACGGTGGCGGTGCGCGCCTTCCAGTCGTCGGTGCGGCTGCCGGCCGGCACGGGCTGGCCGATCCTGACGAACCGGTAGATGTGCGCGATCGCTCGGGCAAAGAGCGCAACGCCGACCACGGTCAGGGTCAGCGACACAATGATCGCGGCGAGTTGCATGGGGGCTCCTCGGGCCTGCGAGGTGGGGTTTCGGCTCTACTAAGCGGTAACTTATTGGGTTCGCTGTCGAGCGTACCCAGTTGTTCTGCCGCACTGTAGCCGCGCACACGGTGATCTGCGTCGCTCGGACGGGCCCGGCCGCCGCTCACCGCCCCCGGCGCCGCGCCGCGCCGATCAGGGCCGCGGGCGTGCGCAGGAGCAGGGCCGCGTCCAGTCCCATCTCATGGTGCTCCACGTAGTGCTGGTCCAGCAGCAGGGGCTCGTCCCACGGGAGGGGGGAGTCCCGCTTCAGCTGGGCCGGTCCCGTCAGTCCCGGTCTGACCCGGTGCCGCCACGCCGCGTCCGCGCCGGGGGCCCCCGGCGGCAGCGGGGCGGGGCCCACCAGTGACATCTCGCCCCGTACGACGTGCGGCAGGCGCGACAACGCGTCGAGGCGCAGCAGGCGGACGGGCAGGGTGCGCAGGGTGAAGGTCCGGCCGTGCAGACCGGTCGCCGTCTCCCGCAGCAGTACGCCTCCGGGTGGGCGGCGCAGGGCGCGGGCGGCCGCGGCGGCCAGCAGCGCGGGGGCGGTGAGGGCGAGGAGGACGGAGCCGAGGGTCAGATCCAGGAGGCGCTTGGGGTGCATGGCGCGACACCTGACCGTTCTGGGAAGGCCGGGGCGGGGCGGTGGGGCGTCGTGTCGCCGTTCCGGGGGCCGGGGGCGGCGGAAGGGGTGCGGAAGAGGCGCGGAAGGTGGGGAAGGGGCGGGAGGTGGGGGTGGTTGGAATGGTCGGATGTGTCAAGAATAAGACGGATGGTCCCCCTGGGGCGGGTGCGACGCGCCGTGTGTTGCGCATAAGGGCCGGATAAAACTTGAGTCCGATCGGCTCAGGTCCGTTGACCGCGGAAGGTGGATGGTGCATCCTTGAGTCTGTTCCACTCAAGTCAGCTGGAGGAATCGAAATGGCACGTGCGGTCGGCATCGACCTGGGCACGACTAACTCCGTCGTCAGCGTTCTGGAAGGCGGCGAGCCCACCGTCATCACCAACGCCGAGGGCGCCAGGACCACGCCGTCCGTCGTCGCCTTCGCCAAGAACGGCGAGGTCCTCGTGGGTGAGGTCGCCAAGCGGCAGGCCGTCACCAACGTCGACCGGACCATCCGCTCGGTCAAGCGCCACATGGGCACGGACTGGAAGATCGAGCTGGACGGGAAGAACTTCAACCCGCAGCAGATCTCCGCGTTCATCCTGCAGAAGCTGAAGCGGGACGCCGAGGCGTACCTGGGCGAGAAGGTCACGGATGCGGTCATCACCGTCCCGGCGTACTTCAACGACTCCGAGCGCCAGGCCACCAAGGAGGCCGGCGAGATCGCGGGCCTGAACGTCCTGCGCATCGTCAACGAGCCGACCGCCGCCGCCCTGGCGTACGGCCTCGACAAGGACGACCAGACGATCCTCGTCTTCGACCTCGGCGGCGGCACCTTCGACGTCTCGCTGCTGGAGATCGGCGACGGCGTCGTCGAGGTGAAGGCCACCAACGGCGACAACCACCTCGGTGGCGACGACTGGGACCAGCGCGTCGTCGACTACCTGGTCAAGCAGTTCCAGAGCGGTCACGGCGTGGACCTCTCCAAGGACAAGATGGCGCTCCAGCGCCTCCGCGAGGCCGCCGAGAAGGCGAAGATCGAGCTGTCCTCGTCCACCGAGACCTCGATCAACCTCCCCTACATCACGGCATCGGCCGAGGGCCCGCTGCACCTGGACGAGAAGCTCACGCGCGCCCAGTTCCAGCAGCTCACCGCCGACCTGCTCGAGCGCTGCAAGATCCCGTTCCACAACGTCATCAAGGACGCGGGCATCCAGCTCTCCGAGATCGACCACGTCGTCCTCGTCGGCGGCTCGACCCGCATGCCGGCCGTCGCCGAGCTCGTCAAGGAGCTGACCGGCGGCAAGGAGGCCAACAAGGGCGTCAACCCGGACGAGGTCGTGGCGATCGGCGCCTCGCTCCAGGCCGGTGTCCTCAAGGGCGAGGTCAAGGACGTCCTGCTCCTCGACGTGACCCCGCTGTCCCTCGGCATCGAGACCAAGGGCGGCATCATGACCAAGCTCATCGAGCGCAACACCACGATCCCGACGAAGCGCTCCGAGATCTTCACCACGGCGGAGGACAACCAGCCGTCGGTGCAGATCCAGGTCTACCAGGGCGAGCGCGAGATCGCCGCGTACAACAAGAAGCTCGGCATGTTCGAGCTGACCGGCCTCCCGCCGGCCCCGCGCGGCGTCCCGCAGATCGAGGTCTCCTTCGACATCGACGCCAACGGCATCATGCACGTCACGGCCAAGGACCTCGGCACGGGCAAGGAGCAGAAGATGACCGTCACCGGTGGCTCCTCCCTCCCCAAGGAGGAGGTCGACCGGATGCGCGAGGAGGCCGAGCGGTACGCGGAGGAGGACCACAAGCGCCGCGAGGCCGCCGAGACCCGCAACCAGGGCGAGCAGCTCGTCTACCAGACCGAGAAGTTCCTCGCCGACAACGCCGACAAGGTGCCCGGCGAGGTCAAGACCGAGGTCGAGGCGGCGGTGAACGAGCTCAAGGAGAAGCTGAAGGGCGAGGACACCGCGGAGATCCGCACCGCCACCGAGAAGGTCGCGGCCGTCTCCCAGAAGCTCGGCCAGGCCATGTACGCCGACGCGCAGGCCGCCCAGGCGGCGGGCGGCGCCCAGGCGGGCGCCGAGGGAGCCAAGGCCGACGACGACGTGATCGACGCCGAGATCGTCGACGACGAGAAGCCGAAGGGTGGGGCCGCATGACGGAGGAGACCCCGGGCTTCGAGGAGAAGCCCGACGTCCCCTCCGGCGCCGCCTCCGACGACGCTGTCGAGGCCGCCGAGGGCCCTTCCGAGGAGGAGGGCTCGGCGGCCCCGGCCGGGGACGCGAACCAGACGGACCAGTCGGCCGGCCTGACCGCCCAGCTGGACCAGGTGCGCACCGCGCTCGCCGAGCGCACCGCCGATCTCCAGCGGCTTCAGGCCGAGTACCAGAACTACCGCCGCCGGGTCGAGCGGGACCGGATCGCGGTCAAGGAGGTCGCCATCGCGAACCTCCTGTCCGAACTGCTGCCGGTGCTCGACGACATCGGCCGGGCGCGGGAGCACGGCGAGCTGGTCGGCGGCTTCAAGTCGGTCGCCGAGTCGCTGGAGACCACCGTCGCGAAGATGGGCCTCCAGCAGTTCGGCAAGGAGGGCGAGCCCTTCGACCCGACCGTGCACGAGGCGCTGATGCACTCGTACGCGCCGGACGTCACCGAGACGACCTGCGTGGCGATCCTCCAGCCGGGGTACCGGATCGGCGAGCGGACCATCCGTCCCGCGCGTGTCGCCGTCGCCGAGCCCCAGCCGGGGGCCGCGCCGGCCTCGAAGGAAGAGCAGTCGGCCGACGAGGAGAGCGGTGGCCCCGAGGAGGGCTGACAGCAGCGGGGCCGGCGGTCACGGGACCGCCGGCCCCGGAGCCGACGTGGTGGCCGTCCGGGAGGAGGGACGTCGATGAGCACGAAGGACTTCGTCGAGAAGGACTACTACAAGGTCCTCGGCGTCCCCAAGGACGCCACCGAGGCCGAGATCAAGAAGGCGTACCGGAAGCTCGCCCGCGAGTTCCACCCGGACGCCAACAAGGGCGACGCCGCCGCGGAGACCCGCTTCAAGGAGATCTCCGAGGCGAACGACATCCTCGGCGACCCCAAGAAGCGCAAGGAGTACGACGAGGCGCGCGCCCTCTTCGGCAACGGCGGCTTCCGGCCCGGCCCCGGCGGCGCGGGCGGCACGTTCAACTTCGACCTGGGCGACCTGTTCGCCGGCCAGGCCGGGGCTGGCGGCGCCGGCGGCTTCGGCGGCGGGCTCGGGGACGTCTTCGGCGGCCTGTTCAACCGCGGCGGCGCGGCCGGCGCGCGTACGCAGCCGCGCCGCGGCCAGGACGTCGAGTCCGAGGTGACGCTCAGCTTCACCGAGGCGGTCGACGGGGCGACCGTCCCGCTGCGCACGTCCAGCAGGCAGCCCTGCCGGGTCTGTTCCGGCACGGGCGACAGGCACGGCACGCCCAGGGTCTGCCCGACGTGCGTCGGCACCGGCCAGGTGTCGCGCGGCTCGGGCGGCGGCTTCTCGCTGACCGACCCGTGCGTGGACTGCAAGGGCCGGGGGCTGATCGCCCAGGACCCGTGCGACGTGTGCCACGGCAGCGGCCGCGCCAAGTCGTCGCGCACCATGCAGGTCCGCATCCCCGCAGGGGTCTCCGACGGGCAGCGGATCAGGCTGCGCGGCAAGGGCGCGCCCGGTGAGCGGGGCGGCCCGGCCGGCGACCTGTACGTGGTCGTCCACGTCGGCGAGCACCCCGTCTTCGGCCGCAAGGGGGACAACCTCACCGTCACCGTGCCCGTCTCCTACCCGGAGGCGGCCCTCGGTGGAGAGATCAGGGTGCCGACCCTCGGCGGGCCGCCGGTCACGCTGAAGATCCCCCCGGGTACGCCCAACGGCCGCACGATGCGGGCCCGGGGCAAGGGGGCGGTCCGCAAGGACGGCACCCGCGGCGACCTGCTGGTCACGGTCGAGGTCGCCGTGCCGAAGGAGCTGGACGGTGAGGCGCGCGAAGCTCTGGAGGCGTACCGTCGAGCCACCGCGGACAAGGACCCGCGGGCGGATCTGTTCCAAGCCGCGAAGGGGGCTTGAGGCAATGGACGCACGCCGACGCGACCCGTACGAACTGACCGACGAGACCCCGGTGTACGTCATCTCGGTGGCGGCCCAGCTCAGCGGGCTGCACCCGCAGACGCTGCGCCAGTACGACCGGCTGGGGCTCGTCTCCCCGGACCGCACGGCCGGCCGGGGTCGGCGCTACTCGGCCCGCGACATCGAGCTGCTCCGCCAGGTGCAGCAGCTGTCGCAGGACGAGGGCATCAACCTGGCCGGGATCAAGCGCATCATCGAACTGGAGAACCAGGTCACCGCCCTGGAGGCCCGGGTGGCCGAGCTGACCTCGGCGCTGGAGGGCGCCGCGGTGGCGATGCGCCAGCGGGAGGCGCAGGTCCACGCCTCCTACCGGCGGGACCTGGTGCCCTACCAGGACGTCCAGCAGACGAGCGCTCTGGTGGTGTGGCGGCCGGGCGGCAGGCGCGGCGGCGAGTAGTACCCCGGCTTCGGGGCGCGGGAAGCGCCGGAGACCGGTGCGGGGCCCCTCTTCGGAGGGGCCCCGCGCGTGCGGCGGGCCCCGGACGCACACGGAGGGGCGGACGGGCGCGAGGAGCGGCCGTGGGGAGCGGCCGTGCGGCGGGAGGCCGCGGGGCGGCGGGCGCCGCCGCGGTGGGCGGCCCAC
>JAAXOU010000059.1 GCA_012396115.1 Streptomyces somaliensis DSM 40738 | reverse complement strand
GGGCGCCGCAGGAGCGGGCACCGGCCGACCGGGCGCCGGAGGACCGACCCGCGCCCGACCAGACGGCGCCGGACCAGGCGGTGCCCGACCAGGCGGCGCCCGACCGGTCCGCGCCGCCCGACCGGTCCGCGCCCGACGGGGAGGGGGCCGGCGAGCACCCGCACGTCTCGTACGTCCTGCGCGTCAACGGAGCCGACCGCCCCGTCACCGACGCGTGGATCGGCGAGTCCCTGTTGTACGTGCTGCGCGAGCGCCTCGGCCTGGCCGGCGCCAAGGACGGCTGCTCGCAGGGCGAGTGCGGCGCGTGCAACGTCCAGGTCGACGGCCGCCTCGTCGCCTCCTGCCTGGTGCCCGCCGCGACCGCCGCGGGCAGCGAGGTCCGCACCGTCGAGGGCCTGGCCGTCGACGGCGAACCCTCCGACGTGCAGCGCGCCCTCGTCCGCTGCGGCGCCGTCCAGTGCGGCTTCTGCGTCCCCGGCATGGCGATGACCGTGCACGACCTGCTGGAGGGCAACCACGCGCCCAGCGACGTGGAGGTCCGCCGGGCCCTCTCCGGCAACCTGTGCCGCTGCACCGGCTACCAGGGCGCCCTCGGAGCCGTACGGGAGGTCGTCGCGGAACGCGCCGCCGGAAGGCCGGGAGCCACCGGAGGCGCGGCCGGCCGGCAGGGCCCCGAGGTCCGCATCCCGCACCAGGTCCCCCACCCGCACGACGGAGGCACGGCGTGAGCAACGACGCGGCCACCGCCATCCCGGCGGTCGACGTCCCCCGGCAGGAACAGGAGCAGGAGCGGCCCGTCCACGGGCTCGGCGCTCCGCTGCCGTCGGCCGACGCCCCCGCCAAGGCGCAGGGCACCTTCCCGTACGCCGCCGACCTGTGGGCCGAGGGCCTCCTGTGGGCGGCGATCCTCCGCTCCCCGCACGCGCACGCGCGCATCCGGTCGATCGACACGTCCGCCGCGGCGGCGATGCCCGGCGTGCGGGCCGTGGTGACCCACGCGGACGTGCCGGGGGACGCGGCGTACGGCAGGACCGTCGCCGACCGCCCCGTCTTCGCCGCCGACGTGGTCCGCCACCACGGCGAGGCCATCGCGGCCGTGGCCGCGGACCACCCGGACGCGGCGAGGCTCGCGGCGGCCGCGATCATCGTCGACTACGAGGTGCTGGAGCCGGTCACCGACCCGGAACAGGCGTTCTCCGCCCCGCCGCTGCACCCCGACGGCAACCTCATCCGCCACATCCCGCTCCGCTTCGGCGACCCGGACGTCACCGGCGAGGTGATCGTCGAGGGCCTGTACCGCATCGGCCGCCAGGACCCGGCGCCCATCGGCGCGGAGGCCGGTCTCGCGGTGCCGCGCCCGGACGGCGGCGTCGAGATCTACACCGCGTCCACCGACCCGCACACCGACCGCGACCTGGCCGCCGCCTGCTTCGGCCTGCCGCCGGAGCAGGTGAGGATCGTCGTGACGGGCGTTCCCGGCGCGATGGGCGACCGGGAGGACCCCGGCTTCCAGATCCCGCTCGGCCTGCTGGCCCTGCGGACGGGCGCGCCGGTGAAGCTCACCGCGACCCGCGAGGAGTCGTTCCTCGGGCACGCCCACCGCCACCCGACGCTGCTGCGCTACCGCCACCACGCGGACGCGGAGGGCCGCCTGGTGAAGGTGGAGGCGCAGATCCTCCTCGACGGCGGCGCGTACGCCGACGCCTCCTCCGACTCTCTGGCGGCGGCCGTCTCCTTCGCCTGCGGCCCGTACGTCGTCCCGCACGCCTTCGTCGAGGGCTGGGTCGTCCGCACCAACAACCCGCCCGCCGGGCACGTGCGCGGCGAGGGCGCGATGCAGGTGTGCGCCGCGTACGAGGGCCAGATGGACAAGCTGGCGGCGAGGCTGGGCCTGGACCCGGCCGAACTGCGCATGCGCAACGTCCTCGCGACCGGCGACCTGCTGCCGACCGGCCAGACGGTGACGTGCCCGGCGCCCGTCGCCGAACTGCTGGAGGCCGTGCGGGACCACCCGCTGCCGCCGCTGCCGGTGGACGCCTCGGAGGAGGACTGGCTGCTGCCGGGCGGTCCGGAGGGCGCGGGAGAGCCGGACGCGGTGCGGCGGGGCGTCGGCTACGCGCTGGGCATGGTGCACATGCTGGGCGCCGAGGGCACCGACGAGGTGTCGACGGCGACGGTGAAGGTCGAGGGCGGCGTGGCGACGGTGCTGTGCGCCGCCGTGGAGACCGGCCAGGGCTTCTCGACGCTGGCCCGCCAGATCGTCCAGGAGGTCCTGGGCGTGGAGGACGTGCGGGTGGCGCCGGTGGACACGGACCAGCCGCCCGCGGGCCCGGCGGCGCACGGCCGCCACACCTGGGTGTCGGGCGGCGCGGTGGAGCGCGCGGCGAAGATGGTCCGCACGCAGCTGCTCCAGCCGCTGGCGCACAAGTTCGGCATGTCGACGGAGCTGCTCCAGATCGCGGACGGCAGGATCACCTCGTACGACGGCGTCCTGTCCACCACGGTGGCGGAGGCGCTGGAGGGCAAGGAGCTGTGGGCGACGGCGCAGTGCCGCCCCCACCCGACGGAGCCGCTGGACGAGGCCGGGCAGGGCGACGCGTTCGTGGGCCTGGCGTTCTGCGCGATCCGCGCGGTGGTCGACGTGGACGTGGAGCTGGGCTCGGTACGGGTCGTGGAGCTGGCCGTCGCGCAGGACGTGGGCCGCGTGCTGAACCCGGCCCAGCTGGCCGCCCGCATCGAGGCCGGCGTCACCCAGGGCCTGGGCGCGGCGCTCACCGAGAACCTCCGCACCCCGCGCGGCCTGGTCCGCCACCCGGACCTGACCGGCTACGCCCTGCCGACGGCGCTGGACGCCCCCGACATCCGCATCGTGAAGCTGGTCGAGGAGCGGGACGTGGTCGCCCCCTTCGGCGCGAAGGCGGCGAGCGCGGTACCGGTGGTCACCTCCCCGGCGGCCATCGCCTCGGCGGTCCGCGCCGCCACCGGCCGCCCCGTCAACCGCCTCCCCATCCGCCCCCAGTCCGCGGTGGTCCAGCCCCAGACGTCCTGACGGGGCGGTGTGACCGGGGCGCGACCGTGCAGTGGGAGCGGCCGGGTGCCTCGCTTGCAGTTACGAGGCCCGGCTCGCAGAGGGGCGCAAACTCCTCACCCGGCTCGCCGAAGGCTACGACGGGGCCGCGAGCGCCCTGCGCGGCTATGCGCATGCGCTGGAGAGCGCCAAGGGGCACTACGCACAAAGCCATGGGCGTGGTTTTGCAGACAATCTGGATCAGGCGAGGAGCGCACTGCGCCGATGACTTCCTCATGTCATCCGGACGACGACCGTGGTTGCCTCCGCCTGGTCCTGGCCGTCCCCTTGGGCCTTCTCACCCTCATCGCCGCGTTCTTCTGCCGGACGGCCCTGACCATTCGCCCGTCGGGATCCTGGGACGACGAGGCGTACGCCGGCATCGTCCTGTCCTGCGTCCTCGCCATCGGGGCTGCCATCGCGACCACGGGACTGTGGTTGCTTCCATCGGTACGCCGGGTCATCGGCTGGTGGTGGGTGGCCCCAGCCGCCGTGTTCGGAATCGTGGCCGGGGTTCGGTGGGGAACGGGAGGCTGAACCGCGCCAGCGGTGGAGTCGGGGACTTCGGGTCGTGCACGGATGCGGGGCCTTCCTCGTGGTGAGGAAGGCCCCGCCCCGGTTCAGCCGGTGTGGCGGGCGCACGTGCGGGTGATGGGGAGGAACGGTCGCTCGTCGAGGCCGTGGGAACCGGACTCGTAGACCTCCGTGGGGGTGCAGACCCCGGGGTCACCCGAATCGCACTCCCGGGCGCGGTCGGATTCCCCCGCGCTGGCGGCCGTCCGCCGCGTTGTGCGTCCGGATCCCGTCGCGCGCCGTCCGGGAAGTGGAGCACGTCAGGGGCCGGCGGGAACAGCGGTGCGCACGCCGCGCAGGCGTGGACGTCGAAGCCGGGGCCGGTCGGCCCCGTCCGGGGGCGCTTGACCGGCCCGGATCGCATACGGAACCGGCCGTAGCCCGTGTCGTTCCGGCCGTTGGTGCCGCAACGTCGCACCGATGACCGGAGACGTCGGCGGGCGGGGTCCCCGTAGGCCCCTAGGGTTGGAGTTCCTGACGGCCGATGGGGGAGGACGATGTCGTTCGAGGAAGAGTGGAGCGGCCTCAAGCAGGCAGCGGTGGAGCGCCGGACCGCCATGCGGCTCAATCAGCTCGCGTCCGCGGGCGGAGGTGGTGGAGCGCCGGACCTGAAGTCCGCCACGGAGAAGAAGCGGAAGGCCGCCAACGCCATCGAGAACAAGATGGAACGGGGCACCCGTGAGGCGGGGGACCTCGTCGACGAGCCCACGGAGGCGGCGGTTCGCGCCTTCGCCGGCTGGGACACGGCCGTCGGCCTGAAGGAGTCCCACGAAAAATGGGAGGACCAGGTCAGGAGTCTCCTGGGGCGCCTGACCCGGCACAAGGGGCAGTTACGCAGCACCGCCACGATCCTGGAGAGCACCGACGTGGGCGTTCGTCACACGATCCAGCGGCCGCAGTCGAAGATCTCGGAATTGTAGGGGGGAGCGTGCCCACCTACCGGGAGATCCTGGAGATGGACTTCTCCGTCCTCACCAAGGCCGCCGACAGTTGGAAGAGCACCGCAGCGAAGTTCAAGACGCTCGAGGGCATCTTCGCCCGCGAAGTGCAGACCGTCTCCACCAGCGGTGAATGGACGGGGGAGAGCGCCAACGCCTCCCTCAGACCGTTCGCGGTGACGCGGCAGGAGTACGACGCGGCGCAGAAGGAGGCGCTCGGCGTGGAGTCCCTCCTGCGCGACGCCCACGCCACCTTCGTCCGGCTCAAGGCCGAGGTGAAGTCGGCCGTCGCCGATGCCTTGGACGCGGGTATGAAGGTCTCGGACGGCGGTGTCGCGAGCTACGACTTCGGCAAGGTCGACGCGGCCACGGCCAACAGCATCCGCCACGACCCGGACTTGCGGAACACGGAGCAGGCGTACACGAAGCGGATCACGGACGCGGTGAAGGCGGTCAACGACTTCGACGAGGACGTGAAGCGGGCCCTGATCAGCGCGACCGGTGCGGACGGCACCTCGCCCTTCGGGTTCAACTCCAAGCCGGTCGGCGACGTCGAGGCGGTGGAGGCGCTCGCCCTCACGGAGAAGATCCGTTCCGGCAAGGCGTCGCCCGAGGAGCTTCAGGAGTACCGGGACCTCCTGCGGCGGAACTCCGGCGACAAGCACTTCAGCGAGGCCTTCCTGCACGCGCTGGGCCCCAGGGAAACCGTGTTGCTGTCCGACCGGATGAACCTGGCGGCGCACGAGCGGGGGGTGTCCGAGGCCGACCGGAAGCTCTACGAGTCCATCAACGCGGGCCTCGCCTCGACGGTCGCCTCCGGCACCAGGGATCCGAACAGCTACGCCTACCGGCCGTTCGTCGACGGCCTCAAAGCCTTCGGCGACGACTCCTGGGGGAGACAGAGACCGCTGCACGGGTACCAGGCCCTGGTGACCCTGATGTCGCACGGTCAGGGCTACGGCAAGGAGTTCCTCAACGAGATCGGCGAGGGGATCATCGCGGTCGAGAAGGCCCGCCCCAACATCTGGGTCCACGCGCAGGACGTCGAGCGGCCCAATCTCGCGGCCGACCCGCTGGACGGTCTGCTGAAGGTCATGAGCAAGGAGCCGGACGCGGCCACGTACTTCCTCGACCCGGAAGCGAGGGGCAACAAGAACGACCACCTCAAGTACCTGCTCACCGAACGGCAGTGGAGCAACGAGTACGTGGCGCCGCTGTACGGACCGCTGCAGGAGGTCACCGATCCCCACCAGGGCTCCGGCCTGGGGGCCGCTCTCCAGGCCGCCGCGACCGGCCACGAGCCCGGCGAGAAGCTCGGGCCCCCCGGTCCCCACACCGAGGGCCAGGCCCGCGTCATGCACAACGCCATCAGGCTGCTTGACAAGGACGCGGGCGGCGACGAGTTCCCGGAGCACCTGGCCGGGATCCGCCAGCCGATGGCCAGGGCGCTCGCGGACTACGTGGCGGACACCCATCTGATCCTGGGAGGACAGGAATCCAGTCTCGGGGGCATCGGCGGCAGCGAATCAATCCACGGAGCCGGGGACAAGGCGCACCTGGCCGTCGGTCAGGCAAGTCTCATCCGTGTGATGCGCGGCATCGCCGATGACGCTCCCTCCTACGCCTTGCTGTACGAGGCTGAGCGCGTCTACGCCGCTGATCGGCTCGCCACTGTGCCGGAGTTCCATGGGGACAAGGTGCATGGTGACAGCTCGGAGTGGAACGACCGGGCGCGGGACATCGGTGTGGCGATGGGCGCCATCAATGGGATTGGTGCCGATGTGTATCGGGACAAGCAGGATGAGAAGATCGAATGGGCGGAGGATACGGCTGAGTACTCGGCGATCGGAGCCAATGGTCTGATCGGTGAGATTCCGATTGTCGGAACGGTTGGCGGAGCGTTGATCGACAGCATCAAGTACGACTGGGTGAAGGACGTGACCGCCGCAGCCGAACAACAGGGGAAGGTCGACGCCAGCGAGAATTACGATCACGGCATGGGCGGTACCAACAAGCTGCTTGACCAGTGGGCTACCAGTAAGGGTATTTCGGAGGATGGTGCCTTCAAGGAGGCAAAGAACAGTGCGAACGACGGTTACACGTCTGGACGTAATGCGGCTTCGAACCACCTGTGAACGTCGGCGTCCCCTTCGTGGCAATACAGGCATCGCACTGCTTGTCGGATTGGGATTGTTGGCGACCTCGTGTGACGGAAATAGTCGGGAGGGGTTGGCTGACGATTACCTGTGTCATCTTCAGTCGGAATCCGTAGAGAGGGATGCCGTACTGAAGACGCTTGACGCCGACGAGGTCAAAACCATGATTTTTGCAGTGCCTTCCGATTTGACGGAGGATTTGGAGAGGGAACTGCGACGGCTGGAGTCCGGTGAAGACTCACTTCCTTCCAACGTGTGTCTGTTCGAAGGGGCGGCGGGTGACTCCAACGGATCCGTGCGCATCATGTTTCAGTGGGCCATGCCGGAGAGCAGTAAGGGTGCAGGGCGTGCACTGAGGAATGCCAACCGCTATGAGGTGAACGGCCTCCCGGCAGAAGCCAGCGAAGGCGATGCCAAGCTCAGTTTTTCCTGTGTGATGCCGGGTGAACTCCACGATGCTTCCCGGCAGGCCCGTTTGGTCGGGTGGGTGTCCCTCACCGGAGGACCTCGCAGAGGCCCTCGGGAGGGCTGGGATATCCGGTACGTGACCTTGTCTTATCTCATGGCGCAGAAGGCCGTCGACGCCCTCGGGTGTGAGAACAAGCCCCTCAAGGGCGACCCCGTGGTGAAGCCCGTCAAGGGGTGAGTGAGGACGACGGCGTGTTCCGAGGCGGGGCCTTCCTCCTGCGATGGGAGGGAGGCCCCGCCTCGGTTCAGTCGGTGTGGCAGGTGCAGGTGATGGAGAAGAACGGGCGCTCGTCGAGGCCGGGGGAGTCCGACTCGTACACCTCCGTGGGGGTGCAGGGCCCGCGCTCGCCCGGTTCGCACTCCTGCGTGCGGCCGGACTGCCTGGCGTCGGCAGCGATCTGTTCCTCGGTGCGTCCGGGCCTCACCGCTCGCCGTCCAGGAGGTCGAGCACGTCGGGGACCGGTGGGAAAAGCGGTGCGCAGGCGGGGCACGCGTAGACGTTGAAGCCGGGTCCGCTGGCGGAGTGGACCTCGGAGACCACGACGGGTTCGTCCGTGATCCGATCGCACCGCGCCCACATCCGGACCGGCTTCCGTGTCGACGGGCTCACGGCGGCACCCCCGCCCCGTGCAGGATCCGCGTGTCCAGATCGATGCCGAAGTCCGCCGCGAGGAGGAGGGTGAGCCTTCGCCGGGCCTGGTTCTCGCGGCGTTCGTGCGCCAGGAGGTAGGGGCGGACGAGGGGTGAGGCGTCGCCGTCGAGCGGTTCTGCCGACCCGTACGGGGAGCGGAGGCGCGGGAGGCCCGCGCGGGGGACTTCCCGCCGGGTGGGGGTGTCGGTGAGGCCGGGGGTGGCGGTGGGCCGGCTGGTGCCCGCCCGCCTTCGGCCGGAACCGGGGGCGAGTAAGCCCAGCAGCAGGCGCACAAGGGTGGGGATAATGCTCACTGTCGACGCTCCTAGAGCAGCGTTGGCCGTGCCCCGGGAGTCCTGGCCGACTCGCCGGGGTCTTCTGTGCGCCAACGTAGTCGATGCCGAAAGTTGTCGGCAGTGCTAGACAGTGGTTGACAGCTGTTGGTGATGCGTGGCCGTTGCTGGACGTTTACGTTCGCTTCCGTGATGGAGAAGATCAACCCCGGTGCGGCCGCCTACCACTACGAGCAGCTCGCGAACATCCTGGAGCGCAAGATCAGGAACGGGGAGTTCGCCCTCGGCTCCCGGCTTCCCGGAGAGATGCTCCTGTCCCAGGAGTACGGCGTGGGCTCCAACACAGTGCGTCGGGCTCTCGACATCCTGCGCGAGCGGAAGCTGGTCGTGACCGTGCGGGCGAGGGGCTCGTTCGTGGTCGAGAAGCTGCCCGGCTCCTCCGAAGGGTGACCGGCGCACCCCCGCGGCGTATCGAGAGATGAGTTTCGGGGCTCCGGCCGGTCTACTCATGCGAGGGCACACGGACGGAAGGAGCCCCTCATGGAGCAGAAGATCACGCCGTTCCTCTGGTTCGACACCCAGGCGGAGGAGGCGGCCGAGCACTACACCTCGATCTTCGAGGACTCCCGGATCGTGAAGGTCGGCCGCTACCCCGAGGGCACCCCGATGCCGGCGGGCAGTGTGATGACCGTCGAGTTCGAGATCGCGGGGCAGCGCTACGTCGCGATGAACGGAGGACCCGAGTTCAGGTTCAACGAGGCCGTCTCCCTGTGCGTGGCGTGCGAGGACCAGGAGGAGGTCGATTACTACTGGTCCCGGCTCGGCGAGGGCGGCGAGGAGGGGCCCTGCGGGTGGCTCAAGGACAAGTACGGGCTGTCCTGGCAGGTCACCCCGCGCGTCCTGGAGGCGATGATGACCGATCCCGACCCCGGGAGGGCCGCGCGTGCCGCGAAGGCCATGATGAGCATGAAGAAGATCGACATCCAGACGCTCCGGCACGCGGTCGAGGGGGCGGATTCCTGACGCGGTCGCGCTCCCGGTGGTCGGGGTCCGCGCCGCCGCGGCCGTACGTCTCGGGACCGACCCCGCGCCGCTCGCGCCCGCCGCGGTCGTACGGCCAAGGACCGAGGGCGGCCCCGCCGAATTACAGGAGTCACTCCGGTTCACGCCCCTTACCCTGGAGGCCATGAGCGCCCTGGAGCCCCCCGGCACCGCCGACCCCCACCGGACCGAGCATCACCCCGCCGCCCCCCGCAAGGGCGGCGGGGTGATGGATCGGGAGCACCGGGCGCTCAGCGTCGGCATCATCTCCGTCGTCCTGCTGATCGCCTTCGAGGCGACCGCCGTCGGGACGGCGATGCCCGTCGCGGCCCGGGAGCTGCACGGTGTGCCGCTGTACGCGTTCGCGTTCTCGGCGTACTTCACCACCAGCCTCTTCGGCATGGTGCTGGCCGGGCAGTGGGCCGACCGGAGCGGTCCGCTCGGCGGGCTCGCCACCGGGATCGCGGCGTTCGGGGCCGGACTGGTGCTGTCGGGGACGGCGGGCACCATGTGGCTGTTCATCGCCGGGCGGGCCGTGCAGGGCTTCGGCGGCGGGCTGGTGATCGTCGCGCTGTACGTGGTGGTCAGCCGGGCGTACGAGGAGCGGCTGCGGCCCGCGATCATGGCGGCGTTCGCGGCGAGCTGGATCATCCCGTCCGTCGTCGGGCCGCTCGCCGCCGGGACGGTGACCGAGCGGCTGGGCTGGCGGTGGGTGTTCCTCGGCATACCGGTGCTCGTGGTGCCGCCGCTCCTGCTCGCCCTGCCCGCCATCCGCCGCACGGCCTCCGGGCCCGCCGACCCGGAGGCCCCGGGCGCGGGGTTGGACGGGCGGCGGCTGCGGCTGGCGCTCGGGATCTCCGTGGGCGCCGGGCTCCTCCAGTACGCGGGGCAGGACCTGCGCTGGCTGTCGGTGCTGCCCGCCGCGATGGGCGCGGCGCTGCTCGTGCCGGCCGTGCGCGGGCTGATGCCGCGCGGCACGTACCGGGCGGCGCGCGGGCTGCCGTCGGTGGTGCTGCTGCGGGGTGTCGCGGCGGGCGCGTTCATCTCCGCGGAGTCGTTCGTGCCGTTGATGCTGGTCACCGAGCGGGGCCTGAGCCCGACGCTCGCCGGGCTGTCGCTGGCGGTGGGCGGGGCGACGTGGGCGCTGGGGTCGTTCGTCCAGTCGTGGCCGCGCGCGGAGCCGTACCGGGAGCGGCTGACGGTACTGGGGATGCTGCTGGTCGCGGCGGCGATCGCGGCCGTGCCGTCGGTGCTGGTCCCGGCGGTTCCGGTGTGGGTCGTGGGCGTGGCCTGGGGCTTCGGCTGCTTCGGCATGGGCATGGTGATCTCCGCGACGAGCGTGCTGCTGCTGAAGTTGTCCGCTCCGGAGGAGACCGGGGCGAACTCTGCGGCGCTCCAGATCTCCGACGCCCTGGCGAACGTCCTGCTGCTCGCGGCGGGCGGCGCGGCGTTCGCGGCGCTGGGCGGCGGCTCGGTGGGCGCCGGCCACGGGGTGGCGGGCGCGGGGACGGCCGTCTCGCACCCGGCGGCCTTCGCGGCGGTGTTCCTGCCGATGGCGGCGGTGGCGCTGGTGGGGGCGTGGGTCGCCTCCCGGGTGGGGGGCGGCGAGCGGGCGCGGTAGCGCGGGCGGGTGGTATGCCCGCCCCGAGCGGCGCTGCCGCGGCGCGTGGCGCGTTCGTCGGTGGTTTCGGTGGCCGGGTGGCGCGTGGCGCGTTCGTTGGTGGTTCCGGTGGCTAGGTGGCCTGTCCGCCGCGTTCGTCGGTGGTTCCGGCGATCGCGCGGTCCGTCCGCCGCGGTCGTTCCCGGCGCGACCGGGAACCGGCCTCCCCGCGCGGCCGGCCGCCGGCGCCACCGCCGGCCGGGAGCGGGGCGCGGGGCGTCGCGCGGGGGAGCGTGCGGATCCGCGTGTGACGCCGCTCGCACTCCGGGGGACCGTGGTCCCGCCCCGGTCGGGACGGGGCGGGGCACCGGTAGGGTGGCCCGGTTGTCGTACGTCAGCCGTGCGCACCGCCCATGCGTCCGAGAGCACCGAATCGGAGACCGTGACTACTACCGCCTCCCATCACCTCTCTCCCGCCTTCCCCGGCCGCGCCCCCTGGGGCACGGCCGGCAAGCTGCGCGCCTGGCAGCAGGCCGCGATGGACAGGTACATCCAGGAGCAGCCCCGTGACTTCCTCGCCGTGGCCACCCCCGGCGCCGGCAAGACGACCTTCGCGCTGACCCTCGCGTCCTGGCTGCTGCACCACCACGTCGTGCAGCAGGTGACCGTGGTCGCCCCGACCGAGCACCTGAAGAAGCAGTGGGCGGTCGCCGCGGCGCGGGTGGGGATCAGGCTGGACCCGGAGTACAGCGCGGGCCCGCTCAGCAAGGAGTACCACGGCGTCGCCGTCACCTACGCGGGCGTCGGCGTGCGCCCGATGCTGCACCGCAACCGCGTCGAGCAGCGCAAGACCCTCGTCATCCTCGACGAGATCCACCACGCCGGCGACTCCAGGTCCTGGGGCGAGGCGTGCCTGGAGGCGTTCGAACCGGCGACGCGGCGGCTCGCGCTGACCGGTACGCCCTTCCGGTCCGACACCAACCCGATCCCCTTCGTCACGTACGAGGAGGGGAACGACGGGATCAGGCGGTCGGCGGCCGACTACACGTACGGCTACGGCAACGCGCTGGCCGACGGCGTCGTCCGCCCCGTCATCTTCCTCAGCTACAGCGGCAACATGCGCTGGCGCACCAAGGCCGGGGACGAGGTCGCCGCCCGGCTCGGCGAGCCGATGACCAGGGACGCCGTCTCGCAGGCCTGGCGCACCGCCCTCGACCCGAGGGGCGAGTGGATGCCGAACGTGCTGCGCGCCGCCGACCGGCGGCTCACCGAGGTGCGCAAGGCCGTTCCCGACGCCGGCGCCCTGGTCATCGCCTCCGACCAGGAGTCCGCGCGCGCGTACGCCAAGCTCGTCCGGGAGATCACCGGGCAGGCGGCGACGCTCGTCCTCTCCGACGACGCGGGCGCCTCCAAGCGGATCGACGAGTTCAGCGAGGGCGACGACCGGTGGATGGTCGCCGTCCGCATGGTGTCCGAGGGCGTCGACGTGCCGCGCCTCGCGGTCGGCGTGTACGCCACGACGATCTCCACGCCGCTGTTCTTCGCGCAGGCGGTGGGGCGTTTCGTCCGGTCCCGGCGGCGCGGCGAGACCGCCTCGGTGTTCCTCCCCACCATCCCGACGCTCCTCGGCTTCGCCAACGAGATGGAGGTCGAGCGCGACCACGTCCTCGACCGGCCGAAGAAGCAGGGCGAGGAGGACCCGTACGCCGAGTCCGAGAAGGAACTGGACGAGGCGAACAGGCAGCAGGACGAGGACACCGGCGAGCAGGACGCGCTGCCCTTCGAGGCGCTGGAGTCCGACGCCGTCTTCGACCGGGTGATGTACAACGGCGCCGAGTTCGGCATGCAGGCCCATCCCGGCAGCCAGGAGGAGCAGGACTACCTCGGCATCCCCGGTCTGCTGGAGCCCGACCAGGTGCGGCTGCTGCTGCAGAAGCGGCAGGCCCGGCAGATCGCGCACAGCCGGCAGAAGCCCGCGGAGGAGGCCGACCTCCTCGAACTGCCCGCCGAGCGGCGGCCGGTGGTCTCCCACAAGGAGCTGATGGAGCTGCGCAGGCAGCTGAACACCATGGTCGGCGCGTACGTCCACCAGAGCGGCAAGCCGCACGGCGTCGTCCACACCGAACTGCGCAGGGTGTGCGGCGGCCCGCCGAGCGCCGAGGCGACGGCCGGGCAGATCCGGGAGCGGATCAAGAAGGTCCAGGAGTGGGCCACGCGGGCCCGCTGAGCCCCGTCCCGGGGTGCGCGCCCCGTCCCGCGGAGCGCGCCCCGGGCCGTCCGGTTCCGGGCGCGGGCCGTCCGGTTCCGGGCGCGGGCCGTCCGGTTCCGGGCGCGGGCCGCCCGGTTCCGGACGCGGGTCCGGTGCGCGGGCCGGGGTGCGGGCCGGGGTGCGGAGCGCATTCCGGGATCAAGTCCTCATCCGTGACCGGATTGTGAACGGGGTCTTCCGCTGAGCGGATCCGGTCGTTACTGTCCGGGCACATGCGAACCGCCCCGTGGCAGCGCCGCCGCGGAGCGCAGCCGGTGTGCCATGGCCTGCCGGCGGCCTCTCGGTGCGACGCCCAAGGGACGGGTGTCACCTCCGCGTTGGGAGTGTCCGCCGTCACTCACTCCGAAGAAGGGGGCGTCGTGACCGCGGAAACCTCCCAGACGCTCGACCGGGGACTGCGCGTCCTCAAGCTGCTCGCCGACACCGACCACGGGCTGACCGTCACCGAGCTGTCGCACCGGCTCGGCGTCAACCGCACCGTGGTCTACCGGTTGCTCGCCACGCTGGAGCAGCACACGCTGGTGCGCCGCGACCTCGGCGGCCGGGCCCGCGTCGGGCTCGGCGTACTGCGGCTGAGCCGCCAGGTCCACCCGCTGGTGCGCGAGGCCGCGCTGCCCGCGCTGCGCTCGCTCGCCGAGGAGATCGGGGCGACCGCGCACCTCACCCTCGTCGACGGGGCCGACGCGCTGGCCGTCGCCGTCGTCGAACCGACCTGGACGGACTACCACGTGGCGTACCGGACCGGGTTCCGCCACCCGCTCGACCGGGGCGCCGCCGGGCGCGCGATCCTGCGGGCCCGGCAGGCCGGCGGCCTTCCGGAGCCGGGCTACGTCCTCACGCACGGCGAGCTGGAGGCGGGCGCGAGCGGCGCCGCGGCCCCGCTGCTGGGCGTGACCGGCGTCGAGGGCAGCGTCGGCGTCGTGATGCTGGTGGACGCCGTTCCGGAGCGGGTCGGCCCCCGCGTGGTCGAGGCGGCCCGCGAGGTGGCGGACGCCCTGCGCTGACCCGCGTTCCCCGCCGCGGCGCCCCGGGCGGGACGAGCCGCCGGCGCCGTCGCCCTGACACGGCCGCTCCCCGCCGCCGTACCCGGGCGGGATGCCGGGGCGGTACCGGCCGGGGGCGGCACCGCGGGCCGATAGATTGGGCGGGTGCTCTCCCGTCTCTCGCGGCCCCGTGCCCTGCTCCTGTGCGCCCTGCCCGTACTCGCGCTGCTCGCGGCGGCCGCGTTCGCGCCGCTGCCGTTCACGATCGCGCTGCCCGGCTCCACGGCGGACGTGCTCGGGACGGACGGGGGGCGGCCCGTGATCACCGTCTCCGGGGCGCCCGTGCGGAAGACCAGCGGGCAGTTGCGGATGACCACGATCCTGGCCACCTCGCCGCGCACCGACGTCGGCATCGGGGAGGTCGCCCGCGCCTGGTTCCGCGGCGACCGGGCCGTACTGCCGCACGACTCGGTCTACCCGCAGGGCAAGTCGGACCGGGAGATCGAGAAGCGCAACCTCGGCCAGATGCGGGCCTCCCAGAACAGCGCCGTCGCCGCCGCCCTGAAGCACCTCGGCAGGAGCGGGGAGGACATCGAGGTGAAGCTGCACCTCGCCGACGTCGGGGGCCCCAGCGCCGGCCTGCTGTTCTCCCTCGGCATCGTCGACAAGCTGGACGGCGACGGCGAGGGCGGCGACCTCACGGGCGGCCGGGTCGTCGCGGGCACGGGGACGATCACCCCCGACGGGGCGGTCGGCGCGGTCGGCGGCGTGTCGCTCAAGGCGCAGGCCGCCGCGCGGGACGGGGCGACGGTGTTCCTCGTGCCGAAGGCCGAGTGCGACGACGCCCTGGCGGCCCGGCCGGACGGGCTGCGGCTGGTCCCGGTGACGACCCTCCGGGACGCCGTCGCGTCTCTGAAGGCCCTCGGCGACGGCGCCCGCGTCCCCTCCTGCTGACCGCCGGCCGCGCGCCTCAGCCGCGCCGGGACGGCGGCCGGTCCGCGCCCGACGCCGCCTGCTCGACCAGCGGGATGAGCCGCAGCGGTACCGGGTTCTCCATCACGATCGCCGTCGACGCGCGGACGATCCCGTCGAAGCCCACCACCCGGTCGATCACCCGCTGGAGGTCCGCGTTCGAACGGGCCACCAGACGGCACAGCATGTCGCCGTGGCCCGTCGTCGTGTGCAGCTCCAGCACCTCCGGCACGCCCGCCAGGTGCTCGCGGACGTCCGCGCCCTGCCCCTGCTTGATTTCCAGCGTCGCGAACGCCGTCACCGGGTACCCCAGCGCCGCCGGGTCCACCTCCGGCCCGAAACCCCTGATCACGCCGTTGGCCTGCAACCGGTCCAGACGCGCCTGGACCGTGCCGCGCGCCACCCCCAGCCGCCGCGAAGCCTCCAGCACCCCGATCCTCGGCTCCCTCGCGAGCAGCACGATGAGCCTGCCGTCCAAATGATCGATCAACATGGCCACCCTTCAATGGTCATCCTGTACACAACGTCCGGTCGTTCTGGTGTACCGCTATACAGACTGACCAGGAGAAGTGCGAAGTATTGCGCAGCTTGTGGAACGGAGGGAACCTGCCAGTATGACTGAGACCCTGCATGACACCCCCGGCACCGCCCGGCAGGCCGACCCCTTCCCGGTGAAGGGCATGGACGCGGTCGTCTTCGCCGTCGGCAACGCCAAGCAGGCCGCGCACTACTACTCCACGGCCTTCGGCATGAAGCTCGTCGCCTACTCCGGGCCGGAGAACGGCAGCCGGGAGACGGCCAGTTACGTGCTGGCCAACGGCGCCGCCCGTTTCGTGCTGACCTCCGTCATCAAGGCGTCCACCGACCGGGGCCGCTTCCTGGCCGAGCACGTCGCGGAGCACGGCGACGGCGTCGTCGACCTCGCCATCGAGGTCCCCGACGCCCGCAAGGCGTACGCGTACGCGGTCGAGCACGGCGCCACCGGCGTCGAGGAGCCGTACGAGATCGAGGACGAGCACGGCACCGTCGTCCTGGCCGCCATCGCCACGTACGGCAAGACCCGCCACACGCTGGTGGACCGCTCCCGCTACACCGGCCCGTACCTGCCCGGGTACGTCGAGGCGTCCCCCATCGTGGAGCCGCCGGCCAAGCGCACCTTCCAGGCCATCGACCACTGCGTCGGCAACGTCGAGCTCGGCAGGATGGACGAGTGGGTGGCCTTCTACAACAAGGTCATGGGCTTCACCAACATGAAGGAGTTCGTGGGCGACGACATCGCCACCGAGTACTCCGCGCTCATGTCGAAGGTCGTCGCGGACGGCACCCTCAAGGTGAAGTTCCCGATCAACGAGCCCGCGATCGCCAAGAAGAAGTCACAGATCGACGAGTACCTGGAGTTCTACGGCGGCCCCGGCGTCCAGCACATCGCGCTCGCCACGAACGACATCGTCGCCACCGTGCGCACCATGCGCGCGGCCGGCGTGCAGTTCCTCGACACCCCGGACTCGTACTACGACACGCTCGGCGAGTGGGCCGGCGAGACGCGCGTGCCGGTCGAGACGCTGCGCGAGCTGAAGATCCTCGTCGACCGCGACGAGGACGGCTACCTGCTGCAGATCTTCACCAAGCCGGTCCAGGACCGTCCGACGGTCTTCTTCGAGCTGATCGAGCGCCACGGCTCGATGGGCTTCGGCAAGGGCAACTTCAAGGCCCTGTTCGAGGCGATCGAGCGCGAGCAGGCCAAGCGCGGCAACCTGTAGCACCGCCGCCCCGCCCCGCCCGGCACCCGCGGCCCCGAGGACCACGCTCCCCGGGGCCGCGGTCCCGTCCCCGGGCGCCCGCTCCCCCTCCGGCGCGCACCCGGCGGACCGGCACGCGCCCCGGCCGGGCGGGGGTGCCCACGGGCGGCGCACGCCCGGTTCACACCGGTGGCCCCCGGTGCCACGCTGGGGTGATGGACGACCTGCTGGACCGGCTGCGCGCCGGCCTCCCCGCCGAGGCCCTGATCACCGACCCGGACGTGACGCCCTCCTACGCCGGCGACATGGCGGGCCTCTGCCCCGCCGGGACCCCGGCCGTCGTCGTGCTGCCCCGCACCGTGGAGGAGGTGCGGCACGTGATGCGCACGGCCACCGCGCTACGCGTCCCCGTCGTCCCCCAGGGCGCCCGCACGGGCCTGTCGGGGGCGGCCAACGCCGTCGACGGCTGCATCGTGCTGTCCCTGCTCAGGATGGACCGCATCCTCGACGTCAGCCCGGTCGACCGGACCGCCGTCGTGGAGCCGGGCGTCGTCAACGCCGCGCTGTCCCGGGCCGTCGCCGAGCACGGCCTGCACTACCCGCCCGACCCGTCCAGTTGGGAGACGTGCACCATCGGCGGCAACATCGGGACCGCGTCCGGCGGCCTGTGCTGCGTCAAGTACGGCGTCACCGCCGAGTACGTCCTCGGCCTGGACGTGGTCCTCGCCGACGGGCGGCTGCTGTCCACCGGCCGCCGCACCGCCAAGGGCGTCGCCGGGTACGACCTGACCAGGCTGTTCGTCGGCTCCGAGGGCACCCTCGGCGTCGTCGTCCGGGCCGTGCTCGCCCTCAGGCCGAAACCGCCCGTCCCCCTCGCCCTGGCCGCCGAGTTCGCCTCCACCGCCGACGCGTGCGCCGCCGTCTGCGCGATCATGGAGCGGGGCCACACGCCGTCCCTGCTCGAACTGATGGACCGCACCACCGTCCACGCGGTCAACCGCCTCGGCCGCATGGGCCTGCCCGACACCACCGGCGCGCTGCTGCTGGCCGCGTTCGACACCCCGGACCCCGCCGCCGACCTGGCCGCCGTGGGGGAGCTGTGCCGGGCGGCCGGGGCCGCCGCGGTCGTCCCCGCCGACGATCCCGCCGAGTCCGAACTGCTCCTCCAGGCCCGCAGGATGTCCCTGCCGGCCCTGGAGGCGGTCTCCACCGGCACCATGATCGACGACGTGTGCGTACCCCGCTCCCGGCTCGCCGAGATGCTCGACGGCACGGCCGCCGTCGCCGCCGCGCACGGCCTGACCATCGGAGTCTGCGCCCACGCGGGCGACGGCAACACCCACCCCGTCGTCTGCTTCGACCGCACCGACCCGGAGGAGACCCGGCGCGCCCGCGCGGCGTTCGACGCCATCATGGCCCTCGGCCTGGAACTGGGCGGCACCATCACCGGCGAGCACGGCGTCGGCCTCCTCAAGAGGGAGTGGCTCGCCCGCGAACTCGGGCCGGTCGGCCTCGAACTGCAGCGCGGCGTCAAGCAGGTGTTCGACCCCTTGGGCATCCTCAACCCCGGCAAGGTCCTCTGACCCCTCCGCCGTCCCCGCGGGCGGCCCCTTCGGCGCGACCGCGGCGAAGCGGCGGCCCCCGCGCCGCCGGTGGGCGTTCCGTCCGGCGGATCATCATCACGGTCTGTTACGGCCCGGTAACCGAATGGGGGTCCTCTCCCGCGGAGCGGCCCGGGGGCGTCCGGTGGTCTGATAGATGTGGTGCCTTGAATTGAGGCCCTCGAGGAGATACGGGACCACGGTGATGAGCGCCCCAACTCCGGCAACCGGCGACGGCAGCCCCGAAGCCGGGTACTACCCGGACCCCTCCATCCCCGGCTACATCCGGTACTGGAACGGTGCCGCCTGGGTGCCCGGTACGAGCCGCCCGGCGCCCGCGGAGGGCGAGGCCGCCCCGGTGCCGCCGGCCCCCGCCGCGCCCTCCCGGGCCCCGGCGGTCGAGGAGACCGGACCGGTCTTCCTGGACGAGGAGCCCGGCATGGCGTCCGAGCCCGGCCCCGGCGCCCCGCCGGAGCGGGAGGCGGGGCCCGAACCGGCGTCCGCGTGGCAGGCCGACATCTCCCGCCAGCGCGGCCTGGAGGACGGCCGGGACGTCTCGTGGGGCGCGGCCGGCCGGCCGGACCCCCTCGACGACGACGTGCCACCCGCCCTCGCCGCGCTCGTCCGCGCCCTCACCCGCGGCCGCGCGCTCGTCCCCGTC
>JAAXOU010000058.1 GCA_012396115.1 Streptomyces somaliensis DSM 40738 | reverse complement strand
CCGGCCCCGGCCCGGCCCCGGCCGCGGGCCCGGCCACCCCGGACGGCCCGGCCCCCGCGCGCCCCCTCACTCCGACCGGCGCACACCGAACCCCTCCCGCGCGCGGCCCGCGCCGCGTCCTGTGCGATACTCGCGGCGCTCGCTGCAGGTACGGCTCTCCGGGGGATCGTTGAACGGCATAAGCCTGGACGCGCCGTACCTGGACACCGACGCCGACCAGCTGTCCTTCGCCCTGGACCAACCCCTCCTCGGCGCCCTCGCCGTGCGCGAGCTGACGGTCGGCGGGTTCGAGGTGCAGCTGCGGCTGCTGGGCGCGTCCCACCAGGTGTGCGCGGGACCGGTCCGCGAGACCGTCGCCTGCCTGCCCGGCGCCCGGGGCGGCCTGCCGGACACCGCGGTCCGCGACTTCGGCGGCTGGCGCCACTCCTTCGGCGCCCGCGTGGACGAGCACCCCGGCTGCGGGTTCGGCACGGCGGTGGCGCGGATCCGCGATCTGGCGGACGCCCACCCCGGGGCCCTCTACGGGGTCTTCCCCGGCTCCGCCGACGCCCTGACCGCGCTGGTCGTCGAGCGGGACGGCGCGGGACTGCTCTGGCGCACCTGGCACACGTACCCGAGGAGCCGCCGGATCGTGGCGACCCGCACCCGGCTGGAGGCCCGATGAGAACCGCCCGACGCACCACCGCGCTGCTGCTCGCCGCGGCCGCCCTGACCGGCTGCGGCGACGAACCGGACGACGACGGCAACCCCGCGCCGTCCTCCTGGATCCGCGGGCACTACACGCGCAGCGGGGCCCACTACGTCGACGGCGCGGACCGCCCGCCGGCGGTCGCCGACGAGATCCACCGGTACTCCACGGCCACGGACCGGCTGGTCTCGGGCGGCACGGTCTTCCTGCGCTACCGCGACGACATCGTCGCCGTCAGCCCGTACCTGGCGGGCAGCCGCATCGAGGTCGAGGACTACCGCACGGGCTACCGGCGCTGGAAGTCCCACCTCCGGACGGCGTGGCCGGATCCGGACAGCACGAGTTTCCGCGGCGGGGGCCCCGGCTCCGGCAAGTGACCGGGCGCCCGCGCCCGCCCCGCCCGCGATTCCCCGACGACGTCCCCGAAAGGCACCCCCGTGGCAGAGATCCTCGAGTCGGCCGGCACCGCCGTCCTCTACGGACTGACCGGCTTCGTCGTGATGGTGGCCGGCTTCGTCGCCCTCGACCTGGTGACCCCCGGAAAGCTGTTCCAGGTCGTGTGGACCGAGCGCAACCGGGGCGCCGCGGTGCTCCTCGCCGGCCAGATGATCGCCGTCGGGCTGGTCATCGAGGCGTCCATCCGCGCCAGCGAGTCGGAGCTCGGGCTCGGCTACGGGCTGCTCAGCACCCTGCTGTACGGGCTCGCCGGCGTCGTGGTGATGACCCTGATCTCCCTGCTCATCGGCCTGCTCACGCCGGGCCGGCTCGGCGCCGCCGTCCTCGACGACAACGGCACCGGCGCCCATCCCGCCGCCTGGGTCCAGGCGGCCATGTACCTCGGTACGGCCTTCATGGTCGGCGCCGCGGTCTCCTGACCCCTCCCGTGAGCACCGTCACCGCCCCCGGCACCGCCGCCCCGGACGCCCCCGCCCCGACGGCCCCCCGCCATCCGCGGGGGACCCGGGTGCTGCTGCTCCTGGCGGTGTTCGTCTGCGCGGCCTGCGGCCTGGTCTACGAGCTGGCGCTGACCGCGCTGGGCAGCTACCTCATCGGCAACTCCGTGATGCAGACCTCCGTGGTCATCTCCGTCATGGTCTTCGCGATGGGGATCGGGTCCCTCGCCGCCAAACCGCTCAGGCGGCGGGCGGTCGGGGCGTTCGCCCTCGTCGAGCTGCTCCTCGGGCTCGTGGGCGGGCTGTCGGTGCTCCTGCTGTACGCGGCGTTCTCCTGGCTGCGGGTCTACACGCCCGCCATGGTGCTCGTCTCGTTCGCGGTGGGCCTGCTGATCGGCGCGGAGATCCCGCTGCTGATGACGATGCTCCAGCGGATCAGGCGGCAGGAGGCGGGCGGCGCCGTCGCGGACCTGTTCGCGGCGGACTACGTGGGGGCGCTCGTCGGCGGGCTGTGCTTCCCCCTGCTGCTCCTGCCCGTCTTCGGGCAGTTGAAGGGCGCGCTGGTGGTGGGCGCGGTCAACGCCGTCGCCGGGGGCGGGGTGGTCCTGTGGATCTTCCGCCGCGAGACGCGGCGGACCGTCCGCGCCTGCCTGCTGGGCGGCGTCGCGGCGGTCCTGGCGGTGCTCGCCGCGGTGTACGCCCTGGCCGACGACATCGAGGTCACGGCGCGGCAGCAGCTGTACCGGGATCCGATCGTCCACGCCGAGACCACCCCGTACCAGGACGTCGTCGTGACCCGCTCCACCGCGTTCACCGGGGAGCCCGACACGCGCCTGTTCCTCAACGGGGACCTGCAGTTCTCGTCGGTCGACGAGTACCGGTACCACGAGTCGCTGGTCCACCCCGCGCTGGCGGGGAGGCGGTCCTCGGTGCTGGTGCTGGGCGGCGGCGACGCGCTGGCGCTGCGGGAGGTGCTGCGCTACGGCGACGTGGAGGAGGTGACGCTCGTCGCTCAACTCGCAGGCCCTCGAATGGCCGGAGCTGCGCTGGCTGGTGCGCGACCCGCGGTCGGAGGCGGCCTGGCCGCAGATCCTGATCCGCCTCGGCTACGGTCCCGAGGTCCCCGCGACGCCGCGCAGGCCGGTGGCCGAGGTCCTCGACGTCCGCTGAGGCCGCCCGCCCCGCCGGGCGCGGCGTGGACGGCGGGGGCGCGCGGCGGTGGGGGCGCGCGCCCGCGGGCCGGGCCGGGCGCGGTTGTGAGGGAGCTGGTCGACGCACTACTGTCACAGGGCCTTGGTGTACGGGAAGCCGGTGCGAGACCGGTGCGGCCCTCGCCACTGTGATCGGGAAGTCCGGCCCCATCCCCCCGCGGAGGCGGGGAAGCCACTGGACCGCCGCGGGCGACCGCGGGGTCCGGGAAGGCGGAGCCGAGGCGGTAGGACCCGTCAGCCAGGAGACCGGCCAGGGCGCGTTGTCCATCCACGAGGTGCTGGAGAGGGTCTTCCCCGCATGCATATAGCCGAGGGGTTCCTGCCCCGGGAACACGCGGTCGCCTGGACGCTGGCGGCCGCTCCGTTCGTCGTCCACGGTGCCCGGGCCCTGACCCGCGAGGTGCGGGCCAACCCCGAGTCGACGCTGCTGCTCGGCGCGTCCGGGGCGTTCACGCTCGTCCTGTCGGCGCTGAAGATCCCGTCCGTGACGGGCAGCTGCTCCCACCCCACCGGCACGGGGCTGGGCGCCATCCTGTTCCGGCCGCCGGTCATGGCGGTGCTCGGCACGATCACCCTGCTGTTCCAGGCGCTGCTGCTGGCGCACGGCGGACTCACGACGCTGGGCGCGAACGTCTTCTCGATGGCGGTCGTCGGGCCGTGGGCGGGGTACGCGACGTACCGGCTGCTGCGCCGGTCCGGTGCGCCGCTGACGGCGGCCGTGTTCTCCGGCGCGTTCGTCGCCGACCTGTCCACGTACTGCATGACGAGCGCGCAGCTGGCGCTGGCCTTCCCCGACCCGGGCAGCGGCTTCGCGGGGGCGCTCGCGAAGTTCGGGGGGATCTTCGCGGTGACGCAGGTGCCGCTCGCGGTCAGCGAGGGGCTGCTGACGGTGCTGGTCGTGCGGCTGCTGCGGCAGTCCAGCAAGGGCGAGCTGGTGCGGCTCGGGGTGCTCCCGGCGGCGGACGCGGCGAAGGGGGCGGCGGTCCGATGAGCCGCAACGCGAGGATCAACGCCCTGCTCCTGCTGGTGGTCGTGGCGCTGGCCGTGCTGCCGCTGGCGCTGGGGCTCGGCGAGGGCGAGGAGGAGCCGTTCGCCGGCTCCGACGCGCAGGCCGAGGCGGCGATCACGGAGATCGCCCCCGACTACGAGCCGTGGTTCGCCCCGCTGTACGAGCCGCCGTCCGGGGAGGTCGAGTCGGCGCTGTTCGCGTTGCAGGCCGCGCTCGGCGCGGGGGCGCTGGCGTACTGCTTCGGGCTGCTGCGCGGCCGGCGGCAGGGCGAGGAGCGCGTCCGGGCCGGTGCCGCGGCGGACGGCGGGGCCGGCGCCCGGGCCGACGGGTCCGCGGCGGCCGGGGAGTAGTCCGGGTGCTGCCCATCGACGCGGCGGCGCACGGCAGCCGCTGGCGCCGACGCCATCCGGCCGAGAAGGCCGCGCTCGGTTTCGGGCTGACCCTGTGCGCGGTGTCCCTGCCGCCGTGGCCGGGCGCCGTCCTGGTGGCGGTGGCGGCGCTGGCGGTGCTGCTGGGCCCGGCCGGGGTGGCGCCGCGCCGGCTGTGGCGGACGTGGCGGCTGCCGCTCGGGTTCTGCGTGACGGGTGCCGTGCCGCTGCTGCTGCAGGTCGGCGGTCCGGAGGGGCTGGTGGCGCTGGCCCCGGAGGGTCCGGCGCACGCCGGCCGGCTGCTGCTGCGCACCTCGGCGGCGTCGCTGGGGCTGCTGGTGTTCGCGTTCACCACGCCTGTGTCGGACGTGCTGCCCCGGCTCGTGCGGGCCGGGGTGCCGGCGCCGGTGGTGGACGTCGCGCTGGTGATGTACCGGATCGGTTTCCTGCTGCTGGACGCGGTGGCGCGGATCCGGCAGGCGCAGGCGGCGAGGCTCGGGACGACGAGCCGCGCCGCGGCGTGGCGGTCGGCGGCGGGTCTGGGCGCGACGGCGTTCGTGCGGGCCTTCGACCGCGCGGCGCGGCTGCAGACGGGGCTGGCGGGGCGCGGTTACGACGGCACGCTGCGGGTGCTGGTGCCCGACGCGCGGGTGGACCGGCGCTTCCTCGCCGCGACGGCGGCGCTGCTGGCGGCGGTGGTCGCCCTCACCCTCGTACTGGAAAGGTCGCTGTGATGCCGGGATCCGCCGTGGTCGAACTGGTCGGCGCGGGGTTCGCCTACGAGGACGGCCCCGCCGTGCTGTCGGGGGTCGACTTCGCCGTGCCGGAGGGGCGTTCGCTGGCCGTGCTGGGCCGCAACGGCGGTGGCAAGACGACGCTGCTGCGCCTCCTCAGCGGCGGGCTGCGGTGCGGGAGCGGGCGGCTGCGGGTCGCCGGCGAGGACGTGGCGTACGACCGGAAGGGCCTGACGCGGCTGCGCACGACGGTGCAGCTGGTGGTGCAGGACCCCGACGACCAGCTGTTCGCGGCGTCGGTGGGGCAGGACGTGTCGTTCGGGCCGATGAACCTGGGCCTGTCCGGGGAGGAGGTGCGCGCCCGGGTGCGGGCGGCGCTGGAGGCGTTGGACATCGCGGCGCTGGAGGACCGGCCGACGCACCTGCTGTCGTACGGGCAGCGGAAGCGGGCGGCCATCGCGGGCGCCGTGGCGATGCGGCCGAGGGTGCTGATCCTGGACGAGCCGACGGCGGGGCTCGACCCGCACGGGCAGGAGCGGCTGCTGGCGGTCCTGGACGGGCTGCGGGCGTCGGGGACGACGGTGGTGATGGCCACGCACGACGTGGACCTGGCGCTGCGGTGGGCGGACGACGCGGCGGTGCTCACGCCGGAGGGGCTGCGCACGGGGCCGGTGGAGGAGCTGCTGGCGGACGCGGAGCTGCTGGACGCGGCGCGGCTGCGGCGGCCGTGGGCGATGGCGGTGGCGCGGTTGCTGCGGGCGCGGGGGCTGCTGGGCGAGGGCGAGCCGGTGCCGCGCACCCCGGAGGAGCTGGACGCCTGGGAGGTGCGGCGGGTCGGGCGGGGGTGATCGGGGGCGGGACGTGCCCCGGGTCGCGCCCCCGCCTTGTGCAACTTGTTGCACAGGGGGGGTGCGGTCGTCTACAACGGGGGTCGACCGCACCGCGCGAGGAGGCGCCCCCATGACCCCGAGCACGTCCCCCTACCCGCACCTGCTCAGCCCGCTCGACCTGGGCTTCACGACCCTGCCCAACCGGGTCCTGATGGGCTCCATGCACGTCGGCCTGGAGGAGGCGGAGAACGGCTTCGAGCGGATGGCCGCCTTCTACGCGGCCCGCGCCCGGGGCGGGGCGGCCCTCATCGTGACCGGCGGCATCGCCCCGAACGACGCGGGGCGGCCGTACGAGGGCGGTGCCAAGCTCACCACCGAGGAGGAGGCCGGACGGCACCGGGTGGTGACGGACGCGGTGCACGCCGCGGGCGGGCGGATCGCGATGCAGATCCTCCACTTCGGCCGCTACGCCCACCACCCCCGGCTCGTCGCGCCGAGCGCGATCCAGGCACCGATCAGCCCGTTCGTCCCGCACGCGCTGACCGACGACGAGGTCGAGCGGACGGTCGAGGACTACGCGCGGGCGGCGGAGCTGGCGAAGTCCGCCGGGTACGACGGCGTCGAGGTCATGGGCTCCGAGGGGTACCTGATCAACGAGTTCACCGCCCCCGCGACCAACCACCGCGACGACCGCTGGGGCGGCTCGTACGAGAACCGGACGCGCTTCCCGCTGGAGATCGTCCGCCGCGTCCGCGAACGGGTCGGCGAGGACTTCATCCTGGTCTACCGGCTCTCCATGCTGGACCTGGTGCCCGGGGGCTCGTCCCTGGAGGAGGTCGTCGCCCTGGCGAAGGGGATCGAGGCGGCCGGCGCGACGATCATCAACACCGGCATCGGCTGGCACGAGGCCCGGATCCCGACCATCGCCACCCAGGTGCCGCGCGCCGCGTACACCTGGGTGACCAAGCGGCTGGTGGGCGCCGTGTCCGTGCCGCTGGTCACCGGCAACCGCGTCAACACCCCCGAGGTCGCCGAGGAGGTCCTGGCGGACGGCCGCGCCGACATGGTGTCGCTGGCCCGGCCGTTCCTCGCCGACCCCGACTTCGTCGCGAAGGCCCGCGCGGGCCGTCCGGAGACCATCAACACCTGCATCGGCTGCAACCAGGCGTGCCTGGACCACACCTTCAGCGGCAAGATCACCTCCTGCCTGGTCAACCCGCGCGCCTGCCACGAGACGGAACTGGTCCTCTCCCCCACCCGGCTGCGCAGGCGGATCGCCGTGGTCGGCGCCGGCCCGGCCGGCCTGGCCTGCGCGGTGACGGCGGCCGAGCGCGGCCACGAGGTCACCCTGTACGACGCCGCCGAGGAGGTCGGCGGCCAGCTGAACGCGGCGAAGCGGGTGCCGGGCAAGGAGGAGTTCGCCGAGACCCTCCGCTACTTCCGCACCCGGCTGGAGCTGCACGGCGTGGACGTGCGGCTCGGCACGCACGTCTCGGCCGACGCGCTGGGCGGGTACGACGAGGTGGTCGTCGCGACCGGCGTCACCCCGCGCGTCCCGGACATCGACGGGGTCGACCACCCCAGCGTCGTCGGCTACCTGGAGGTGCTGCGGGGCGAGGCGCCGGTCGGCGAGCGGGTGGCGATCCTGGGCGCGGGCGGCATCGGCTTCGACGTCGCCGAGTACCTCACCGACGACGGCGAGGGCGCGAGCCTCGACCCGGAGGCGTACTTCCGCCGGTGGGGCGTCGACACGTCGTACGCCGGGCGGGGCGGGCTGCGCGCCCCGGAGCGGCCGCGCCCGCCGCGGCGGGTGACGCTGCTCCAGCGCAGGACCACCAAGGTGGGCGCCGGGCTGGGCAGGACCACCGGGTGGATCCACCGCACGGAGCTGAGGCACCGGGGCGTGGAGACGGTGGCCGGGGCGACGTACGAGCGCATCGACGACGAGGGCCTGCACATCACCGTCGGCGGCGTGGCCCGGACGCTCCCGGTCGACACGGTGGTGCTGTGCACCGGCCAGGAGCCGCGCCGCGACCTGTACGAGGAGCTGGTGGCGGCGGGCGTCCGGGCTCATCTGATCGGCGGCGCGGACACGGCGGCGGAGCTGGACGCGAAGCGCGCGATCGACCAGGGCACGCGCCTGGCGGCGGGGCTGTAGGGACGCCCCGCGGGCCGGGGCCCGCCGTACCCGCGCTCCCCCGCCGCCCGGCCCGGCCCCCGGGGACGGAGGCGGCTCGCGGCCCCCGGGCCCTCCTGCGGCGGGGCCGCCCGCGTCCGCGGGCCCCCGGCGACGCGGCACGGCCACGCGTACGGACTTGGCATGATCTGATCATGGGATCATCTTCTTGACTGTCTTATTGCGTCAAGGGGGCAAACCATGCTGGACATCCACGAACCGCCTCGAAGGGACGAGGACCATCTCGCGGATCTGGACCAGCGGTTGTACGAGTACGTGGTCAGCACGGGTGCGTGCGAGGTCTCGGACCTGCCGGCCGAACTCGGCGTCACCACCGAGGCCGCCGGGGACTCGGTCCGCCGGTTGCTGGCGCTGCGCCTGCTGCGGACGGAACCCGGCGCGGAGGGCCGGGTCTCGGCCGTGAGCCCGCAGTCCGCGGCGGTCCTCGCCGCCCTGCCGGTCGAGAACCGGTTGCGGCGGCAGATGGAGGAGGTGCAGCGGCTGCGGCACCGGATAGAGGGCCTGCTGCCCTTCTACGAGCGCGGCCGGGGCGGCGGGCCGGGGAGCGACTCCCTGCAGGCGCTGCCCGAGCTCGACGACGTGCTGGCCGTGCTGGCGCACCAGGCGGCCACCTGCCGGGAGGAGGTGCTGACGGCCCAGCCGGGCGGCAGGCGCAACGTGGACGAGCTGGCGGAGGCCGTCGAGCGCGACGAGGGGATCCTGCGCAGGAAGGTCCGGATGCGCACGCTGTACCAGCATCCCGCGCGGTTCCACCAGGCGACCGCGGCGTACGCCGAGCGGCTCGCGCAGCTGGGCGGGGAGGTGCGCACCACGAGCGCCAACCTGATGCGGCTGATCGTCTTCGACCGGAAGACCGCCCTGATCTCGCACGTCGACCACCCCCGCGGCGCCGTGCTGGTCCGGGACCGCAGCGTCGTGGACTTCGTCGTCCAGGCCTTCGAGCACATCTGGCTCAAGGCGGACCCGTTCCCGGTCGACCACGACCGGGAACTGATCCAGAGCGTGTCCGAGGACACGGACCAGACGCTGCTGCGCCTGCTGGTGAGCGGGGAGAGCGACCAGGCGGTCGCCCGCCGCCTGGGCGTGTCGATGCGGACGGTGCAGCGGCGGCTCGGGAAGATCAGCGAGGAACTGGGGGCCACCAGCCGACTCCAGGCCGGCTACCTCATCCACCGGAGGGGCCTCCTGCCGGACAACTGAGGCGGCGGGTCCGGGGCGGGGGCGCGGGGCCGACGGGGCCGGGGCGGGTCCCGGGGGGTTCCGCGCCGTCGCGCGCGGCTCCCCGGCCGGGGCTGACCGCAATCGCCGCAGTGGCGACGATTTGACCGCTCGTCGCATTGCGCCAGTCGGAAACGTGCATCAGGAAAACTCTTGTTCCATCCCGTCCTCCGGCAAGAATCGGGGACGAAAGCGCCCGGCCCGCATCCGGGCGGCATCCGTCCCACTCCGAAGGATTCGGTGATGTTCGCACAGTACCGCCCCGCCCGTCACCCCGCGTTCGCCTTTCCCCTCGCCGCGCGGTGCGCGGACGAATCGGTCGGCGCCGCCCGGGACACCGGCTGGGGCTTCGCGCGCGTCGACACCGGTTGGGGCGTGGTGATTCCCTGAAGGCACCGCCGGCATTCCCCGCGAACGCCGGCGATCACCTTTTCCGGGTTCCGTCACCCGGCCGCCCGCTCAGGGGCGGTCCTACCCCCGAGGGATCACACAACTCATGGACTGGCAAGTCGTTCTCGTCCTGCTGGCCGTCGCCGCGATGGCCGGCTGGATCGACGCGGTGGTGGGCGGTGGCGGACTGCTGCAACTGCCCGCGCTGCTGCTCGCGGGGGGCTCGCTGCCGGTGGCCTCGGTGCTGGGCACCAACAAGCTCGCCGCCACGCTGGGAACCCTCGCCGCGGCCGCCACCTACCGGCGCAAGCACCCGATCTCCGTGAAGGTGGCCGTCGTGGGCGGCGGCGCGGCCGTCGCGGGCTCGGCGGGCGGGGCGATCGTCGCCACCGCGGTCTCGTCCGACTTCCTCCGCCCGGTCATCCTCGTCCTGCTGGTGGCGGTGGCCGTCTTCGTGCTGCTGCGCCCGCGGTTCGGCGTGGCCGGTGCCGCCGACGAGGGGCCGGACGCCTCGCGCCGGGCGCCGCGGCGCCGCGGGGTCGCCCTTGCGGTCCTGCTGGCCGGCGGGGGGATCGGGTTCTACGACGGCCTGGTCGGGCCCGGTACGGGCACCTTCCTCATCATGGCCTTCACCACCGTGTTGTCCCTGGAGTTCATCAGGGCGCTCTCCACGGTGAAGACCGTCAACGTGGGCACCAACCTCGGCGCCCTGCTGGTGTTCGCGAGCCAGGGGCACGTGCTGTGGCTGCTGGGCCTGGGGATGTCCCTGTTCAACGTGGCCGGCGCGATCGTCGGCGCGCGGATGACCATGTCGCGGGGCAGCGGGTTCGTCCGCGTCGTGCTGCTGACCGTGGTCGCCGTGATGGTGCTGCGCCTCGGGTACGCCGAGTTCGCCTGACCCCCGGTTCCCCTTACGTCCCTTTTGAACAGATCCGCACGGACTGTTTCCGTGGTGACAAACCGACAGTCCGGCGGCCGACGCCTCGAAACCTGGATTTGTTTTCCATCAACGACAACGATGGAAACCGAGCGGAACGACCTCATTCCGCAAAACGGAGGAAGTAGTAATGGCCAAGTCGCCTGACAGTGTCCTTTCCTGCTTTGACGTCAACGACGACCTGTTGCCCGACAGTGTTCTGAAGTACGCGTTCCGTCAACTCCTCGGAAACAACGGCTACGTCAAGGTGGTCAACGTCCCGGAGAGCTTCGACCACGTGGCGTTCCTGAAGGAGCTGGGGGATTTCCAGCCGACCCCCACGGGCACCGTGGTCGGGGACCTGAAGCCGGAACCCGACATGGACGACACCTACCACGCGCAGAACCGCCGCCCGCTCGTGCCGCACACCGAGGGCTACGAGTTCCGGGGCACCCCGCCGCGCTACATGGCCCTGTGGTGCGTCAGGCCCGCGTCGGGACTCGGCGGCGAGACGACCATGCTCGACGGCGACCGCATCCTCCGCGAGTTCACCGAGGAGGAGCTGCGCCACTTCCAGGACACCACCTACGAGTGGAGGTCGACGGCCGGCCTCGCCCGCCGCGGCGTCCACCACCACGCCGAGCACCCGGTGCTGGAGGAGGTCGACGGCACACGCGTCTTCCGCTTCTCCTACAACAACCTGGTCGTGCCCGAGGGCGACGAGCTGGCGGCGCGGCTGCTGGAGCGCGGCAAGGAGATCTACGACGAGAGCCACGTCGCCGTGGAGTACGAGGAGCGCGACATGATCGTCTGGGACAACTGGCGCATGCTGCACTCCCGCAACGCGTTCGACGACCCGGACCGGCACCTCAAGCGGGTCCAGATCGCCGCTCCGATCAGCGCGTAGCCCCGAACCCGCGCCCCGCCGGCACGGACGCGGCCGACGGGGCGCGGCACCGGCCGCGGGCCGCGGCGACCGCGGCCCGGCGTGGGCGGGGGCGCCACGCACCACCGGAGGACCCGCCCGTTCCGGAGGACGAGGACCGTACGCATGTTCCTGGATCTGACGGGCGAGTCGGTGGCCCTGCTCACGCTGGTGGCGCTGCTCGCCGGGGTGGTCGACGCGATCGTGGGGGGCGGTGGTCTCCTCCAGCTCCCCTTCCTGCTCGCCGTGCTCCCGGGGTTCGGCCCCGCCACCCCGCTGGGCGTCAACAAGGCCGTGTCCGCGCTGGGCAACCTCGCCTCGGCGGCCGTGTACCGGCGGCGCAACCCCGGTGCCCGCGTCGACGGCCGGCTACTGGCCTGGGCCGGCGCGGTGGCCGTGGCCGGCGCGGTGACCGGTGCGCTGGTCGCCGCGAGCCTGTCCGTCCGGGCCCTCCGGCCGGTCGTCATCGCGGTCCTGGTCACCGTCCTGTGGCTGGTCGTCTCGGGCAGGCTCGCCCGGGCGGCCGAGGCGGAGCCGGTGGCTCCCCCCGGGCGCCGGGCCCGCCTGCCGCTCGCCGCCTCCTCCTGGGTGATCGGTTTGTACGACGGCGCCGTCGGCCCCGCGACGGGGAGCTTCCTGCTCCTGGCGCACCAGCGCGTCCTGGGCCGCTCGCTGGTCGACTCCCTCGGCACGGTGAAGGCCGTCCAGTGCTGCATGAACCTCGGCGGCGCGGCCGTCCTGCTCTGTGCCGGGCCCACCAGCTGGCCGCTGATCGCCCTGCTCGGCCTGGCGAACACCGCCGGCTCCGCGCTCGGCGCCCGCCTCACGCTGCGCCGCGGGGACGCCTTCGTCCGGGCCGTGCTGGTCCTGGCGGTCCTGGCCGCGACCGGGAAACTCGTCCACGACCAGTGGTTCTGACCGGCCCCCGAACCCCGGCTCCCCGCCGACCGCCCCTGGAGATCCCCGCCATGACGCTCGTCTCCCCGGCCGACCTGGACCGTGCCTGCGCCGACGTCGCGGGCCGCGTCGTGCGCACCCCGCTGCTGCCGGTGCCCGGCACGGGGCACTCCTTCTGGCTCAAACCGGAGAACCTCCAGACCACCGGAGCCTTCAAGATCCGCGGCGCCCACCACCGGATCGCCTCGATGACGGACGCCGAGCGCGCGCGGGGCGTCGTCACCCACTCCAGCGGCAACCACGCCCAGGCGGTGTCCTGGTCCGCCCGGGCCTTCGGCACCTCCGCCGTGGTCGTCATGCCGGACACCGCGACCCGGGTGAAGGTCGACGCCACCCGGGCGCTGGGCGCGCGGGTGCTGACCACGGCGCCGGAGCTGTACCGCGACAGGGCCTACGAACTGGCCGCCGAACACGGCTACACCCTGATCCCGCCCTTCGACGACCCGCACGTCATCGCCGGCCAGGGGACCGTCGGCCGGGAGATCCTCGAGGACCTCCCGGGCGACCTCACCGTCCTGGTCCCGGTCGGCGGCGGAGGGCTCGTCTCCGGCGTCGCGGCGGCGGTGAAGCAGAGCCGCCCCGGCAGCCGGGTCGTCGGCGTGGAACCCGCGCTCGCCGGGGACGCCGCCGAGAGCGTACGGACCGGACGGCTCAGCCGCTGGACGGCGGACCGGACCGGCCGCACCGTCGCCGACGGCCTGCGCACCCCCTCGCTGGGCCGGCTGAACTGGGAGCACGTCCGCGCGTACGTGGACGACGTCATCACGGTCACCGAGGAGGAGATCCGCGCGTCGGCGCGCTTCCTCGCCGCCCGCGCCCACCTGGTGGCCGAGGCCTCCGGAGCCGTCGCCACCGCGGGCCACCTGTTCCACGGCGACCGCCTTCCCCCGGAACTGCCGCGCGTCGCCGTGGTCAGCGGCGGCAACGCCGACCCCGACTGGCTGGCGGCCCTCTGGAACTGAGCCGCGCCGGGTCGCACCGAGCCGTCCGGCACCGCAGCCCCGAACAGGAACACGGGAGTCCCCACCATGCCCATACAGCCCGTCACCGGCCCCGGGATCCAGGTCCTCGGGCCCTACTCCCCGGCCGTACGCGCCGGCGGCCTCGTCTTCGTCTCGGCCCAGACCGGAGTGGACCCCCGGACCGGCGGCGTCCCCGAGGGGCCCTTCGAGGCGGAGTGGCGCCAGGCCCTCGCCAACCTCGCCCGGGTCCTCGACGCGGCGGGCAGCCGCCTGGACCTGGTGGTCAAGGTCACCGTCCTCTACGGCGACCCGGCCGACCTCCCCGTGCTCAACTCCGTCTTCGCGGAGGTCTTCCCGGTGGCCCCGCCGGCGCGGACCGCCGCGGTCGTCACCCTCGCCGGGGGCCGTCGCGTCAGCGTCGACGCCATCGCGCACGTGGCCGACCGGGACGCGGACGCCCCGTAGCGGCCGGTCGTCCGCGGCCGGCGCGTCCGGTCCGCCCGGTGCGGGGCGGCGGGGACGGCGGGGCGGACCGCGTCCGCGGGGGCCCGCATACGATGCGGGCATGTCACTCCCGCACGCGATCCTCACCGCCCTGCTGGAGAAGCCGTCCTCGGGCCTGGAACTGACCCGGCGCTTCGACCGGTCGATCGGCTACTTCTGGTCCGCCACCCACCAGCAGATCTACCGGGAGCTGGGGAAGCTGGAGCAGGCGGGGCTGATCCGGGCCCTGCCCGCCCCGGCGACGCCGGCGCGCGGGCAGCGCAAGGAGTACGAGGTGCTGCCCGCCGGCCGGGCGGAGCTGGCCGACTGGACACGGCGCGCCGAGGACCCGAAACCGATCCGCAGCGCGCTGCTGCTGCGACTGCGCGCCGCCGCCGTGGTGGGGACGGAGGGCGTGGCGGACGAGCTGCGCCGCCACCTGGAGCTGCACCGGGCGCAGTTGGACGAGTACCTGGAGATGGAGCGGCGGCAGTTCCCGCCGGAGCGGGACGCGGAGGCGGACCGGTTGCGGCGCCTGGTCCTGCGGGGCGGGATCGAACTGGAGCGGTTCTGGGTGGCGTGGCTGACGGAGGCGCTGGAGGACCTGGGCGCCCTCGATCGCCGGCGGTGACCCCCGCCGCGCCGCGCCGCGATCCGGGCCGCCGCACCGGACGCCTCCGGCCCGGCGCGGCGGCCCGAGGCGGGCCGGGGGATACTGAGCTTTTTCCAACCCGAGGGCAGGACCTGGCAGTTGGGGTGGCAACCTAGTGAAGCCCCTGATAGATGGCTTTTCGACCAAGAGAACCGTCTCCACCAGAGACTTCACGTGCTTGTCTACCCGCCGGGCATCGACGTGTTCAGCTCCGCTCTCCGCTTCCTCGCTCAGGAACTGCGGCGGCACCGGGGTGTGACCGGCTCCCGTCCACGGCGTCCGCGCGGCCCGCGAACACAGCGTCATCGACGCCCTCGCCGAGGCAGACATCCCGTGCCGGGCCGACAAGGGCTACCGAGGTGCCGGCGGCACGGCCCGCACCCCGTACTGAGGACGATGGGAGACCCTCTCGGCCGGCCGGCGGGCGGTGGACCGGTCCCACGCGAAGATCCGCGCCCCCGTAGAGAAGGCCATCGCCACCCTCAAGCCCTGGCGGCTCCTGCGCAGACTGCGGTGCTCGACCACCCGGATCACCAGCCTCGTCCAAGCCGTCCTCACCCTGCACCTGACCAGCTCGGGCCGATGATGGGAAAGCTTCAGTGCCGTCTGTCACCGAACCGTTTTCATCCTGCCCTGCAGGGGTGATGCTGCGGGTCAGCGGGGTGGTGTGACGAGGCGAGGCTCCTGGTCGTTGCGGTGGTGTTCTCTACGCACCACGCTTCGTCCGGGGAGCCTGGGAGTTGTCCCCGAGTGGTGGACACCTCTGATACCGGTCCCGGGAGGGGCCGGGTAGGGGGCATTTTTCATGGTGATGAAGGTCTGCTCGCCCGAGTTCAAGGCGGACGCTGTCGCGCTGTACCTGTCGGATCCGAGCCACACCTTCGAGGGCACCGGCAAGGATCTGGGGGTCAGCCGCGAGACGTTGCGTAACTGGGTGCGGGCCGAACGGGCCCGCCGAGGCGGGGCAGCGCGACGAGCACGGAGAAGAGCACGGTGGATGCCCCGCCTACGGCCGAAGAACCTCAGGCCGAGAACGAGGCCCTGCGCCGGGAGCTGGCGGCAGCACGCAAGGAGACGCACCGACTCGCCACCGAGCGGGACATCCTCCGCAAGGCGACGAAGCTTTCCGCACAAGAGATGACCTGGGGACCAACCGCTTCCAGTTCATCGAGGACCACCACCGCGCCTTCGGCGTGAAGCGGTTGTGCGCCGTGCTGGAAGTGGCCCGCTCCAGCTTCTACAGACGGCGGGCCGGCCGCGAGGCCCGCGCCTCACGTGAGCAAACGGAACGCCGCTCTCGCCGAGCGGATCAGGGCCGTGCACGCCGAGTGGGACGGCTCCCACCGCCACCCGAGGATCACCGCCGAGCTGCGCGACGACGGTGAGCGCGTGAACCACAAGCGCGTCGGGCGGGTCATGCGCAGGTACGGCATCGCCGGGCTGCGGCTGCGCAGGCGCCAGGTCACCACGGTGCCCGAACCGTCCGCCGCCCCGATGCCCGACCTGCTGGGGCGCGACTTCACCGCGAGCGCCCCGAACACGAAGTACGTCGGCGACATCACCCACCTGCTGGTAGGCGACGGCGAGTTCCCGTATCTGGCGACCGTGATCGACTGCTTCTCACGCCGCCTGGTGGGCCGGTCGATCGCCGATCACATGCGCACCCGCCTGGTCACCGACGCGCTCCGGGCGGCCGCCCAGGCCCCCGTCTCATGTGATCAGGTTCAGGGCACGGGCCACGTCAGCAGTGGATGTCGAAGTCTGGGTTGAGGCGTAGCCGTCGCGCATGGATGCGTCGAGGTCCTTGAGCCCATTGCCGCTGAGGGTGACCACGATTTTCTGTCCCGGGGCCAGGCGGCCCTTGCGCTGCTGGTCGAGGACGCCGGCGATTCCAGCGGCTGAGGCTGGCTCGGCGAACACGCCGTCATGGCGAGCAACCATGCGGTAGGCGTCAAAGATCTGCTCATCGGTCACCGCGCGGATCAATCCATGAGATTGGTCGCGGGCGCTGGTGGCGCCGTTCCAGGAGGCTGGGTTGCCTACGCGTATGGCACTCGCGGCGGTATCGGGTGTGGTGACCGGTACGCCGTGGACCAGTGGTGCCGCGCCCGCAGCCTGGAATCCCCACATCTGCGGCAGGCGTCGAATGAGGCCTTCGGCGGCATAGGTCCGATAGCCGCTCCAGGTGGCAGTGATGTTTCCGCCGTTTCCTACCGGCAGGCAGTGGATGTCCGGCGCATCCCCCAGGGCGTCGACGACTTCGTAGGCGGCCGTCTTCTGCCCTGCCAGCCGCCATTGATTGTTGACCGAGTTGACCAGCGCGACGGGGTGGTGCTTGGCAAGGTCGCGGGCGATCCGAAGACAGTCGTCGAAGGTCCCGGCAACCTCGACGATTTCCGCTCCGTATCGCACGACCTGGGCGAGCTTGCCGATCGCGATCGCCCCCCTGGGTACCAGCACAGCGCACGCGATTCCGGCTCGGGCCGCATAGGCGGCTGCCGAGGCACTGGTGTTTCCGGTCGAGGCGCAGATGACCACCTCGGCACCCTTCTCGGCCGCGTTGCTCACGGCCACGGTCATCCCGCGGTCCTTGAACGACCCTGTGGGGTTGGCGCCTTCGACCTTCAACCATATCTCGCAACCCGTCAGCGAGGACAGGTGGTCCGAGCGGAGCAGCGGGGTGTTGCCCTCGTGAAGGGATACCGCAGGAGTGCTGTCGGTGACGGGCAGCCAGCGCCGATAGCCGCTGTTCATCAGACCATGCCAGGTTTCCATGGGCAAGACCGTAACATTCGTTTCTCCACGCATGTCAACAGCGCAGTGATGTAACTTATGTCAGCATGGAACCTCTGGTAACCCGTCTCGGCGAGATCTACTCCGAGCTACCGCCTGGTGAGCGTGCGGTCGTCCGCGTACTTCTGGACGACTATCCGTTCGCGGCACTCGGCTCGCTCCGGGCGCTCGCGAATCGCGCCGGGGTCAGCCCGCCGACCGCCTCACGCCTGGTCGGACGCCTGGGCTTTGGCGGCTTTGCCGAATTCCAGGGCGCCGTGCGGGCCGCCGCCCGGGAGCGGGACCACTCCAGGCTCCACGAGTTCGTCACGCAGCGGCCCGATACCCATAGAGCAGCAGAAGACCTGCGGACCGGCATGGAAGGTGCACTCGCTACCGCGACCGAGCCCCTGCTGGCCACGACGGCCGCCTGCCTCGCCGAGGCCGGCGGGGTGTGGGCTCTCGGCGGCCCTTTGAGCGAACTTGCCGCGGAGTACCTGATCCGCCAGCTCGCAGGTCTGCGAGCCGGCGCGCACCGAGTCCCCGACTCCCCTCCAGCACGTGCACGCACCCTGCTCGACATGGGGCCGTCCGACGTGGTTGTCGCCTACGACTTTCGCCGCTACTCCGCCGACACCGCACGCTACGTCCACGCAGCCCGGTCCCGCGGCGCCCGCCTCGTCCTGGTCACCGACGCTTGGGAATCACCCCTCGCGGACCAAGCCGAAGTACTGATCCGCCTCCCACGCGAGGCCGCAGGACCGATCGCGCCCCTCACCCACGAAATCGCCATAACTGAACTCATTCTCGTCGCCACCGCTTCCCGTCTCGCCCCCGCCTCCCGCCTCGCTGACCTAGACGCACTCGCCCATGACCTGATGCCGCCTGCCTCGTGAACCGGAGCTGGCCCCGAAGGGGCTGAGCCGCCGCCCGGAAACACAGCAGAAGAACTGCTGTTTCACAGGTGATCGCCTGTGGAACACCCGCCCGCCCGGCGGTCCACCTGCGGTGATCATGTTTCATGAGTCGTTACAGACGACTGGACGTCTGAAACGGCCTCATGAAACACTCCGGGAAGTGAGTGACGACTTCAAGCGCGTGGAATCGCGCACCTGCCCGATGTCCACCTGCGCGGCCCCTGCGGGTTCCCCTTGCCGGACCGGGAAGGGGAAGGCGGCGATCCAGTACCACACCGCCCGCTTCCATCTCGTGTCCCCGCTCGCCAAGGCGCTCAGCGCGCCGACCCCGGCCGTACGCAAGTCGGGGTCGGTGTGGACCGAGCTGCCCCGGCCGGTGAGCGTCGGCGCCGAACCGGTCGGACACGTCCGCCTCGGCTACGCACGGGCCTCGACCGCCCGGCAGTGAGGGGGCGGACATGACCGACGGGTCGGGAGGCGGCGCGGGACCGGCGGGCGGGGCGCGCCACGCGGTGGTGATCGGCGGCAGTGTCGCGGGGCTCCTGGCGGCGCGGGTGCTGGCCGACCACGCCGAGCGGGTGACCGTGGTGGAGCGGGACCGGTACCCCGCGGGGGTCGAGCCCCGCGCGGGCGTGCCGCAGGGGCGGCACCTGCACGTGCTGCTGGAGGGCGGCCAGTACGCCATGGAGAGCCTGCTGCCGGGTGTGGTGGAGGAGTTGCTGGCCGGCGGCGCGCCGCGCCTGGGGATGCCCGAGGACGTGGTGCAGTGGGAGGCCGGGAGCTGGCACCGGCGCACCGGCGCCGCCGTCCACATCATCACCGCGTCCCGGCCGATGGTCGAACAGGTGGTGCGGCGCCGGGTCCTGGCCGATCCCCGGATCGCGGCCGTACAGGGTACGGAGGCGGTGGGCCTGTCCG
>JAAXOU010000057.1 GCA_012396115.1 Streptomyces somaliensis DSM 40738 | reverse complement strand
CGACGCTGCCCGACGCGCTCGCCGCCGCGCTGGAGGCCGACGGCGTCGCCGTCCACCGGCCCGACTTCGGGTCGCTGGTCGCCGCCGTACCGGCCGGCCCGCAGGCCCGCAAGGAGACCCGCGACGCCATCGCGGCCGTGGACGAGGAGGCCGTGCGCCTGCGTTCCGCCGTGAAGTCCCGCGACGGGTTCTTCACCACCTTCCTCGTCAGCCCGTACTCGCGCCACATCGCCCGCTGGTGCGCCCGCCGGGGCCTCACCCCGAACCAGGTCACCACCGCCTCGCTGGTCACCGCGCTGGTCGCGGCCGGCTGCGCGGCGACCGGCACCCGCGGTGGCTTCGCCGCGGCCGGGCTGCTGCTGCTGGTCTCCTTCGTCCTGGACTGCACCGACGGGCAGCTCGCCCGCTACTCGCTGCAGTACTCGACGCTCGGCGCCTGGCTCGACGCCACCTTCGACCGGGCCAAGGAGTACGCCTACTACGCGGGCCTCGCGATCGGGGCCGCCCGCGGCGGCGACGACGTGTGGGCGCTCGCCCTCGGCGCGATGGTCCTCCAGACCTGCCGGCACGTCGTGGACTTCTCCTTCAACGAGGCCAACCACGACGCCACCGGCAACACCAGCCCCACCGCCGCCCTCTCCGACCGGCTCGACGCCGTCGGCTGGACGGTCTGGGTGCGGCGCGTGATCGTCCTGCCCATCGGCGAGCGCTGGGCCCTGATCGCCGTGCTCACCGCCGTCACCACCCCCCGCGTCGTCTTCTGGGCGCTGCTCGCCGGCTGCGCCTTCGCCGCCTGCTACACCACCGCAGGACGCGTCCTGCGCTCCCTCACCCGCAGGGCGGACCGCACCGACCGCGCCGCCCGGGCCCTCGCGGACCTCGCCGACAGCGGGGTCATCGCGGAGGCCGCAGCGAAGGCGCTGCGTCCCGCGGCCCGCCCGCTCGGCGGCCGCACCCCCTATGCCCTCGCCGGCGCCGCCGTTCTGCTGGCCGCCGCCTGCGCCGCCCCGCTCGGCGGCCCCCTCGTCGCCCTGGCGGCCGTCCTGTACGCGGTGGCCTCCGGCGCCGCGGTGGCCCGCCCCCTGACGGGGGCCATGGACTGGCTCGTGCCGCCCGTGCTGCGGGCCGCCGAGTACACCACCGTCCTCGTCCTCGCCGCCCGCGCCGACGCCCCCGGCGCCCTCCCGGCGGCTTTCGGGCTGGTCGCGGCGGTCGCCTACCATCACTACGACACGGTGTACCGCATCCGCGGGGGCACCGGCGCGCCGCCCGCCCGGCTGGTACGGGCGCTCGGCGGCCACGAGGGGCGCACGCTGCTGGTGGCCGTCCTCGCCGCCCTCCTGGCGACGGGAGGCGGCGACGGCTTCACCGCGGCGCTCGCCGTCCTCGCCGGCGCCGTGGCGCTGGTGGGGCTCGCGGAGTCCATCCGCTTCTGGGTGTCCTCCGGCGCACCCGCCGTACACGACGAAGGAGAACCCGCATGATCGGCCTCGTACTCGCAGCCGGTGCCGGACGGCGTCTGCGCCCCCACACCGACGCGCTCCCGAAGGCCCTCGTGCCGGTCGACGGGGACCGGACCGTCCTCGACCTCACCCTCGCCAACTTCGCCGAGGTCGGCCTCACCGAGGCCGCGGTCGTCGTCGGCTACCGCAAGGAGGCCGTGTACGAGCGCAAGGCCGCCCTGGAGGCCGCGTACGGGCTGGAGCTCACCCTGATCGACAACGACAAGGCCGAGGAGTGGAACAACGCCTACTCCCTGTGGTGCGCCCGCGAGGCGCTGCGGGAGGGCGTGATCCTCGCCAACGGCGACACCGTCCACCCCGTCTCCGTCGAGCAGACCCTCCTCGCGGCCCGCGGCGGCGACCGGCGGATCGTCCTCGCCCTCGACACGGCGAAGTCCCTCGCGGACGAGGAGATGAAGGTCGTCGCCGAGGACGGCCTCGGCGTCCGCCGCATCACCAAGCTCATGGACCCGGCCGCCGCCACCGGGGAGTACATCGGCGTCACCCTCATCGAGCCGGAGGCCGCCGACGACCTCGCCGACGCCCTGAAGACCACCTTCGAGCGCGACCCCGACCTGTACTACGAGGACGGCTACCAGGAACTCGTCCACCGCGGCTTCCGGATCGACGTGGCCCCCATCGGAGACGTCCGCTGGGTGGAGATCGACAACCACGACGACCTCGCGAAGGGCCGTGAGATCGCGTGCCTGTACTGACCCGGCTCATCCCCTCGCCGGTCGTCGTCGACATCAGCCGCGGGGCGATGGACGACCTGGCCGGCATCCTCGCCGACCAGCGGGTCTCCGCCTCCGGCAAGCTCGCGATGGCCGTCAGCGACGGCTCCGGCCGCGCCCTGCGCGGGAAGCTGGAGCCGCTGCTGCCCGACGCCCGCTGGTACACGGTCGAGGACGGCACCATCGACTCCGCCGTCCGCCTCGCCGACGCCATCCGCGGCAAGCGGTACGACGCGGTCGTCGGCGTCGGCGGCGGCAAGATCATCGACGTGACGAAGTACGCCGCGGCCCGCGTCGGCCTGCCCATGGTCGCCGTCGCGACGAACCTCTCCCACGACGGCATCTGCTCGCCGATCGCCACCCTCGACAACGACAACGGCCGCGGCTCCTACGGCGTGCCCTCGCCCATCGCCATGGTCGTCGACCTCGACGTGATCCGGGACGCCCCGGTGCGCTACGTGCGCTCCGGCATCGGCGAGGCGATCTCCAACCTCTCCGCCATCGCCGACTGGCAGCTCTCCCACCGGATCACCGGCGAGAGCGTCGACGGCCTGGCCGCCGCCATGGCCCGCACCGCCGGCGAGTCCGTGCTCCGCCATCCGGGCGGCGTCGGCGACGACGAGTTCCTCGTCGTGCTGGCCGAGGCGCTGGTCCTGACCGGCGTCGCCATGTCGGTCAGCGGGGACAGCCGGCCCGCGTCGGGCGCCTGCCACGAGATCAGCCACGCCTTCGACCTGCTGCACCCGACCCGCCGCGCCCCCCACGGCGAGCAGTGCGGGCTCGGCGCCGCCTTCGCGATGCACCTGCGCGGCGCCCACGACGACGCGGGCCTCTTCGCCGAGGTCCTGCGCCGGCACGGCCTGCCGGTGCTGCCCGAGGACATCGGGTTCACCCCGGACGAGTTCGTCGCGACCGTGGCGTACGCGCCGCAGACCCGCCCCGGGCGCTTCACGATCCTGGAGCACCTCGACCTGTCCACCGACCAGATCAGGGACGCGTACGCCGACTATGCCAAGACCATCCGTAGCTGAACTCCGCCCGGTCGTCCACCCGGCCGGGGTGAAGGACCGCCGCAGCGGGGAGCACTGGGGCGGCCGCCTCTACATGCGCGAGATCTCGCTGCGCGTCACCCGGTACCTGGTCACCACCCGGGTGACCCCGAACCAGCTGACGTACGTGATGACCCTCGCGGGCGTCCTCGCCGCCCCGGCCCTCCTCGTCCCGGGCGTCCCCGGGGCGCTCCTGGGCGCGCTGATGGTCCAGATGTACCTGCTGCTCGACTGCGTCGACGGCGAGGTGGCCCGCTGGAAGAAGCAGTTCTCGCTCTCCGGCGTGTACCTGGACCGGGTCGGCGCCTACCTGTGCGACGCGGCGGTCCTGGTCGGCTTCGGCCTGCGCGCCGCCGACCCGTGGGGCGGCGGCCGGATCGACTGGCTGTGGGCCTTCCTCGGCACCCTGGCCGCGCTCGGCGCGATCCTGATCAAGGCGGAGACCGACCTCGTCGGCGTCGCCCGGCACCAGGGCGGCCTGCCGCCGGTGGAGGACGCCGCGGCCGAGCCGCGCTCGTCCGGCATGGCGCTGGCCCGCCGGGCCGCCGCGGCGCTCAGGTTCCACCGGCTCGTCCTCGGCATCGAGGCGTCGCTGCTCATCGTGGTCCTGGCGGTCGGGGACGCGGTCAGGGGCGACCTGTTCCTCAGCCGCCTCGGCGTCGCCGTCCTCGCCGGCATCGCGCTGCTGCAGACGCTGCTGCACCTGGTGTCGGTCCTCGCGTCGAGCAGGCTGAGGTGACCGCGTGAAGCTCGGTGCCGTCATCATCACCATGGGCGACCGCCCCGACGACCTGAACGCCCTGATCGAGTCCGTCGCCCGCCAGGAGGGCGAGCCGGTCGAGGTCGTCGTCGTCGGCAACGGCGCCCCCGTCCGCGGGGTCCCCGGCTGGGTCCGCACCGTCGACCTGCCGGAGAACCTGGGCATCCCCGGCGGCCGCAACGTCGGCATCGAGGCGTTCGGGCCCAACGGCTCCGACGTCGACGTCCTGCTCTTCCTCGACGACGACGGGCTGCTGCCCGAGAGGAACACCGCGGAACTGGTCCGGCGGGCGTTCGCCGCCGACCCGCGGCTGGGCATCCTCAGCTTCCGCATCGCCGACCCGGAGACCGGGGCCACGCAGCGGCGCCACGTGCCCCGGCTGCGCGCCTCGGACCCGATGCGGTCCTCCCGCGTGACGACGTTCCTCGGCGGCGCCAGCGCCGTCCGGACGAAGGTCATCGCGCAGGTCGGGCCGCTGCCCGGCGAGTTCTTCTACGCGCACGAGGAGACCGACCTGGCCTGGCGCGCCCTGGACGCCGGCTGGATGATCGACTACCGGTCGGACATGGTGCTGCACCACCCCGCGACCGCCCCGTCCCGGCACGCCGTGTACCACCGGATGGTCGCCCGGAACCGGGTGTGGCTGGCGCGGCGCAACCTGCCCGCGCCGCTGGTCCCTGCGTACCTCGGGGCGTGGCTGCTGCTCACCCTCCTCAGGCGCCCGTCGGGGGCCGCGCTGAAGGCGTGGTTCAAAGGCTTCAAGGAGGGCTGGACGACGCCCTGCGGACCCCGGCGGCCCATGAGGTGGCGCACGGTGTGGCGCCTCACCCGGCTGGGCCGTCCGCCCGTCATCTGACAAGCTCGGAACCGGCGCGACCGGTGCGCGGGAGGACCGCCGCCCTCCGCCGGCACCGCCCGCCGCACCCCCACGCCCGTCCGTCCCGCACCGTGAACACGAAAGTTTCGACCTGTGAGTGAGACAACCCACGACCGCGCGGTCGCCGTGAGTGTCCCGCCCTCGCCCGACGACGGCCTGACGCCGGCGGAGCTGGCCGCCAAGTACGGCCTGTCGGTGAGCGGCGCCCGTCCCGGCCTGGCGGAGTACGTACGGCAGCTGTGGGGACGGCGTCACTTCATCCTGACCTTCTCCCGGGCGAAGCTCACCGCCCAGTACAGCCAGGCCAGACTCGGCCAGCTGTGGCAGGTCGCCACCCCGCTGCTGAACGCCGCGGTGTACTTCGCGATCTTCGGCCTGATCCTCGGAGCCGGCAAGGGCATGGACAAGAAGGTCTACGTCCCGTTCCTGGTGACGGGCGTCTTCGTGTTCATGTTCACGCAGACCTCCGTCATGTCCGGCGTGAAGTCGATCTCCGGCAACCTGGGGCTGGTGCGGGCGCTGCACTTCCCGCGCGCCTCGCTCCCCATCTCGCTGGCCCTGCAGCAGCTGCAGCAGCTGCTGTACTCGATGGTCGTGCTGTTCGTCGTCGTGGCGCTGTTCGGCAGCTACCCGTCGCCCGCCTGGCTGCTGATCGTGCCCGCGCTGGCGCTGCAGTTCACGTTCAACACCGGGCTCGCGCTGGTCATGGCGCGGCTCGGCAGCAGGACCCCGGACCTCGCGCAGCTGATGCCCTTCGTCATGCGGACGTGGATGTACGCGTCGGGCGTGATGTTCTCCCTCCCGATCATGCTCCGGGACAAGCCGGCGTGGATCGCCGACGTCCTGATGTACAACCCCGCGGCGATCTACATGGACCTCGTGCGCTTCGCGCTGATCGAGGGCTACACCTCCGACAACCTGCCCGACCACGTCTGGGCGGCCGCGGTGCTGTGGGCGGTCGTCGTCGGCGTCTTCGGGTTCGTGTTCTTCTGGAAGGCTGAGGAGCGGTACGGCCGTGGCTGACGACATCGACGGCGCCCACCCCACCGGGGCGCGCATCCCCACCGTCATCGCCGACGACGTGCACATCGTGTACCGGGTCAACGGCGGCGGCGTCGCCGGCAGGGGCAGCGCCACGGCGGCGCTCAGCCGGATCCTCCGCCGCGACAGGGGGGAGGGCCGCGGCGTGCGCAAGGTCCACGCCGTGCGCGGCGTCTCCTTCGTCGCGTACCGGGGCGAGGCCATCGGCCTGATCGGCACCAACGGCTCCGGCAAGTCCACCCTGCTGCGCGCCATCGCCGGCCTGCTGCCCACCGAGAGGGGCAGGGTCTACACCGACGGCCAGCCCTCGCTCCTGGGCGTCAACGCCGCGCTCATGGGCGACCTGACCGGCGAGCGCAACGTCATCCTCGGCGGCCTCGCCATGGGCATGTCCCGCGAGGAGATCAAGGAGCGCTACCAGGACATCGTCGACTTCTCCGGCATCAACGAGAAGGGCGACTTCATCACCCTGCCCATGCGGACCTACTCCTCCGGCATGGGAGCCCGGCTCCGCTTCGCCATCGCCGCCGCCAAGAACCACGACGTCCTCATGATCGACGAGGCGCTGGCCACCGGCGACCGCAAGTTCCAGATCCGCTCCGAGGAGCGGATCCGCGAGCTGCGCAAGGAAGCCGGCACGGTCTTCCTCGTCAGCCACAGCAACAAGTCGATCCGCGACACCTGCGACCGCGTCCTGTGGCTGGAAAAGGGCGAACTCCTGATGGACGGGCCGACCGACGAGGTCCTCCGGGCCTACGAGAAGGAGACCGGCCGCTAGCCGGGCTCGACCGGACGACGCACGTCACAGCGCCGGGGCCCGGCCGGACCATCCGGCCGGGCTCCCGTCGCGGGTGCGCACCGCGGGCCGAACCGATCACCCGCGTCGGGCGGCGTAAGCTGTACCAGTTCGTTTCACGCCAAGTGCGGTGACGGCCCGAGGGCCGGCGGCGTGTCCGGAATGAGATGTATCGGGTTCGCAGTGTAGAACGGGAGACGTGACGGCAATGACGGAGAATCCCCGGCCGGCCGAGGGACCCGCCCTCCCCGTGCCGGGCCGCCGCCGATGACGGGTGCCCGGCGGATGAGCCCCGGCGCCCCCGCACGCACGACCCTCGACAAGGCCGCGGACGAGAACTTCCCGGTGGCCCCGTTCTTCCTGCCCCGTGCCTGGCGCGCCGACCTGATGGCCGTCTACGGCTTCGCCCGCCTCGTCGACGACGCCGGCGACGGCGACCTCGCCCCCGGCGGTGCCGACGCCCGCCTCCTCGGAGCCCGCCCCGGCGCCGCCCCGGAGGCCCTGCTCGACGCCCTGGAGGCCGACCTGCTGCGCGTCTTCGACGACGCGGCCGGCGGCCCCTCCCACCCGCTGCTCGTCCCCCTGCGGGCCACCGTGCGCCGCCACGGGCTCGACCCCGGGCCGTTCCTGGCGCTGATCGAGGCCAACCGCCGGGACCAGCGCGTCCGCCGCTACCCGTCGTACGACGACCTCGCCGCCTACTGCGAGCTGTCCGCCAACCCCGTCGGCCGCCTCGTCCTCGGGATCAGCGGGACCGCCACCCCCGAGCGGATCCGCCGCTCCGACGCGGTCTGCACCGCCCTGCAGATCGTCGAGCACCTCCAGGACGTCGCCGAGGACCTCCGCCGCGGCCGGGTCTACCTGCCCGCCGACGACATGGCCCGCTTCCACGTCACCGAGGCCGACCTGGCCGGCCCCACGGCCAACGCCTCGGTGCGGGCCCTCGTCGCGTACGAGGCGCAGCGCGCCCGCGCCCTGCTGGAGGAGGGCGCCCCGCTGGTCGGGAGCGTCCGCGGCCGGCTCCGCCTCCTCCTCGCCGGCTTCGTCGCCGGGGGGCACGCCGCGCTCGACGCGATCAGGGCCGCCCGGTACGACGTGCTCCCCGGGCCCCCCAGGGCCTCCCGGCACCGCCTGCTCCGCCGCGCGGGAGCGGTGTGGCGAGCAGCGCGCGGGGAGGGGTGACCAGGAGCGTGGACACGACGACGGAGGCGCCCCCGCCCGTCCGGGCCGCCTACGGCTACTGCGAGACGGTCACCGCGGGCCAGGCCCGGAACTTCGCCTACGGCATCCGCCTGCTGCCGGCCGGGAAGCGGCGGGCCATGTCGGCGCTGTACGCCTTCTCGCGGCGCGTCGACGACATCGGCGACGGCTCCCTCGACCCGGGGGCCAAGCGCCGCCGCCTCGAAGCCGCCCGCGGCGTCCTGGACCGGGTCCGGCGGGGCGCCGTCGCGGAGGACGACACCGATCCGGTGGCCGTCGCCCTCGCCGACGCGGCCCGCCGCTTCCCCCTGCCCCTGGAGGGGCTCGACGAGCTGATCGACGGCGTCCTGATGGACGTGCGCGGCCGGACCTACGAGACGTGGGACGACCTGCGGGTCTACTGCCGCTGCGTCGCCGGCGCCATCGGGCGCCTCTCCCTCGGAGTGTTCGGTACGACACCGGGCGCGCGCGACGCCGCACGCGCCCCGGAGTACGCGGACACGCTGGGGCTGGCCCTCCAGCTCACCAACATCCTGAGGGACCTGCGCGAGGACGCCGCCAACGGCCGCAGCTACCTGCCCGCACAGGACCTCGCCGAGTTCGGCTGCTCCGGCGGCTTCCACACCGCGACACCGCCCCCGGGTGCCGACTTCACCGGCCTCGTCCGCCACGAGGTGCGGCGCGCCCGCGCCCTGTTCGCGGAGGGGTACCGGCTGCTGCCCATGCTGGACCGGCGCAGCGGCGCCTGCGTCGCCGCCATGGCAGGGATCTACCGCCGCCTCCTCGACCGCATCGAGCGCGACCCCGCGGCCGTGCTGCGCGGCCGGGTCTCCCTGCCGGGCCGGGAGAAGGCGTACGTCGCCGTGCGCGGCCTGTCCGGCCTCGACGCCCGCGCGGCCGCCCGCCGCACCGGGGAGGCCCGCCCGTGACCCCCCGCGCGAGACACCGGGGCCACCCGGGGGGCCGCCGATGAGCGGCCGCCGCGCCGTCGTCGTGGGCGGGGGCATCGCCGGGACCACCGCCGCCCTGCGCCTGGCCGACGCGGGACTGCGGGTCACCCTGCTGGAGGGCCGCCCCCGCCTCGGCGGCCTGGCGTTCTCGTTCCGCCGCGGCGACCTCACCGTCGACAACGGCCAGCACGTGTACCTGCGCTGCTGCACCGCCTACCGCTGGTTCCTCGACCGTGTCGGCGGCGCGCACCTCGCGCCCGTGCAGGACCGCCTCGACGTGCCCGTCCTGGACGCCGGAGGCCCGCACGGCGCCCGCCTGGGCCGGCTGCGCCGCGCCGCGCTGCCCGTGCCCCTGCACCTGGCGGCGAGCCTCGCCGCCTACCCCCACCTGTCGCTCGCCGAGCGGCTGGCCGCCGGCCGCGCCGCCCTCGCCCTGAAGTCCCTCGACCCCGCCGACCCCGCCCTCGACGCGGCCGACTTCGCCGGCTGGCTCGCCCGCCACGGCCAGTCGTGCCGCGCCGTGGAGGCCCTGTGGGACCTCGTCGGCGTCGCCACCCTCAACGCCCCCGCCGAGCGCTCCTCCCTCGCCCTCGCCGCGACGGTCTTCAGGACCGGCCTGCTCTCCGACCCGGGCGCCGCCGACATCGGCTGGGCCCGCGTCCCCCTGGGCCACCTCCACGACACCCTCGCCCGCCGGGCCCTCGAAGCCCGCGGCGTGCGGATCGCCGTCCGCACCAGGGCCGCCGCCGTCGCCCCCGCCGACGGCGGCTGGACCGTCGACGTGCCCGGCGACCGCCTGGAGGCGGACGCCGTCGTCCTCGCCGTACCGCAGCGCGAGGCCCACGGCCTGCTCCCGCCGGGCGCCCTCGACGCCCCCGGCGACCTCCTGAGGATCGGCACCGCGCCGATCCTCAACGTCCACGTGCTGTACGACCGCCCGGTCCTGCGCCGTCCGTTCTTCGCCGCGATCGGGTCACCCGTCCAGTGGGTCTTCGACCGGACCGAGACCTCCGGCCTCCGCGGCGGCCAGTACCTGGCCCTCTCCCAGTCGGCCGCCGAGGAGGAGATCGACACCCCCGTCGCCGAACTGCGCGCCCGCTACCTGCCGGAGCTGGAGCGGCTGCTGCCGCCCGCCCGGCACGCCCGCGTGGAGGACTTCTTCGTGACCCGCGAGCGGGCGGCGACGTTCGCCCCCGCGCCCGGTGTCGGCCGTTTCCGCCCCGGCGCCCCAACTCGCCTGCCGGGCCTGTATCTTGCGGGCTCGTGGACCGCGACCGGCTGGCCCGCCACCATGGAAGGAGCGGTACGCAGCGGCCTCACCGCCGCGGCCGCCGCCCTCTCGGCCCTCGGCCGCCCTCACGTACACCCGCTCGAGGAGGCGGCATGAGACCGAGTACAGGACAAAGAGGAGAGACCGTGCCGACAGTGCCCCCGGCGAACCCCGCCGTCGACGCGGCGGAGGTCGCCGCGCTGCTGGACCGTGGACGGACCCTGGCCACCCCCGTGCTGCGCGCGGTCGTGAACCGGCTCGCGCCGCCCATGGACACCGTCGCCGCCTACCACTTCGGCTGGATCGACGCCCTGGGGCGGCCCGCCGAGGGGGACGGCGGCAAGGCCGTCCGGCCGGCCCTTGCGCTGCTGTCCGCCGAGGCGGCCGGCGCCCCGCCGGAGACCGGCGTCCCCGGCGCCGTCGCCGTGGAACTCGTCCACAACTTCTCACTGCTGCACGACGACCTGATGGACGGGGACGAGCAGCGCCGCCACCGCGACACGGTGTGGAAGGTGCACGGGCCCGCCCAGGCGATCCTCGTCGGCGACGCGCTGTTCGCCCTCGCGGGCGAAGTGCTGCTGGAGCTCGGCACCGTCGAGGCCGGCCGCGCTACCCGCCGGCTGACCGCCGCCACCCGCAAGCTGATCGACGGCCAGGCTCAGGACATCTCCTACGAGCACCGCGAGCGGGTCACCGTCGAGGAGTGCCTGGAGATGGAGGGCAACAAGACCGGCGCCCTGCTGGCCTGCTCCGCCTCCATCGGCGCCGTCCTCGGCGGCGCCGACGACCGCACCGCCGACGCCCTGGAGGCGTACGGCCACCACCTCGGCCTCGCCTTCCAGGCCGTCGACGACCTGCTCGGCATCTGGGGCGACCCGGAGTCGACCGGCAAGCGGCCCTGGAGCGACCTGCGCCAGCGCAAGAAGTCGCTCCCCGTCGTCGCCGCGCTCGCCGCCGGCGGGCCGGCCTCCGAGCGCCTCGGCGAGCTGCTCGCCGCCGACGCCAAGTCCCAGGACCTCGACGCGTTCTCCGAGGAGGAGTTCGCCACCCGTGCCGCCCTCATCGAGGAGGCCGGCGGCCGCGAGTGGACCACCGAGGAGGCCCGCCGGCAGCACGCCGTCGCCGTCGGGGCCCTGGACCGGGTCGACATGCCCGCCCGGGTCCGCGACCGGCTCACCGCGCTCGCCCACTTCGTCGTCGTGCGGAAGCGGTGACCGTGGCCGGCGGCGCCCCCGGGGCGTACCCCGCCCCCGGGACGAGGGGGCCGGTCCGGCACATATGACGTCGCGGTCGGCGGCCGGTGCCGTGCGCCACGCGCACGGCACCGGCCGACGGCAGACCCGCAGCAGCACGTCCACTGCACGAAGGGGAAGCCATGACAGCGACGACCGACGGGGGCGCGGGGGCCGCGGGCCCCGCGACCGCCGAGATCCACCGCACGGCCACCGCCCGGGCCACCGCGGCCACCGCCGGGACGGACCTGCGGACCGCCGCGGAGACCGCGATGCGCCGCTCCGTCGACCACCTCCTCGGCCGGCAGGACGCCGGGGGCTGGTGGAAGGGCGACCTGGAGACCAACGTCACCATGGACGCCGAGGACCTGCTCCTGCGCCAGTTCCTCGGCATCCGCGACGACGCCACCACCGAGGCCGCCGCCCTCTTCGTCCGGGGCGAGCAGCGCGACGACGGCACCTGGGCCACCTTCCACGGCGGGCCGGGCGACCTCTCGGCCACCATCGAGGCGTACGTCGCCCTGCGCCTCGCCGGGGACGCGCCCGACGCCCCGCACATGGCCCGCGCCGCCGCCTGGGTCCGCGGGCACGGCGGCATCGCGGCGAGCCGCGTCTTCACCCGGATCTGGCTGGCGCTGTTCGGCTGGTGGAGGTGGGAGGACCTGCCGGAACTCCCGCCCGAGATGATCTACCTGCCGCCCTGGTTCCCGCTGAACGTCTACGCCTTCGGGCAGTGGGCCCGGCAGACGATCGTGCCGCTCACCGTCGTCTCCGCCGTGCGGCCCGTCCGCCCCGCGCCCTTCCCCCTGGACGAGCTGCACACCGACCCGCGCCGCCCCAACCCGCCGCGCCCCCTCGCCCCGGTGAACACCTGGGAAGGGCTGTTCCAGCGACTCGACGGGGCGCTGCGCCGCTACCGCCGGATCGCGCCGCGCACCCTGCGCCGGGCCGCGATGAACGCCGCCGGCCGGTGGATCGTCGAACGGCAGGAGAACGACGGCTGCTGGGGCGGCATCCAGCCCCCCGCCGTCTACTCGCTGATCGCCCTCCACCTCCTCGGCTACGACCTCGGGCATCCCGTGATGCGCGCCGGGCTCGACTCCCTGGACCGGTTCGCGGTCCGGCGCGGCGACGGCGCCCGCATGGTCGAGGCCTGCCAGTCACCCGTCTGGGACACCTGCCTCGCCACCGTCGCCCTCGCCGACGCCGGACTCCCGCCCGACCACCCCGCCCTCGTCAGGGCCGCCGACTGGCTCCTGGCCGAGCAGGTGGTGCGGCCCGGCGACTGGGCCGTGCGCCGGCCCGGCCTGCCGCCGGGCGGCTGGGCGTTCGAGTTCCACAACGACACGTACCCCGACATCGACGACACCGCCGAGGTCATCCTCGCCCTGCGCCGGGTGCGCCACCCCGACCCCGCCCGGGTCGACGCGGCGGTCGAGCGCGGCGTCCGCTGGACCCTCGGCATGCAGTGCCGCAACGGCGCCTGGGGCGCGTTCGACGCCGACAACACCAGCCGCCTGCCCAACCGGCTGCCGTTCTGCGACTTCGGCGAGGTCATCGACCCGCCCTCCGCCGACGTCACCGCCCACGTGGTGGAGATGCTCGCCCACGAGGGCCGCGCCCACGACCCGCGCACCCGCCGGGGCGTCGCCTGGCTCCTCGCCGAACAGGATCCGCGCGGCTCCTGGTTCGGCCGCTGGGGCGTCAACCACGTCTACGGCACGGGCTCCGTCGTGCCCGCCCTCACCGCCGCCGGGCTGCCCACCGCGCACCCGGCGATCCGGCGGGCCGTCGCCTGGCTGGAGTCGGTGCAGAACGACGACGGGGGCTGGGGCGAGGACCTCCGCTCGTACCGCGACGAGCAGTGGATCGGCCGCGGCGCCTCCACGGCCTCCCAGACCGCCTGGGCGCTGCTGGCGCTGCTCGCGGCGGGGGAGCGGGACTCCGCCGCCGCGGCGCGCGGCGTGGCCTGGCTGGCCCGTACGCAGCGGGAGGACGGCTCCTGGGACGAGCCGTACTTCACCGGCACCGGCTTCCCCTGGGACTTCTCCATCAATTACCACCTCTACCGGCAGGTCTTCCCGCTCACCGCGCTCGGCCGGTACGTCCGCGGGGGGAGCGCCCCCGGCAAGGGGCGCTGAATGACCCCCCACCCCCCGGCGGGGCCGCCCCCGCCGCCGCTGCTGGTCGCCTGCGCGCTCGGCATCGAGCACCTCGCCCTGCGCGGTGGCCGGGCGGCCGGCGCCGCGGGCCGGGCGGTCCTGCTGCGCACCGGCATGGGACCCGGGCGCGCCCGCCGCGCGGTCGCCGGCGCCCTGGGGGAGGGGCCGCTGCGCACCGCCGCCGTCGTCGCCTCCGGCTTCTGCGCCGGGCTCGCCCCCGGGATGCGCCCCGGCGACCTGGTCGTCGCCGACGAGACGCGCGGCCCGCACGGCGCCACCCCCTGCACGGACCCCGGGACGCTGGTGGCCGCCCTGGCGCGGACGCTGCCGGGGCGGACGGTCCACACGGGGCCGCTGGCCGGATCCGACCACGTCGTACGCGGGCGGGAGCGGGCGGTCCTGCGCGCCGCGGGCGCGGTGGCGGTGGACATGGAGTCCGCCGCCGCCCTGCACGCGGCACTGGCGGCCGGGCCCCGGCCGGTTGCCGCCGTCCGGGTGGTCGTGGACGCCCCCGGGCACGAACTGGTCCGGATCGGGACGGTGCGCGGTGGAATATCGGCCTTCCGCGTCCTTCGCGCCGTCCTTCCCGCGTTGTGGGAATGGCACCGTTCCCCGCCGCCCCCCAGGAGGTGAGCCAGATGGCCATGCCGCTCCGCCAGACCGTCCGGGTCGGGACCTATCTGCTCGGACAGAGGCTCCGCAAGCGCGAGAGGTTCCCCCTCATCGTCGAACTCGAACCGCTCTACGCCTGCAACCTCAAGTGCGAGGGCTGCGGGAAGATCCAGCACCCCGCCGGGGTGCTGAAGCAGCGCATGCCCGTCGCCCAGGCGGTCGGGGCGGTCCTGGAGTCCGGGGCGCCCATGGTCTCCATCGCCGGCGGCGAACCGCTGATGCACCCGCAGATCGGCGAGATCGTGCGCCAGCTCGTCGCCCGCCGCAAGTACGTCTTCCTCTGCACCAACGCGCTGCTGCTCCGCGGGAAGATGGACGCCTTCGCCCCGTCGCGCTACTTCGCCTTCGCCGTCCACATCGACGGGCTGCGGGAGCGCCACGACGAGTCCGTCGCCAAGGAGGGCGTGTTCGACGAGGCCGTCGCCGCGGTCAGGGAGGCAAAGCGCCGCGGGTTCCGCGTCACCACCAACTCCACCTTCTTCAACACCGACACCCCGCAGACCGTCGTCGAGGTCCTCGACTTCCTCAACGACGACCTCCGCGTCGACCAGATGATGATCTCGCCCGCGTACGCCTACGAGAAGGCGCCCGACCAGGAGCACTTCCTCGGCGTCGAGCAGACCCGCGACCTGTTCAGGAGGGCCTTCGCCGGCGGCAACCGGCGCCGCTGGCGCCTCAACCACTCGCCGCTGTTCCTCGACTTCCTGGAGGGCAGGGTCGACTTCCCCTGCACCGCCTGGGCCATTCCCAACTACTCCCTCTTCGGCTGGCAGCGCCCCTGCTACCTGATGAGCGACGGGTACGTCCCGACCTACCGCGAGCTCGTCGAGGAGACCGACTGGGGGAAGTACGGCCGCGGCAGGGACCCGCGCTGCGCCAACTGCATGGCGCACTGCGGCTACGAGCCGACCGCGGTCCTCGCCACCGTGGGCTCCCTGCGCGAGTCCCTGCGCGCCGCCCGGGAGGCCCTCCCCGGTCGGCGCGCCTGAGGAGCCGTACATGAGCACCGGTTTCGACCTCGGCGCGCTGCTCGCGGACCGCGCGTCCGAGCGGTACGAGCTGCACGCCAGGCACCTCAACCACCAGCTGCCCCGCATGTTGCGCACCATCGGCTTCGACAAGACCTACGAGCGTGCCGAGGGCGCCCACTTCTGGGACGCCGAGGGCAACGACTACCTCGACATGCTGGCCGGCTTCGGCGTCATGGGCCTGGGCCGCCATCACCCCGTGGTGCGCCGGGCCCTGCACGACGTCCTCGACCTCTCCCTGCCCGACCTCACCCGCTTCGACTGCGCGCCGCTGCCCGGCCTCCTCGCCGAGCGGCTGCTCGCCCACTCGCCCCACCTGGACCGGGTCCACTTCGGCAACAGCGGCGCCGAGGCGGTGGAGACCGCTCTGAAGTTCGCCCGCCGCGCCACCGGCCGCCCGCGCGTCCTGTACTGCGCCCACGCCTTCCACGGGCTCACCACCGGGGCGCTCTCCGTCAACGGCGAGGACTGCTTCCGCGACGGCTTCGCCCCGCTGCTGCCCGACACCGCGATCGGGCTGGGCGACCTCGACGCCCTGGAGCGGGAGCTGGGGCGCGGCGACGTGGCCGCGCTGATCGTGGAGCCCGTCCAGGGCAAGGGCGTCCACGCGGCCCCGCCCGGCTTCCTGCGCGCGGCCCAGGACCTGCTGCACCGGCGGGGCGCCCTGCTCATCGCCGACGAGGTGCAGACCGGCCTCGGCCGCACCGGCGACTTCTACGCCCACCAGCACGAGGAGGGCGTCGAACCCGACCTGGTGTGCGTCGCCAAGGCCCTGTCCGGCGGGTACGTGCCGGTCAGCGCCACCCTCGGCCGCGACTGGATCTTCCGGAAGGTCTACTCCTCGATGGACCGCGTCGTCGTCCACTCGGCGAGCTTCGGCTCCAACGCCCAGGCGATGGCCGCCGGTCTGGCCGTCCTCGCCGTCCTGGAGGACGAGGACGTCGTCGGGAACGCCCGGCGCACCGGCGCCCTGCTGAAGTCCCGGCTCGTGGAACTCGTCGACCGGTACGAGATGCTCCACGAGGTGCGCGGACGCGGCCTGATGATCGGCATCGAGTTCGGCCGGCCCTCGTCGCTGGCGCTGCGGGGCCGCTGGACGATGCTCCAGGCGGCCCGCAAGGGGCTCTTCGCCCAGATGGTCGTCGTCCCGCTGCTCCAGCGGCACCGGATCCTCACCCAGGTCTCCGGCGACCGCCTCGAAGTGATCAAACTGATCCCGCCGCTGATCATCGGCGAGGAGGACGTCGACCGGTTCGTCACCGCGTTCACCGCCGTGATGGACGAGGCGCACAGCGGCGGCGGACTGGTCTGGGACTTCGGCCGCACCCTGGTCAGGCAGGCCGTCCTCAACCGCTGATTCTTGCCCAGGAGGCAAGAAGATTGCCCCGGGGGAAAATTCCTGGCGCAATGGTCCCATGACGACCCTCGAAGGGGAGCCGACCGAAGGCATGTCGGAGGTCGCGCCCCGGCTGCGCGCCCTGCGCCGCCGCAGGGGCCTGACCCTGGAGACGGCCGCCCGGCGCGCCGGACTCTCCCCGGCCCACCTCTCCCGCCTGGAGACCGGCCGGCGCCAGCCCTCGCTGCCCATGCTGCTCGGGCTCGCCCGCACCTACGGTACGACGGTGTCCGAGCTGCTCGGCGAGGCGGCCCGCGCCGCGGACCCGGTCGTCCGCGCCGGCCGCGCCGAACCCGTCGAGGCCGGCGGCTGGACGTACCACCAGGCGGGCGCGGCGAACCGGGCGATGCAGGCGCTGCGCGTCGAGGTCCCGTACACCGGACTGCGCGACGGGGTCAGGGTCCACCCGGGCGAGGAGTGGCTGTACGTGCTCGCCGGGCGGGTGCGGCTGGCGCTCGGGGACGCCGCGCACGTCCTCGACCCGGGCGACAGCGCCCACTTCGACTCGCTCACCCCGCACCGGATCGCCGCGGCCACCCGCGAGGGGGCCGAGCTGCTGTTCGTCCACACCCTCGTGCGGAGCGCCGCGGCCGACCTGTGCCTCGGCGACGGCACCGCCCAGCGCCACTGAGACGACCGAGAGGTACACCATGCCCGAGCCGGAGAACCGGAACCCCCTCCCCAGCTCCCAGGAGCGGTGGATCAACCGCAACCTCGTGATACGGCTGTTCGCCTACCTGGTCGCGGGCCACCTCTTCGCGGCCTTCCTCTACCTGCTGTTCATGCTGGGCGGGCGGAACCAGTAGCCCCGCCCGCCCGGCCCTGCGGACTCAGCCGTCGAGCAGGCGCTCGCGCAGCCGGTCGCGGGTCGGGCCGCTGAGGCCGAGCCCGTCGGAGAGGTACCGCTCGGTGGAGCCCCAGGTCTCCTCGATCGCCGCGTACGCCGTGTGCAGGTACTCGACGCGCGCGTCGAACAGCGGATCGAGCAGCTCCATCACCTGCGGGGACGTCGCGTCGGGCGAGGAGTCGGCGCGGCGCACCCGGTAGCGGCGGTGCGGGTCGTTCGACTTCAGGTAGTCCGCCTCGATGGCCTCGCGCTCCACGCCGACCGCCATCAGGACCACCGCCACGGACAGCCCCGCGCGGTCCTTGCCCGCCGCGCAGTGCATCAGCACGGGCACGCTGTCCTCGGCGAGGGCGTGCAGCACCCGGCTGTGCTCGGCGGTGCGCCCGATGACGATGGAGCGGTACGCGGCCCGCATCCTCGCCGCCGCCCTGCCGTCGCCGAGGAGGTCCCGGAGCCGGTCCAGGTCGCCGCTGCGGACCATCTCCCAGAACTCGGCGCCCTCGGCCGGGTCGGTCAGCGGGATGTTGACGTTCCGCACACCGGGAAGCTCCACGTCCGGCCCCTCCAGCGCCTGGTCGGCGGCGTTGCGGAAGTCGAAGACGGTGTGCAGCCCGAGCGAGGCGAGGAACGCCGCGTCCTCCCCGGTGGCGTGCGCCAGGTGCCCGCTGCGGAACAGCGTCCCGGGCCGCACCCGGAGTCCGTCCACGGTCGGCAGCCCGCCCACGTCGCGGAAGTTGCGGACGCCCGTCAGCTCCGGCTCGGCGGTCGACGGGAAGGACGGCAACTGCTGCGTCACGGGAGCTCCTCCGTGTCCGGGGTCGGCGACGGCCGCCGACGGGGTGGCGGTCCGACGATACGACACGGATCCTCCGTGCGAGGCTCCCCGACGCATCGCGGGCGCTCGCCGCCCGCCCGGCGCCGGTGCGGCGGGGCGCGCGGGGGACCGGCGCCGTTCGCCACGACCCGTCCGCACCGGCCTCCGGAGGGCGAGGGCCGTGGGACGGGCCCGGGGCGATGGCCCCGCCTCCCCGCCGACGCCGGACGATTGAAGGGCTTCTGGTGCTTCTGTCCGTATTGCCGAGTTCTGCTCCAACATGCCCTGAAATCAGAGGAGATGGGGTCCGTCGCGTGAGGAGCGTCATAAAAGTGACGGATCGTGTCCGGCGCCGCCGCCCGAAAGCCTTGCCCCGCGCGGCCGCCCATGATCCGCGATCCACGGAGGGTAACCGGAATTCCCCGGGGAATTCCCCGGCGTGAATGCACCGGGGCGGCCATCCCCTTGTTCCCGCCGTCCCCGCTCGTTTACGGTCCCGTTCCAGCCGGGCGGATCGCCGAATCCTGCCGCCGCCCCGGAATCCGCACCCATCCACGTGTGGCAGGAGCGGGGGAACCAGGTAGTCCGCCGGACGGGAATTCCCGAACGGCTCGGGGTGAAGTCGCGCCACCCGCGCGGCCGGGCATCTCCAGCCCGAACCCGACAGCTCACCTCGCAGGCGCCGGAGAGGAATCCGCCATGTCCGCCAAGGGCAAGCACCGCCGCACCAGGACCAGTCCGCTCACGCGCGGTTTCGTCGCCGCCGGCACGGGTGGCGCCGCCATCGCCCTCCCGCTCCTCGGCACGGCCGGCGCGCACGCCGCCGCTCCCGCCGCGGCACCGGCCGCCGCC
>JAAXOU010000056.1 GCA_012396115.1 Streptomyces somaliensis DSM 40738 | reverse complement strand
GCGTGCACGAGGAGTCGACGGTCGCGGGTCTGGCGGAGCGGTTCCTGGCGGAGCTGACCGGGCTGATCGGGCACTGCGTGGCGGAGGGTGCCGGCGGGGTCACGCCGTCGGACTTCCCGCTGGCCGGACTCACCCAGGCCGAGGTGGACCTGCTGGCCGGGAACGGGCGCGAGGTGGAGGACATCTACCCGCTCACCCCGATGCAGCAGGGCATGCTCTTCCACAGCCTGCTCGAACCCGACTCCTCCTCCTACTTCGAGCAGACCCTCCTCGTCCTCGACGGGGTCACCGACATCGAGGCCCTCGCCCGCGCCTGGCAGCAGGTCGTGGACGCCACGCCCGTGCTCCGTACGACGCTGGCCTGGCAGGGCATCGCCGAACCGGTGCAGATCGTCCGGCGCGAAGCCGTCCTGCCCGTCACGGTCGGGGACTGGCGGGGGCTGTCGGAGGAGGGGCAGCGTGCGGCGTTGGAGGAGTTCACCGCCGAGGACGAGCGGAGGGGTGTCGACCTGGCGGTGGCGCCGCTGTCGCGGGTGGCGCTGTTCCGGCTGTCGGAGACGCGGGTGCAGGTGGTGTGGACCTTCCACCACATCCTGCTGGACGGCTGGAGCCTGCCGCTGGTGATGGCCGACCTGTTCACCGCCTACCGCGGTGGGGCGCTGCCGGTCCGCCCGGCGTTCCGGGAGTACCACGCCTGGCTGGCCGAGCAGGACGTCCAGGCCGCGCACGCCTACTGGCGGGAGGTCCTGGCCGGCTACGACACCCCCGTACCCCTGCCCTACGACCGCACCCCCGACGACGTCCGCGCCGCACGCTCCACCGAGCGCCGGGAACTCGACATCCCGGACGGCCTGTCGGACGCGGTGCTCGACTTCGCCAAGCGCCACCGGCTCACCGTCAACACGGTCGTCCAGGGCGCCTGGGCGCTGCTGCTGTCGGCGTGCTCCGGCCGCACCGACCTGGTCTTCGGGGCGACGACCTCGGGCCGCCCCGCCGACCTGCCGGACGTAGAGTCGACCGTCGGCATCTTCATCAACACCCTGCCGGTGCGCATCCGCATCACCCCGGAACAGCGGGTCGCCGACTGGCTCCGGGACATCCAGCTCCGGCAGACCGAGGCCCGGCGCCACGACTACCTCTCCCTGGCCCGGATCCAGGCGGAGGCAGGCCTCCCGGCGGACACCACCCTCTTCGACAGCCTGGTGGTCTTCGAGAACTACCCGGTCGACGAGGACAGCGCCCGCGTCCACGGCCTGACGGTGGAGGCCGTCGACGCCAACGAGGCCACCAACTACCCGCTCACGCTCAGCGCCTACTCCGGCGGCCGGGTCCGGGTGATCCTCGGCTACGAGCCGAAGCACTTCGACGAGCCGACCGTCCGCGGTCTGCTGGACCACCTCGGCGACATCCTCCGGGCGATGGTCGACGGGGCCGACATCCCCCTCGGCCGGATGCCGGGCAGGCGCGACCCCGCCCTGGCGGCCTTCCAGGACGGCGGCACCACCGAGGTGCCCGACGGCACGGTCCCCGAGCTGTTCGCCGCACAGGCCGCGCGGCGGCCCGAGGCGGTCGCCGTCATCGGCGACGGGGAGTCGCTCACCTACGCCGAACTCGACGCCGAGGCGGACCGCCTGGCCCGCGTGCTGCGCGAGCGGGGCGTCGGCCCCGAGTCCCGGGTGCTGCTGCTGATGCCGCGCTCCCCGCGGGTGGTCGTGGCGATGCTGGCGGTGCTGAAGGCGGGCGCGGCGTACGTCCCCGTGCACGCCGCCTTCCCCGCGGACCGGGTGGCCTGGCTGCTGGAGGACACCGCCGCCGCGGCGGTCGTCGCCGACACCTCGATGCTCGACCGCCTCGCCGACCCCCGGGTACCGGTGGTCACCTACGACGCGACGGGCGACGCCGTCCCGGCGGACGACGGCACCGCGCTGCCGCCGGTGACGGCCGACTCCGCCGCGTACGTGATGTTCACCTCCGGCTCCACCGGCACCCCCAAGGGCGTCACCGTCAACCACCGCAGCATCGTGTCGCTGGCGGCTGACCGGCGCTGGCGGAGCGGGCACGAGCGGGTGCTCTTCCACTCGCCGCACGCCTTCGACGCCGCCACCTACGAGGTGTGGACCCCGCTGCTCGCGGGCGGCGCCGTCTCCGTCGCCCCGGTCGGGGACCTGACGGCCGAGACCATCCGGACCCAGGCGGCCGAGCACGGCGTCACCGGGATGTTCCTGACCACCGCGCTGTTCAACCTGTTCGCCCAGCAGGACCCCGGGTGCTTCGGCGGACTGCGCGAGGTGTGGACGGGCGGCGAGGCGGCCCAGCCCGCGGCCTTCGCCCGGGTCGCCGAGGCGTGCCCCGACACCACCGTCGTGCACGTCTACGGCCCCACCGAGGCGACCACCTTCGCCACCTGCACCCCGATCACCGCCGACGAGGCCCGCGCGTCCGTGACGCCCATCGGGCGGCCGATGGACAACACCCGCGCCTACGTCCTGGACGCGCTGCTGCGGCCGGTGCCGGTCGGGGCGGCGGGCGAGCTGTACCTCGCGGGCGACGGACTGGCCCGCGGCTACGAGAACCGGCCCGCGCTGACCGCCGAGCGGTTCGTCGCCGACCCGTTCTCCACCGGCGGACGCCTCTACCGCACCGGTGACGTGGTGCGCTGGAACACCGACGGGCGGATCGAGTTCATCGGCCGCGCCGACGGACAGGTCAAGGTCCGCGGCTTCCGCATCGAACTCGGCGAGATCGAGAACGCGCTCGCCGACTGCCCGGGCGTCGCCCGCGCCGCGGTGGCCGTCGCGGACTCGCCGTCCGGGGCCAAGCAGCTGGTCGGCCACCTCCTGCCGGAGGAGCCGGGAACGGTGCCCGACGCGGAGGCCGTACGGGCCAAGCTCGCCGGGATGCTCCCCGCGTACATGGTGCCGACGCTGCTGCTGCCCATCGACGCGCTGCCGCTGACGCCGAACGGCAAGGTGGACCGCCGGGCGCTGCCCGCACCCGACTGGTCCCGGCTGTCCGAGGAGAGCTACGAGGCGCCGGAGACCGTCACCGAGGAGGCGCTCGCCGAGATCTGGGCCGGGATCCTCGGGCTCGAACGGGTCGGCGTCCACGACAACTTCTTCGACATCGGCGGCGACTCGGTCCGCAGCATCCAGGTCGTCGGCGCCGTGGAGACCGCCCTCGGGGTGCGGATGCCGACCCGGGCCCTGTTCACGCACCAGACGCTGCGGGCCTTCGCGGAGGCGGTCGAGGAAGCCGTCCTCGCCGAACTCGAGGACGGGGACTGACCATGACCCCCCTGCCGACCCACCACTCGCACCACTCGCACCAGCGCCGGAGGAGAGCACGATGACCCTCGACCGCAAGGAACGGCTGAAGCAGGAGATGCTGCGCCGGCTGGCGGCGCAGCAGGCCCGCAAGGACCGCAACAGGATCACCCGTGCCCCCCGGGACACCGAGCTGCCCCTGTCGTACGCCCAGCAGCGCCTGTGGTTCCTCGACCGGCTGGAGCCGGGACGGGCCGACTACAACTCCGGCTTCTGCCTGGAGCTGCGCGGCGACCTCGACCCCGAGGCGCTGCGCCGCGCCTGCGCCGCGCTCGTCGTGCGGCACGAGTCGCTGCGCACCACCTTCCACGAGAAGGACGGCCAGGGCGTGCAGCGCGTACGGCCGCCGCAGGAGGCCGAGGACGCGCTGCTCTTCGAACTCATCGAGGCGCACGGCGAAGAGGCCCTGGACGAGATGCTGGCCGAGCGCTACGGCCTGCCCTTCGACCTGGCCACCGGGCCGCTGCTGCGCGTCCACGTGGTGCGGGCCGGCGAGCGCCGGCACCTGCTGCTGGTGACGATGCACCACATCGTCACCGACGGCTGGTCGATGGGCGTGCTGCGCGCCGAACTCGACGCGCTGTACCGGGCCGCGCTGGAGCGGCCCGCCGCCCCCGCCGAACTGCCCGGCGCCGCCGGCCTGGCCGAACCGGCCGTGCAGTACGCGGACTACGCGGTGTGGCAGCGCGAGCGGCTGAGCGGCGAGCGCTACGAGCGCTCCCTGGAGCACTGGCGGACCAAGCTGGCCGGGGCCGAACCGCTGGCCCTGCCCACCGACCGGCCGCGGCCCCCGGTGCGCGGCACCGGCGGCGGCTCCCTCTTCTTCCAGGTCCCGAAGGCCACCGCCGACGCGATGCGGCAGGCCGCCGCCGAGCAGGACGCCAACCTGTTCACGGTGCTGGTCGCGGGGACGCGACTGGTGCTGTCCCGCTGGACCCGCTCGGACGACGTGGTCCTCGGCACGGTCGTGGCCGGCCGGGACGACCCGCAGCTGCGCGACACCGTCGGCTTCTTCGTCAACACCGTCGCGCTGCGCGGAGGGGTGGACGAGCGGCAGACCTTCGGGCAGTTCCTCGCCGGGGTCAGGGACGGCGTGCTCGCCGACCTGGACCACGCCGAGGTGCCCTTCGACGCCGTCGTGGACGCCGTACTGGACGAGCGCGACCCCTCCACACCGCCGCTGGTGCAGGCCACGGTGGTCCTGCAGAACCTCGACGACGGGCAGCGGACCGGCCTCGGCGGGCTGGAGGTCGCCCCCCACCCGCTGCGGCGCGAGCACGCCGTCTTCGACCTGACCTTCGAGTTCCAGGAGACCGCCGACGGCCTGGACGCGCAGATCGAGTACGCCGCCGAGCTGTTCGACGCCGGCACGATCGAGCTGCTCGCCCGCGACCTGTGCGCGGCGCTGGCCGCGGCGGCCGACCCCCGGCCGCTGCGGGACACCGAACCGCTCGGCGCCGACGGCCGCGCGCGGGCCCTCGACGCCGGCCGGGGCGCGGCGGGCCCGAGCCCGCGCACCCTCGGCGAACTCCTCGCCGAGCAGGCCGCACGGCACCCCGGGGAGGTCGCCGTCGTCTCCGACCGGGAGCGGCTGACCTTCGCGGAACTGACCGACCGGGCCGCCCGCTTCGCCGCGTACCTGCTGCGCCGCGGCCTGCGCCGCGGCGACTTCGTGGGCGTGTGCCTGGAGCGGGGCGCCGACCAGGTGGCCGCGCTGCTCGGCGTCATGCAGGCGGGCGGCGTCTACCTGCCGCTGGACCCCGGCCATCCCGCCGAGCGCCTCGCCTACGTCCTGGAGGACTCCGGGGTGCGCACGGTCCTCACCGACACCTCCGTCGCCGGGGTGCTCCCGGACACGGCCGAACCGATCCTGCTCGACCGGGTGCGCGAGGAGGTCCTGGCCTGCGAGCCCGCGCCGCACCTCGCCACGGTCGAGGACGCCGCGTACATGATCTACACCTCCGGCTCCACCGGCCGCCCCAAGGGCGTGCTGGTCGGCCACCGCGGCATCGCGGCGCTGGCCGCCGCGCAGGGCTCCCGCATGGAGGTGGGCCCGGGGGCGCGGCTGCTGCAGTTCGCCTCGCCGGCCTTCGACGCGGCGATCGCCGAACTGACCGTGGCCCTCCTCAACGGCGCCACCTCCGTGGTGCTGCCGAGGGAGCAGCTCCACGGCGAGGGGCTCGTCCGGGCGCTCGACGCGTACGGCGTCACCCACGCGACGCTGCCGCCGGCACTGCTGCCCGGCCTCGACCCGGAGGACCTGCGTCCGCTGGAGGCGCTGCTGGTGGCCGGCGAGGCGACCCCCGGCGAGCTGGTCGCGGAGTTCTCCGCGGGCCGCCGGATGTTCAACGCCTACGGGCCCACCGAGTCCACCGTGTGCGCCACCATGAGCGCCCCGCTGTCCGGCGCGGGCACCCCGCCGATCGGCACCGCGATCGAGGGCACCCGGGTGTACGTCCTGGACCGCTGGCTGCGGCCGGTCGGACCCGGTGTGCCCGGCGAGCTGTGCATCGCGGGCGACGGCCTGGCGCACGGCTACTGGCGGCGGGCCGCCCTGACCGCGGAGCGGTTCGTCGCCGACCCCTTCGGCCCGGCGGGCGCCCGCATGTACCGCAGCGGCGACGTGGTGCGCCGGCGCGCCGACGGCGAACTGGAGTTCCTGGGCCGTTCCGACGGCCAGGTGAAGATCCGCGGCCACCGCGTCGAGCCCGGCGAGATCGAGGGCACCCTGCTGCGGCTGCCCGGGGTGTCGCAGGCCGTCGTCGACGTGCAGGGCCGCGGCACCGACCGCAGGCTCGTCGCGTACGTGGTGCCGGCCGTGCCCGGCGAGACGACCGTGGACGGCCTGCGCGAGGAGGTGGCCGCGATCCTGCCGGAGTACCTGGTGCCGGCCGCCTTCTGCCTCCTCGACGCGGTCCCGCTGACCGGCAACGGCAAGGTGGACCGCAGGGCGCTGCCCGCCGTCGACTGGGCGGGCCAGTCGGGCGCGGGCCACGTGCCCCCCTCCACCCCCACCGAGACCGCGCTCGCCGGGATCTGGGCCGAGCTGCTCGGCCTGGAGGACCCGGGCGTGCACGACAACTTCTTCCGGGTCGGCGGGGACTCCATCGGCAGCGTCCGGATGCTGTCCCGGGCCGCCGAGGTGCTCGGGGTGCGGCTGCCGCCGCGCAGCGTCTTCGACCGCCCGACCATCGCCGGGCTCGCCGAGCTGATCGACGCCGCCGCCGCGCAGGACCCGGACGCCGACCGGATCACGCCCGCGCCGCGCGACGAGCCGCTGCCGCTGTCGTTCACGCAGCGCCGCCTGTGGTTCCTGGACGACTTCGAGCCGGGCGGCTCCGAGTACAACTCGGGCGGCGCGCTCCGGCTCACCGGACCGCTGGACCGGACGGCGCTGCGGGCGGCGCTGGACGCCCTGGTGCACCGGCACGAGTCGCTGCGCACCGTCTTCGTCCCGCGGGACGGCGGCCCGGTGCAGGTCGTCCGCCCGCCCGCGCCCGTACCGCTGCCCTTCGAGGACCTGACCGGACGGTCCGGGGAGGAACTCGACGCGCGGCTCGCCGCGGAGGTCCAGCGGCCCTTCGCGCTGGACGAGGGCCCGCTGCTGCGGCTGCTGCTCGTCGGGCTCGGCCCCGAGGAGCACGTGCTCCTCATGAGCATCCACCACATCGTCACCGACGCCTGGTCGATGTCGGTGATCACCCGGGAGCTCGGCTCCCTGTACGCGGCGGCGCTGTCCCACCCCGACGCGCCCGCCGCCGAGCTGCCCGCACGCGCCGGACTGCCCGAACTGCCCCTGCAGTACGCCGACTTCGCCGTGTGGCAGACCCGCAGGGAGTCCTCGAAGGCCTTCCTCGAGTCCCTGGAGCACTGGAAGCGGCGGCTCGCCGGCGCCCAGCCGCTGGAACTGCCCACCGACCGCCCGCGCCCCACCGTGCGCGGCACCGCCGGCGCGGTGCACGACTTCGCGGTCCCCGCCGACGTCCTGGAGGGGCTGCACCGGCTCGGCCGGGCGAACGGCGCCACGCTGTTCATGACGCTCACCGCCGCCGTCCGCCTCCTGCTGTCCCGGTGGACCGGCCAGGACGACATCACCGTCGGCACGGTCACCTCCGGCCGGGAACGCGCCGAGCTGGAGAACATCGTCGGGTTCTTCGTCAACACCCTGGCGCTGCGCGGCCGCGTCGACGAGTCGGCGACCGTCGCCCAGTTGCTCGCCGACGTCCGCGAGACCGTCCTGGAGGCGTTCGAGCACGCCGACGTGCCCTTCGACCGGGTGGTGGAGGCGGTGGCGCCCGAGCGCGACCCGTCGCGGCCCACGCTGGTCCAGGCGGTCGTGGCGCTGCAGAACGCGCCGGGCGAGGCCCCGCGCCTCGACGGCCTGGCCATCACCGAGCACCCGCTGGTCCGCGAGCACTCCCTGTTCGACCTCAGCCTGGACTTCGGGGAGGTGGACGGGCGGCTGCTGGGCGCACTGGAGTACAACACCGAACTGTTCGACCCCGAGACCGTCGCCCGCTTCGCCGACCAGCTCGGGCTGCTGCTGCGCCTGATGGCCGAGGACGACGGCCGCGCCCTGCGCGACCTCGTCCCGCTGCCCGAGGCCACCCGCCGCGAGCTGCTGGCCGCCGCGTCCGGGCCCGCCCTCGAAACGGGGCGCGACCACGTCCTGCACGGCCTGGCCGAGGCCGCCGCCGCGCACCCGGAGCGGCCCGCGCTGACCGCGGGGGACACCACGCTGTCCTTCGGCGAACTCGACGCCCGCGTCAACCGGCTGGCCCGCCGGCTCGTCGCCTCCGGCGCCGGGCCCGGCGACCGGATCGCCCTGGTCCTGCCGCGCACCGCGGACGCGGTGACCGCCGTGTTCGCGGTGCTGCGGGCCGGCGCCGCCTACGTGCCCGTCGACCCGGCCTACCCCGACGGGCGGATCCGCTCGATCGTCGGCCAGGCCCGCCCGCACAGCGTCCTCACCGTCGAGCCGAGCGCGGCCGCGCTGCGCGAACTGCTCGGCCCCGACGTGAACGTGGTCTCCCTGGACGGGGACCTCGCCGCCGCCCTGGCCGAGGGGGACGCCTCGCCGCTCACCGACGCCGGACGGGTCCGGCCGCTCACCGACGCCCACCCCGCGTACGTGATGTACACCTCCGGCTCCACCGGCACCCCCAAGGGCGTCGTGGTCGACCACGGGAACCTGCGGGCCATGATCGAGGGCTACCGCGCGGTCGTGCTCGACGCGCTGCCGGACCCCGGGACGCCCCGGCGCGCCGCGCACATCGCCGCGTTCTCCTTCGACGCGTCCTGGGACCCCCTGGTGTGGCTGCTCAACGGCCACCACCTGCACGTGGTGGACGAGCGGACCCGGCTGGACGCCGAGGAGCTGTGCCGCGCCCTGCACGAGTGGCGCGTCGACTACTTCGACGCGACCCCGTCGTACCTCACCCAGCTCGTCGCGGCCGGACTGCTCGACGAGGGCCGCCACCGCCCGCAGGTGGTCACCGTCGGCGCCGAGGCGCTCGACGAGGCCCTGCTCGCCCGGCTGCGCGCGGCCGGGGTGAGTGCCGGGTACAACTTCTACGGCCCCACCGAGAACACCGTGAACAGCGTGTACTGGCCGATCCGGGACGGCGCGAAGCCGCTGATCGGCCGCCCCATGCCGGGGGTGCGCGCACACGTGCTGGACGCCTCGCTGCGGCCGGTGCCCGTCGGGGTGCACGGCGAGCTGTACCTGGGCGGCGCGTGCGTGGCCCAGGGGTACGCCGGGCGGCCCGACCTGACGGCGGAACGGTTCGTCGCCGACCCCTTCGGCCCGGCCGGCAGCCGGCTCTACCGCACCGGGGACGTGGTGCGCTGGACGGCGGACCACGAGCTGGAGTTCATCGGCCGCGCCGACAACCAGGTGAAGATCCGCGGCTTCCGCATCGAGCTCGGCGAGGTCGAGGCCGTCCTGGCCGCGGCGCCCGGGGTCCGGCACGCCGTCGCCGTCGTGCGCGAGGACTCGCCCGGGGCCCGGCGCCTGGTCGCCTACGCGGTGGCCGAGGGCGTCACCGCCCGCGAGATCAGGGCGGCGGCCTCCGCGGCGCTGCCCGAGTACATGGTCCCCGCCGCCGTCGTGCTCCTCGACGAGCTCCCGCTCAACGCCAACGGCAAGCTGGACCGCGCGGCCCTGCCGCAGCCGTCCCACGACGCCCTCGCCGGCGCCGCCTACGTGGAGCCGCGCACCGCGACGGAACGCCTCCTCGCCGGCATCTGGGCCGAGCTGCTCGGCGTGGAACGCGTCGGCGCCGAGGACAACTTCTTCGAGCTGGGCGGCGACTCCATCCTCAGCATCCAACTGGTGTCCCGGGCCCGCAAGGCGGGTCTCGACCTGACGTCGAAGGACGTGTTCGTACGCCAGACCGTGGCCGGACTCGCGGCCGGGCTCGACGCGGGCGGGGGGGCGCAGGCCGGCGCCCGCGAGGCGGCGGCCGAGCAGGGCGCGGTGACGGGCGAGGTCCCGCTCACCCCCGTGCAGAGCTGGTTCCTCGACAGCCACCCCGAGGCGCCCGAGCACTTCGACATGACGCTCCTCGTCGAACTCGACGAGACCGTCGACCTCGCCCTGGTGCCCCGGGCCGTCGAGGCCGTCCTGGAGCAGCACGACATGCTCAGGCTGCGCGTCACGCGCGAGGACGGCGAGTGGAGGCAGCGGATCGCGCCGCACGACGACGCGCCGGACGCCTGGCGGACCGTCGACACCTCCGGACTGGACGACGACGCCCTCGACGCGGCGATCCGCGAGCGGGCGCACCGCGCCCGGCCCGCCGGGCGGCTGGAGACCGGTCCGCTGTTCGAGGCCGTCGCCTTCGACAGCGGCGCCGCCCGCCCGGTCCGGATGCTGCTGTGCGCCCACCACCTGGTGGTCGACGGGGTGACCTGGCGGGTGCTCCTGGAGGACCTGGCGACCGCCTACCGGCAGCTCGCCGCGGGGAAGCAACCCGACCTGGGGGCCAAGTCCACCTCCTTCCCGCAGTGGGCCAACCGCCTCGCGGAGTTCACCCGCGAGGGCGGCTTCGACGACGAGGCCGCCCACTGGGCCGGCGTCCTCGACGGCGCACCGGTCGAGGTGCCGCTGGACCACCCGGGCGGGGACAACACCGTGGCCTCGCAGGGAACGGTCGTGTCGGCGCTGACCGAGGAGCAGACCCGCCTGCTGCTGCAGCGGGTGCCCGGCGTCTTCCGCAGCCGCATCAACGACGTGCTGCTGGCCGCGCTGGGGCGCACCCTCCAGCGGTGGACCGGCTCCTCCCGGGTGCTGGTGGAGCTGGAGGGCCACGGCCGCGAGGAGCTCTTCGACGACGTCGACATCTCCCGTACGGCCGGCTGGTTCACCACCGTCTACCCGGTCGCCCTGGACCTGCCCGGCGACGAGGACTGGCGCCGGACGGTCGCGGCCGTGAAGCGGCAGCTGCGCCGGGTGCCACGCAACGGCATCGGCTTCGGCGCCCTCGCCCACCTGGGCACCGAGGAGCAGCGGGCCGGGCTGAGGGACCTGCCGATGGTGCCGGTCTCCTTCAACTACCTGGGGCAGTTCGGCGGCCAGGACGGGGGGGACGGCTTCTACCGCCGGTTCCTGCCGAGCCCGGGCGGCGACCACGCGCCCGCCGAGCTGCGCACCAACGTGCTGGACGTCACCGGCAGTGTGTCCGGGGACCGGATGGAGTTCTCCTGGACGTACTCGACCGCGCTGCACCGGCGCGAGACGGTGGAACGGCTCGCCCAGGGCTTCGGCGACGGCCTGCGCGAGATCGCGGAGGCCGCCGCGCCGGGCAGGTAGACCGCGCGGCGAGCAGACCCCGCCGCGCGGAAGTGCGGCGGGCACACCCCTGGCAGGCAGACCCCGCGGACAGCGGACGGGACACACGAAAGGAAACATCCCATGACCAACCCCTTCGAGGACGAGAACGCCACCTACCTGGTCCTGGTCAACGCGGAGGGCCAGCACTCCCTGTGGCCGTCCTTCGCCGAGGTGCCGGCCGGCTGGGAGGTCGCCCTGGCCGAGACCTCCCGCGCCGAGGCCGTCGAGTACGTCAACACCCACTGGACCGACATGCGGCCCAAGAGCCTCGTCGAGGCCATGGACGCCTGAGCGGGCGCACGCGATGAGGGGGCGGGGCCCCGGCCGGACGACCGGCCGGGGCCCCGCCCCCTTTCCCTGCCCCGCCGTGCCGCTACTCGCGCACGCCGATGGCCTCGACCGGCTTGGCCCGCAGGGCCAGCCGCACCGGGAGCATCGTCGCCACGATGCCGAGCACCACCGTGGCGCCGACCACCGACACGTAGACCAGCGGGGAGCCGGCGGGCAGCGGGCGGCCCAGGAACGCGACGCTCAGCGCCCCGAGCGGCAGCAGGGTCATCGCGGTGCCCAGCAGCACCGCGATGGCGCACATCAGCAGCGACTCCCAGCGCAGAGTGCGGACCACCTGGCGGCGGGTCATGCCGATCAGCCGCATCAGGGCGAACTCGCGGGAGCGGGCCGCGGTCGCCACGACCAGCGTGTTGACGACGGAGATGGCGATGTAGGCCAGGATCATGGCCAGGCCCGTGAGGTTCACCCAGGCGGCCGTGGTCGCCTCCTCCCGCACCCCGGCGGAGAAGCCGCCCCGGTCCTGCACGGACAGCGTGGGGTGCGCCCCGGCCAGCTCCCGCAGCGCGGCGCCGACCGCGGCGCGGTCGCCGCCGTCCCGGACCCGCACCAGCAGCTGCCCGGGGGAGCGGGCCGTGGTGTGCCCGGCCAGGACCTCCTGGGGGACGGTCATCTCGCCGAAGCCGATGCCGCGTTCGTACGTGGCCACCAGCTTCAGCTCGACGAGGGTGCCGTCGCCGAGGTACAGCGGGACCCGCTCGCCGACCGACGCGCCCAGCAGGGTGGCCTGGGAGTCCTCCATGGCCAGGGCCCGGCCGCGCAGGTCCCCGATGTCGCCGTCGACGATCCCGAGGTCGATGGTCCGGGAGAGCTTCTCGGGGGTGACGCCGCGCAGCGAGAAGCCGGCGATCTCCTTGTCCTCGAGGACGGTGACGGACATGAAGCCCTTCGACGTGGACACGGCGGTCGCCACCTCCACGTCCTTCACCCCGCGGACCCGGTCGACGACCTGCGGCGCCAGACCGCCCGAACCGCCGTCGCCCACCACGTAGTCGGCGCCCAGGCCCTCCTCGACCTGCCTGCCGGAGACCGCGGACAGGGTGGTCTGGGTGTAGACGAGGGTCACGCTGAAGCCGATGGCGAGCACCAGCGGCATGACCGCGGAGCTCAGCCGCCGCGCCGACGTGAGGCTGTTGGAGGCGGCGAGGAAGCCGCTGACCCGGCTCGCCCGCAGCGGCAGGCCGATCACGGCGACCAGGGCGCGGACCACCAGGGGGCCCAGCAGGGCGAGCCCGACCAGGCCGAGCAGCGCCGCGCCGCCGGCCCCGGCGGCACCGAACTCGCTGCGCACCACCAGGGGCATCAGGGCCAGCAGCGTGCCGATGCCGAAGAGGAAGAGGCCGAGCAGCACGCGCCACACGGGCAGACCGCGGCGCTCCACGGCCGCCTCGCCGAGCGCGTCGACGGGGTTGATGCGCGCGGGGCGATACGCGGCGATCAGCCCGGCCAGCAGGGCCGTGGCGACGCCCAGGACCAGCGCCACCACCATCGGCCCGGGACCGACGACCAGGGGGAGGTCCTCGGGGATCGCGCCGAACCCGGCGAACAGGCCGCGCAGCAGCTCGGCCACGGCCACGCCGGGGACGCAGCCCAGGACGCCGGCGACGACCGAGACCAGCAGCGCCTCGCCCAGGACCAGCTTGTAGACCTGCCGCGGGGTGGAGCCGATGGCGCGCAGCACCGCGAACTCCCGGCGCCGCTGGTTGACGGAGAGCCCGAGGGTGCCCGCCACCACGAACATGGCGACGAAGGCCGCCATGCCCCCGAAGGAGGTGGCGACCAGCATGAGCAGCCCGCTGGAGGAGCCGATGTCGGGGAACTCCAGGTGGCTGCGGTCGTTGCCGGTGTAGGCGACGGTGCCCGAGACGGCGCCCTCGATGCGGTCGGCCAGGTCGTCGGCGTCGGTGCCGTCCCCGGCGAGCACGCCCACGGCGTCGAAGGCACCGGGGTGGCCGGACAACCGGGCGGCGGTGGCGGTGGTGAAGAACACCGCGCCCCGCCGCTCGAGCACGGCGCCGCCGGCCGGCGCGGCGATGCCCGCGACCCGGTACTCGGCGGGCACGGCCTCCACGACGACGCGGACCCGGTCCCCGGTGCGCACGCCGGCGGCCCGGGCGGTGGCGGAGTCCAGCACCACGTCGAGGGCGGACGCGGGCGCCCGGCCCTCGGTCAGCCGGAACGGGCCGAGGACCGCGCTGTCCCAGCCGTGCCCGGACACCGGCCCGGCGCCCGGGACGGCCAGTGCGGCGGCGAAGTCGTAGTCGCCGACGGCGCGCTCCACCCCCGGGACGCGGGCCACCGCGCGGACGGTGTCCGCCTTCAGCCGGGCCCGCTCGGGCAGCGTCTCCTGGACGGTGAAGTCGCCGCCGGGGATCCGCAGCGTCTGGTTGCCGCCGACCACCACCGGGGCACCGGCGTAGCGCTCGGGCCGCACCGACGTCCGCAGTCCCGACTCGACGAGGATGCCGGACGCGGCGAGCACCGCCGTACCGCAGAACAGCGCCACGAAGGCGCCGAGGAACGCGGCCTTGCGGGCGCGCAGGGTCTTCCACGCGATCTCGAGCACGGTCACCGGCCTCCGAGCCGCGCCATGCGCTCGGCGACGGTCTCGGCCGTCGGGGAGTCGAGCTGCTCGACGAGCCTGCCGTCGGCGAGGAAGAGCACGCTGTGCGCGTACGAGGCGGCGACGGGGTCGTGGGTGACCATCAGCACGGTCTGCCCGAGGTCGTGGACCAGGTCCTGGAAGAGCCGCAGCACTTCCTTGCCGGTGTGGGAGTCCAGGGCGCCGGTCGGCTCGTCGGCCATGATGACGTCGGGCCGGCTGATCAGGGCCCGGGCGATCGCCACCCGCTGCTGCTGGCCGCCGGAGAGCTCGGACGGGCGGCGGCCCAGGCGGCCGGTCAGCCCGACGCGCTCGGTGATCTCCTCCAGCCAGGCGCGGTCCAGGGACGCGCCGCTGAGCCGCAGCGGCATGGTGATGTTGTCCCGCACGTTCAGCGAGGGCAGCAGGTTGTAGGCCTGGAACACGAACCCGATCCGGTCCCGCCGCAGACCGGTCAGCTCGTCCTCGCGCATGCCGGACAGCGAGACGCCGCCGAGCCGGACCTCGCCCCCGCTGGGGCGGTCCAGTCCGGCGGCGCAGTGCAGGAATGTGCTCTTTCCGGAACCGGAGGGGCCCATTACCGCAGTGAAGGTACCCCGTGCAAGTTCTACGGAAATACCCCGAAGGGCTTGCACGGAATTCTCTTTGGAGCCATAGTTCTTCGTTACGTCGCGCAGGATCAGTGCAGGCGCGTCGGGTGCGCTGTAATTCATGGAAACGCCGGACAAGAGGAAACCCCCGCTCAGAATGACGCCGGGAAGTTATCACGAGGCCGCGAAGCCGGACAACGGAGAGTTGGATACACCCGGGAAGGTGCACCCAGATACAGCCGGGAAGCGAAATATCGGCTCGGCCCTGAGGGAAAAGGTCCAAAAGGCGCGGCCCGAGGTGCGCTATCTGGTGGCCGCAGCGCGTTCGGCCGTGGGCTCCTGGTTCGCGCTCCCCTTCCTCGTTTTCGCCTGTGTGTTCTCCGCGGCGGGGCTGCGCACCTGTTTCGTGCCCGCCGTGCTGGAGCGGGCCGGCAGGAAACGGGCGAGGGACCTGGACGCCAGCGCCTCGGTCCTCACGAGGAGGCGGATACCGGTCCCCAGGGAGCCGGCGCCCGGACCCCAGGAGGAAATGGCCCGGCTGCGGCGCGAACTCGGCCGGTCCGTGGCCAACGCGCTGACCGGGCTGCTCGCGGGCGTCTTCGTCCTCGTGCCGACCCTCACCTCCGTGGTCGCCCTCACCCTCCCGCTGTGGTGGTGGCTGCTCCCGCCGCACGTCGTGCTCAGCCCCGCCCTCTTCGAGGTCCGCGACTGGCCCACCGCGCTCCTCAGCCCCCTGGCGACCGTCCCGCACCTGGCCCTCCTGGTGTACCTGGCCCCGCCGGTGGCCCTGCTGCACGCCCGGTTCAGGGTCCGCCAGCTGACCGCCCCCGGCCGGGCGCGGCTCGCCCACCGGCTCGCCGAGGTCACCACCTCCCGGGCGGAGGCCCTGGAGGCGCACGCCGCGGAGCTGCGCCGCATCGAACGCGCCCTGCACGACTCCACCCAGAACCGGCTGGTCGCCGTGCGGCTGCACCTGGGCATCATCGAACGCCTCCTGGACGGCGACCCCGCCAAGGCCCGCGAACTGATCGGGGTGACCCAGTCCGCGGCCGAGGAGGCCCTGGCCGAGCTGCGGAACGTCGTACGCAGCATCTACCCGCCCGTCCTCGCCGACCGCGGCCTGGCCGGCGCGGTCTCGGCCCTCGCCCTGCGCTGCCCGCTGCCGTGCGACCTCGAGATCGGCGAACTGACCCGCGCCCCCGCCGCGGTGGAGGTGGCCGCGTACCATGTCGTCGCCGAGACGCTCACCAACGCCGTCAAGTACAGCGGAGCCTCCCGGATCCGTGTGACCGTGGGGACCGAGGGGCAGACCCTGTACGTCACCGTGACCGACGACGGCCGCGGTGGCGCCGACGAGACCCGCGGCAGCGGGCTCGCCGGCATCAGGGGCCGGGTCGCGGCCTTCGACGGAACGACCGAGGTGTCCAGCCCGCCGGGCGGGCCCACGACCATCCGGGTGGAACTTCCATGCGCGTGCTGATCGTTGAGGACGACGCCCTGCTGAGGGCCGGACTCGAACTGCTGCTGGCGACGGAGGGCATGACGGTCGTCGGCGCCGTGGACCGGGCCGACGGACTGCCCGCGCTCGTGGAGTCCCTGACGCCCGACGTGGTGGTGCTCGACGTCCGGCTGCCCCCGACCTACCGCGACGAGGGCCTGCGGGCCGCCGCCGAACTCCGCCGCGGGCGCCCCGGGTTCCCGGTGCTCGTGCTGTCCGCGCACGTGGAGGACAACTACGCGACGGAACTCCTCGGCGACGACGCGAGCGGGATCGGCTACCTGCTGAAGGACCGGGTGGGCCACGTCGCCGAGTTCATGGCGGCGCTGCACCGCGTCCACTCGGGCGGCACGGTCATGGACCCCGAGGTGATATCCCAACTCCTCGGCCGTCGCCGCACCCACGACCCGCTCGACCAGCTCACCCCGCGCGAGCGCGAGGTGCTCGGCCTGATGGCGGAGGGCCACGACAACGGGCGGATCTGCGAACTGCTGGGCCTGTCGGCACCGGCGGTGAGCAAGCACATCAAGAACATCTTCACCAAGCTGGGCCTCCCCGCGACGGGGACCGGCCACCGCCGGGTCCTGGCGGTCCTGGCCTTCCTCAACCGGTAGCCGGGACCGGTAGCCGCCGGCCCCTTCAGACCGCGGCCACCAGCGCCCGCACCGCCGCCTCCCGGGAGAGGCGTTCGCCCTCCGCGCGCACACGGCGGAACTCCGCCGCGCCCAGCCGTGCCGTCAGCTCCTCGTCCAGGGCCCGCACCTCGGGGCTCCCCAGGTCCGCCAGCCCCCGCAGCGCCGTCGCCGTGCCGAGCAGCCGCGCCGCCCGCTCCGGCCCGCCCTCGTGCAGGGTGACCGCCGCCAGCAGCTCGGCGACCGTCGCGAGCACCCACATGTCGTTGAGCGGCAGGGCCAGCCGCAGCGCCTCGGCCGCCGCCGACCGGGCCGCGGCGACGTCCCCCGCCTCCTGCGACAGCTCCAGCGCGGCGGTGCGCCGCAGCACCTCGATGTGCAGGTACTCCTTGTCGATGAGCGTGCCGTCGAGCAGCCGCAGCGCCCGTTCGAGCCGCGCGGAGGCGATGGACGGCTGCCCGCGCCGGGTGGCCAGCTCCGCCAGGCCCGCGGCCACGAGCACCTCGTACTCGGGCATCGTGCGCCGCGGACCGCGCAGCACGTGCCGGAAGCTCACCTCCGCGGCGTTGTACTCCCCGGAGCGGAGCTGCTCGAAGCCGAGCCGCACCCGGATCCGCGCGATGTCGTCGGCCGAACCGACCGCCTCGATCGCGGTGTGCGCCTCGTGCAGCAGCGCCAGCGTCCCCCCGGTGTCCCCGCGCAGCGAGGTGAACCGGGACAGCATGGAGGTGAGCTGACCCGTGGACCACTGGTCGCCCAGCTCCCGGAACGACTCCAGCGCGGCCCGCAGGTGCCGTTCGCCCGCGCCGACGTCGCCCGCGGTCTCCGCCGCGAAGCCGAGGGCGGCGCGGCCGGAGGCCCGCGCCCAGGCGTCCGGGTGGGCGCAGGCCCGCCGGGCGCTGCGCTCCATCTCCTCGTGCTCGCCCGCGAGCTGCCAGCACTTGGGTTCCAGCAGGGCCAGCAGCGGGTGCTCGCTCATGGCGTCGCAGTCACGGGCCCGCCGGGCCGCCTCGGCGACGCCCCGGTCGCGGTCCCCGCCGTCCGGGTCGCGGCCGGCGGGCGCGGGCAGCAGCAGCCGCAACGTGGTGAACAGGGCCGCGGCCCTCTCCGGTACGCGCGCGCCGAACCGCAGCAGCTCGGCGCACCGGCTGTTGGCCTCGGTGTACCGGCCGCGCATGACCCAGTACCAGCTCAGGGCCAGCCCCAGCCGGACCGCGGTGTCGGCGTCCCCGCCGTCCACGGCCCGGCGCAGGGCCAGCAGCACGTTGTCGTGGTCGGCGTCGAGCCGGGTGATCCAGCTCGGCTGGCCCGCGCCGCGCAGCTGCCCGGCGGCGTGCTCGGCGAGTTCGAGGAAGTAGCGGGTGCAGGCGGCCTCCGCCGACTCGCGCTCACCGGCCTCGGCGAGGCGCTCCCCGCAGTACGCCCTGGTGGTCTCGTGCATGCGGTAGCGCATCTCGCCGTCCCCGGTCTCCCACAGGTGCAGCAGGGACCTGTCGACCAGCGAGGACAGGACGTACGGCACGTCCTCCTCCGTCAGGCCCGCGCCCGCGCCGACGGCGGCGGCCGCGTCCTGGGTCACGCCGTTGCCGGCCGCGGAGAGCCGCCGGGCCAGGGCGCGCTCGGGCTCGGTGAGCAGCGCCCAGCTCCAGTCCATGGTGGCGCGCAGGGTGCGGTGCCGGGCGGCGGTGGTGCGGTTGCCGGCCGCCAGGAGCCGGAAGCGGTCGTCGAGGCGTTCGGTGATCTGCTGGAGGGACATCGAGCGCAGCCGGGCGGCGGCGAGCTCGATCGCGAGCGGGAGCCCGTCGAGCTTGCGGCAGATCTCCACCACCTGGGCCGCGTTGGCGGGGGTGAGGGCGAAGCCGGGGCGCACCAGCGCGGCCCGGTCGCAGAAGAGCTGCACGGCGGTGGAGTGCTCGGCCTCGGCCTCGGAGGACGGAAGGCGCAGCGGGTCGACCCGGCACATCGCCTCACCGGTGATCATCAGCGGTTCGCGGCTGGTGGCGAGGAGCAGCAGCCGCGGGCAGGCGGCCAGCAGCTCGGAGGCGAACCGGGAGACCTCGGTGATGAGGTGCTCGCAGTTGTCGAGGACCAGCAGGACGCGCCGGGTCGACAGGAAGGCGGTGAGCTGGTCGAACCGGCTGCGCCCGGACTGGGGCTGCTCCAGCAGGGGGGCGCCGGGGAGCCCGAGCGCCCGCGCGACCGTGTCGGGGAGGTCGTCGCCGGCGCGGAGCCCGGCGAGTTCGACCAGGCGCACCAGGTCGGCGGTGTCGGAGTCGGCGCGGGAGGCGAACTCGGTGGCGAGCCGGGTCTTGCCGACCCCGCCCGGCCCGTACAGCGTGACCAGCCGGGAACCGCGCAGGGAGGCCGTCACCCGCCGCAACTCGCCGGCGCGGCCGACGAAGCGGGTGATGGGACTGGGCAGGCCCGGCTTCCCGGCCGGCGCGGGCGGACCGGACGGCGGCGCGGGCGCCGCGCCGGGTCCGCCGCTCCGGGGCCGCCCG